>NZ_KV794821.1:0-160502 GCF_001808885.1 Corynebacterium sp. HMSC074E01
ATAAGGCCCTTAGCTAACATTGAACTTAAACTCGACCACGTTCCGTAGCCGAATAACCTTTGGAGCCGCGCCGTCAGTCAGCAGAGATGTGGCACCGCAGCGCCTAGGCAAGAGGAGGCAGATGAGTATCGACGACATCGCGGACCACGTCGATGTCGACGCCGAAATACTGGTGCACCAGGATGTTGCGGAAATCCCGAATCTGAGGCCAGACGATCTCAGGATGCGCGCCGGTGATCTCATCGGGAAGATGGTTCACGGCTTCGCCGGACTGCGACTCACAGCGGCACCGCCTCGGCGAGCGTCGAAGCGGATACCGGGTGCCTGAGCAACTGGGCAGGAAACACGTCGATGCCATCGCGCCCGAACAGAGCGCGACTCTCCTCGAGCAGACCAGACGCACGCATCAGGAGACGTCCCTCCGCAGGGTCCATCCCGACGAGGATGTCGATGTCCGATCCTGCAGACGCGGTGCCGCGCGCGACGGACCCGAACAACTTCGGGTTGGTCGCGCCGTACCGATCGATGAGCACCTGGAACTAGTCAAGACGCGCAACGAGAATCCCGCGTAGGGCAAGCGTCTCAGGCGTCATGACGGTCTCAGACATGCTTCCGGGGGAAACGGGCCCGGCAGCACGTCGACATGGAGCTTTGACATTGAAGCGGAACTCCACCGCGTTCTTAAGGGCCGACGACATTCTCCCGTCTCACCGCCGCACCAGGCGGCACTGACGCGCTGCCACCACTTACAGCCGGTCGTCTCGCCCGCCCGCCATGACGCACTCAACGAACGAGCGATAGAGCAGGCTTACACGCGTCTCGCACTAAACGACCGGGCAGCAGCGTCACGGAGGTTCCGAAGTAGCGGCTATCGCAGTGCACCTAAGGGTTTGGTGAGGGAACCAGCCATTCGGCAGCGGTACGGAACGTAGCCCTCAGTTGCGGGTGCTCCCGCACGATCTCTCGCTGCCGCTCCGCCGGCAACCCGAGCTCGTGCAAGACGTTGAGGATTACGACCGCGGTCGTCACCTCGACGACGGCGATCAGCTCCTCGATGGAATGGTTGGGCGTTCTGCCCTCGTGCGCGAGGTCATTGCGGGCGCGCGTCGTCCACTTCGCCCAATGGTCGACATCCGGTAAGAGCAGTGCAATCGCTTCCTGATCGGGTCGCGCGGCGAGGGCATGGAGCCGATCACGGAGGGTCGGGTCGTTGCGGATCGCCCCCTTGAACCTGTTTCGGTGCTCATCGGGAACCTGCGCCAGCATCGCCTCTCGCATCGCCCTGAACTCCGCGTTGGGGAACGGTTTCTCGTCGATGCGGAGGTTGCGGTGCAACACCTCGGCAGCACCGACTGCCGTCAGAAGATTGTTCTCAACAAAACGGGCCGGTGCGTAGCGCAAGCCCAAGATCATGTTTGTCGCTGCCTCCAGGCGGCCATGGGCCTCGCACCATCGGGGCATGACCTCCTCAAATGGGATCGAGCCGCAGGTGAAGAACATTCGGTGGTGATCGACGACTTTCGCGTCGTGTTTTCCAAGCGCGGCCGGTGAGTAGAGCACATCGGCACGTCGGCGCGGCAGCGGGCAGCCATCAGGGAAGTGCGACTCGGTCCCGGCAACTTCCAGTCGGAGCCAGATCACTCCGGCCGCGCGATGCGTCGCCAGGGAGATCAGGTCCTGCACCAGGCTCGCCTCCTGCAGAGCAACACTCAGAGAGAATGGTTCGGCTGGCACGACGCAGATGGACACCGTGTCCCGCATACGTCCGACGCTTCCTCCCTTGCGCTGATCGAAGAATGGAAGCGTGTGCGTGTGCTGAAGGCGATACTCAGTGTCGTCGACCACGACCGATTGCGCCTCGACCGGCTTCACCGAGATACGCCCGGTCCCATCGATCTTGCCGTCGGGAGCCCCGAGGGATCCTTCGAACACAGAAGACGCCGCCCAGAGACTCAGATCCTCGACTGAGACTTCTGCCCCAGCGAACGCCGGATCCGCGTCACCGCTGACATGCGCGCCGATGATGGCGACCGTCGCGGTCACGGTCTGCTTATCAGGGCTCGCCACTCGCGCACCCATGGTCCTTCTGGTGCTCCTAGGAACACAGCCAAGCAGTGTGATCTCCCTGAGCTCGGCCACACCGTGCATGACTTCCCAGGTGCGGGTTCCTTCGTGAACAGCAGTCCATCCAGACGAGTCCGTCGTCAAGATCCGATCCTCGAAGGTGCCGATCAGCGACAGAGAGAGACCATCTTCCGGGTCGTACCGTAGGACACCCGGGACCTTCTCGCTAGGGGCTTCCGGCAGCCACCACACGCCAGCCCACTCGCCGGCCTTGTCGAGGTTGAGAGGATCATTAGGCATCGTACTCCCGGTCCCGGGCTCCTTCCTGTCTTGCGGCCAGATGTCAGGTCGAAAATCTTTACTCCACCACATGCCCCCCACGTAGGACAATCTACAGCGAGATCATGGTCAACTGAGATCGGATGCGGCGACTGGCACACAATCGCAGTTCGACGCGACGGCACAGCCCTCGCAACTGGCAACAATCAGCGAGGGCAGACCGACGTCGCCCGGTGGACACACGTGTCCGGGGTCTTTGCCGGCTACCTACACACCGTCGGCTTACACGAAGACGGCACCGTCGTCGCCGTCAGCGACGACAGCAGAGGCCAGTGCGATGTCCAGTCATGGACCGGCATCACAGCGATCGCAGCCGGAGCGAGACACTCGCTCGGGCTGCGGGCGACCACACCGAGCAGCAATGCAATGTCAACGCCTGGGCCGCTCGACCACAGATGAACTGAAGTCCAGCGTGCCCGATAATCGGCGGTCGATCACACGTTGAATCTAAACTCCACGCAGACGACATCCTCAGCCTGCTAGACCTCGCAGACCGCCAGCTCGCCAGCAGCCGCTTTGACACGAAGCTCTCACCGCCTACCGGGCGCGCAGTTCCACGGGCACAGCCTTAAAGCTTGCGGATAAGCTCTGCATCAGCCACGAGGTTTTGCGTGAGCTTCTCAGCTTCAAGCCCACTCAAGTCACAGCTGTCGAAACGGGCCAGCCAGTCGGCCCGAACAGCGGGGGAGTCGAACCAGGTTGCGCGCTCGGCTTCAATATCCTCGATGCCGCTCAAGGTACGGCCGTCGCGGGTGCGGATCTCGAGGTCGTCGACAAGCGGGGCAATCGCTTGAAGCCCTGGGACGATGGCTTTAAAGCCCGACGTATGGGAAACCTCATTGGTCCAGCGCGGGTAGCGGCTCACACGCTGCGCCTCCAGGTAGCGCTGGACCACGCCCAGCCTGGAGACCTCCTGCGCCACCGCCAGGCCCACGACCTTCACGCGGAAACCCGCAGACCGAAACTTGGCTATCTCACCCGCGATGAATTCCGGGTTGGACAGCGTGTTCTCAATGATGAGGGAGTGCCCGTGCTGACGGCCATACTCAATCAGCGAGGACATCCAATAGGGCACCGGCCCATTGGTGAGTACGTCCATGCGTAAGGGATCGCGCTCCACAATCTCGTCGAGGGCGGGGTGCAGCTTCCGAATCTCATCGGAATCAAGGACCGCGTGACCGTTCTTTACCGATTCAATGGCCGTTGATTTGCCTGACGCTGGCTGCCCCGCCACATAAATGACCTCTGGAACAGCCGGACCATGAGCATTCGATCGGCCGAAATAGCTGGCTTGCAGAGTCTTTAGCCGTTGCTCCATAACCTGCGGATCAACGGGGAAGTCAGCGGCAGAAAGCATAGGCTATGCCGCTTTGTGCTCGGAGGAGAGGGCTTCAAGCCGCTGCGCAAAGAGAGCCGCAGCGGATCGGATGGCTTCGATGTCAGTTGCATCAACCTCGCCAACCATGTCCTCTACCAGCCAGTTCTGGCGAATCCACCATTGCGATTCAACGTCGTTGCCTGCTTCAGCGGCCCTAGTGAGGTAGGCAGCTTTCAGCGAGGACGCAACCTCCTTCATGGCGTCGAAGGCTGCGTACTCGATCTCCGGGACTTTGGCGGTGCTCATGGCGCTAAGAATAGCAGCGCCACGGCGGTTTTAGCCGTTGATAATCTGCGGGTACGCCAGGCCCTTGAGGCCCTCGGTGCCGAACTCCACGCCGTAGCCGGAGGACTTGATGCCGCCGAAAGGTACGCGCGGATCCACGGCACCGTGGGCGTTGATCCAGGTAGTACCCGCCTCCAGCTGCGCGGCGACGTCCAGAGCGCGCTCGCGGTTGGAGGACCACACGGAAGAGCCCAAGCCCACGTCAAGCTTGTTGGCCTGCTCAATGGCCCAATCGAGGTCCGTGTACTTCACAATCGGCAGTGCGGGACCGAACTGCTCCTCCACGACCAGCGGGTTGTTCGGGTCGATGTCTGCCACCAGGGTGGCGGGGTAGAAGTAGCCCGGCGCGTCATAGTCCGGGTCACCGCCCAGCAGCACGCGGGCACCGGAGTCCTTGGCGGCGTTGACAAGCTTGTCCACGATGTCGAACTGCTGCTTGTTCTGCAGCGGGCCGAGCACGTTCTCCTCTTCCAAGCCCACGCCCATCGGGGAGACCTTGGCCACCTCGACGAGGGCTTCGCAGACGGCGTCGTACAGCGACTCCGGCACGTACACGCGCTTCATCGCCGCACAGGTCTGACCGGTGTTGATGAAGGCACCCCAGAAAAGGTCGCCTGCGATCTCCTTCGGGTCGGCATCATCCAGTACGATGCCCGCATCATTGCCGCCAAGCTCCAGCGTGAGGCGGGTGAGGTTGTCCGCGCTGGCCTCCACGATCTTCTTGCCGGTGGCGGTAGAACCGGTGAACATGATCTTGTCGACGCCCTCGTGGGTAGTCAGCGCCGCGCCAACCTCACCGGCGCCGCTAACGACTTGGAGGACACCCTCCGGCAGCACGGAGTTCACAACCTTGAGCAGGCCCAATACGGAGAGCGGGGTGTACTCGGAGGGCTTGACGACGACCGCGTTGCCCATGCGCAGCGCCGGCGCAATCTGCCAGATAGTAATCATCATCGGCCAGTTCCACGGGCCAATAGCACCGACGACGCCGAGTGGGCGGTAGTTGACGGTGGCGGTGATGTCATCATCAACGGCGGTGTAGTTGGGGTTCTCGAAGGAGGCGGTGGCATTCAGCCAGCCGGAGCAGGCACCGACCTCGAAGCGGGCGTTCGGGCCGTTGAGCGGCTTGCCCTGCTCACGGGAGAGCAGCTCCACGAGCGCCTCTGCGTTAGCGTCGATGGCGGCGGCGGCCTTGGTGAGAAGCTCGCAACGGTCGGCGTCGCTAAGCTTGGCAAAGTCCTTCTGCGCTGCGCGTGCGGTCTCAACTGCAGCGTTGAGGTCCTCAACGGTGTTCTCTGGGGCGCGACCAACAACCTCACCGGTGGCAGGGTTGAAGATGTCGCGTCCGTTCTCATCCGTGATGGCGTTGAGCAGATCAGCGTAGGTGGCGAACTGAGTCATGAGATCTCCTTGTAAAGAAGTCGAGGGCCCCGCGAACAAAGCCCAAAGAAACTTTTACCTAGGATGTTACCTGCACCACACCGACTCTATTGACTCTGAGTGCACACAATTTGTCCAAAAATGTGCCAGTTCTCACGATATGATGCCACTTATGTCTACTTCCGCCGTTGAGTACTTCGATATCGCGTCATGGCGCACCGCGTCATCCGAGTCTTTTGGACAACTCGACGTGGACACTGAGGACCCCTCTTCCTTTCACGCCACGCTGCGGTCAACGAAAGTGGGGGACATATCCCTCTTCGATATGTGCACCTCCCCGCACACCGTGAATCGCTTCAAGATAGCCGCCAACGAGGCCCCCTTTTGCAAGCTCAGCCTGCAAATCACCGGATCCTCAACCATGAGCCAGGACGGGCGAACCTGTGAGCTACACCCTGGCGACCTAGCGCTGTATGTCACCCAACGGCCTTACACTCTGCGCTATCCGGAGGAGCAAAACACACTCATTGTGCATTTCCCGCAGAGCTTCCTCGATATTTCACCCGCGCAGATCCAACGCCTCACCGCGAACCCCATCTCACGCTCACACGGCTTGGGCGCGGTGGCGGTTCCCCTCTTTGAGCAGCTCGCGAAGAACCTCGATCTGCTCAAGGGCCCGCACGCCACGGCCTTGGTCCGCTCCGCGCTCACTATGTTGGTGTCGGTCCTCTCCTCCGACGTAGCCGATGAACCCTCAGCGGGCACGCTTTTGTTCAACCAGGCAACCGCCTACATCGAGAGGCACTTGGGCGACTCGGACCTAGGCCCCAGCACCATCGCCCAAGCACTCTTCGTGTCGGTGCGCCACCTTCACGCCAAGTTCTCCGAACAGGGCCTTTCCGTAGGCAGCTACATCAGAACCAGGCGCCTCGAGCACATCCGCCGAGAGCTCGTGGACCCGCGGCACTCCGAGGAATCAATCAGCCACATCAGCGCCCGCTATGGCCTGTACGATCCCTCGCACCTCTCGCGCATCTTCAAGGCGGAGTACCACAAGTCACCGAGTGCGTACCGTGCGGAAGCTAGCGGTTAGTCACGCAGCTTGTTGATGACCTCGCGAGCAGTGGAAATTCCGGTTTCAATGGCTCCATCGACAACCACTCCACGCCAGCCGGAGGCCCAGTCGGCCCCCGCGAAGTGCAACGAGGAAGTGGAGCTACGGAAATGGTGCCATCCCTCGGTGAACTGGCCCCGACGCAGCGTGGCCCAGGCCTGGCCGGAGTACTCGTCAGCAACCCAGTCATGTCCGGTAACGCCAACAACTTCGAGGTCTGGACGCCACTGATCGACAACCTTTTGCGCATCCTCAATGCTCTCTAAGTCAATCTTCTCGTGATCGGAGCCGAAGGCGACACAAATGGTCGTGTCGTCATCTTCGAAGTACTCCGAACGCAGCACAGACACAACGGCCGGCTGAGGCGCGTAGCCGAAAATATTGTGGTGCCCCTTGATCTTGATCCACGCCTTGAAACCAGTTGAGTTCCACTTCTGCTCGACAGTCTTCTGCGCGCCCTCGGGCAGCCCTGGCGTAAACGTAATGTTCCCCAACGCACCGACCGGAACCGTGACAATCACCGCGTCTGCCGTTTCGGAAGTACCGTCCGCATATGTAACGGTGGCTGAATCTTCTCCATGCTCAATCGCCGTCACCGCAGTGTTTAAACGAATTTCTCCGGTCAGATCTTTTGCAATGTTGCCGTAGATACCCCGCATGCCATTGACGAGCTTGTATCGCAGCGTTTGCTCATCCACCAAGGAAAGACGATGATCGCACAAGGCTGCCCACTGCTTGGCCATCAAAGAGGAGCCCTGTTCTGGGTACCCGATGTACCCGGCCGACCAATACGCATTGCAGAGGTCCTTTTCTTCCTGGGTAAAGTCACCGTCCTCCAACGCATCGAGAACTCCAGCCTGATCTGCAGCGAGGAAAGCATCCTTTAACTCTTGGGATGCACCGAATTTTTCATCCAGCACAAGCAGCGGCTTGTGCGGCTCTGGGAAGAATTCGCGAGAATTCTCGAAGATCTTCTCCATCGGCCGCGCCAGTTTGGCATCCATCTCTGCCTCCGTGCCAGACTTCAGCTCACCACCGGCATACCAGTAGGCGGTATCTACAACGGGCGAAGCGATAATATCCTGGCCATAACGAGTGATTTCGGACCAGACATGCGGCTGATGCCAGTGCACCCAGGTTGCACCGATCTCCAACGGACGTCCGAGCCTGTCATCCGTCCACGCACGGCCACCAATGCGGTCGCGTGCTTCCACGATGTGATAGTCAATTCCAGCGGTTTGCAACTCGCGCGCTGCCGTTAGACCTGCGAATCCTGCACCAACGACGATTACATTCTTCTTTTCCATGATTGCCTTCCTTAAGTTTTAGATTTGGTCAAGATTGTCTTGAAGACCTGCGTAGATATGCGGCTTCTTATGTTTCAAGTACTCGCCCCAGATAAGGCCAAGGATTCCGGATGCGATGATGATCCCCGGCATTATCCACACGAGGGCATCTGGGCCGGTGTCGCCGATCATGAGCGGGAAGTTCACCAGCACCAGTGCGAAGACAGCCATCAGCCCGCAAGCCGAGACGAGCGGTGCCATAACCCTTGTAAAGAGGCTGTAGCCTTTCTCTTCCTTGTTCAGCCAAACCATGATGGACACGCTGACCACCGCAAGCAGGAAGACCAAGCCAAATGCCGCCGCGTTAGTGAGCCACGTAAAGAGAGTAAGAACTGGGAACAGCTCGCCCATTTCACTCCCATTTCCAGCCACTGCGAAGCCAGCCACTACAACGATTGCAAGTGCAGTCTGTGTAAGAGACCCAGCTATAGGAGCGCCTTTAGCAGATGATGTCGCGAATTTCTTAGGAAGAACGCGTGAGCGCCCTAGGGAGAAAAAGTATCGCGCTGCGGCGTTATGGAACGCCACGAGAGCAGCAATAAGCGAGGTTACAAATAAGCAGTTCGCGATGTTTGCGGCGAATACCGAATATTCGCCCAACCACGCGAAGACCAAATCCGGACCAAGCTCAGTTGCCTTGTCGATGATCACGGACGGCCCCACTCCCTGAGCGAACGCCCATGCCGAAAGGGCGTAGAAAAGGGCAATAGTTCCAACAGCGATATACGTGGCTTTCGGAACCGTCCGCTCCGGATTTCGCGCTTCTTCCGAGTAGATCGCACCGGACTCAAAGCCCATGAAGGCTGCGATTCCGAAAGCGAGAAGCACGCCAATGCCGTTAGTGAAGAACTGGCCTGGACGCATCGTTTCCGCGGTGATTCCCTCGGGAGCAACACCTAGCGACAACAAAGAAACACCGGCAACGACGAGGAATTCAAGCGCTACCAAAACTCCCAAGACCTTGGCCGAGAAGTCGACGTTGCTGACTCCCATGACTGCTACCAAGACCCAGCCAACCAAGGCCGCCATCCACCACGAAATGCTCGTGCCGAACCAACCATTGATCAGATTGGCGAGGGAGAAACCGAAGATTCCGTACAGGCCAACCTGCATCATGTTATAAGAAACCAGCGCTAGAATCGCCGCTGCGATTCCTTGACGGTTGCCCAGCCCCTCAGACACATAGGCATAGAAGGCTCCTGAGTTCTGAATCTTCGAACTCATAATTCCGTACCCGACTGCAAAGAACACGAGGATGATCCCGAGCACTAAGTAGCTCCAAGGGACTCCCAACAATCCAGATACCGCAAAGTTGGTCGGTACGCCTCCCGCGAGCACAGTAAGGGGGGCGGACGCCGCAATAATCATAAATACTAGCGACGTTGTCCCTAGGCGCCCGGCGCCCAGGCCGCCCTCTTGGTCGTTGGGAGCCCGGTGCCCGGGCTGTACGTTTCGAGCGGGTAGCACTGGTGACTGCGTCGATGTGTCCACGCCAACTCCTCCTTACTAACTATGTCGGCCCGAGATGCCTTGGAGCGAGCCCAACGCATCTCGGTGTGTAGTTAGTAATTGTGTCGCACCACACAGAGTGATTGTTGTTTGTGCGTGATCACGATTTGTCTATGAGTGCTGTCACACCACATCAGAGCGAATACTATACGCAAAAAATAATGCTGGCACCTCCCTCAAAGGAGATGCCAGCATTATTAGCAGCGAATTTAATGCACTAGTTATGCATTCGCGTACGGGTCACGCATCGCGATGTACTGCAGCGACGTGTACTCGTCGATGCCCTCGGCGCCGCCCTCGCGGCCCATGCCGGACTGCTTCACGCCACCGAACGGGGCAGCGGCGTTAGAAATAACTCCGGCGTTGAAGCCCATGAGGCCGAACTCGAGGCCGTCACCAACGCGCCACATGCGGTCAGAATCCTCGGTAAACACGTAGGAGGCCAGGCCGTACTCCGTGTCGTTAGCAATCTCAATTGCTTCCTTCTCATCGGAGAAGGTCAGGATCGGAGCGATCGGGCCGAAGATCTCCTCCTGCGCCACGCGGGCATCACGGGAGACGTTCGTCAGCACGGTCGGGGCGTAGAAGTAACCCTTGCCCTCACCCGGCTTGCCACCAACGATGGCCTTGGCGCCCTTGGTCACGGCATCGTCGACAAGCGCGGTGATGTTATCCAGCGCCTTCTGCTCCACGAGCGGACCACAGGTGACGCCCTCGTCGAGGCCGTTGCCGACCTTGAGCTCACCGATGCGCTTGGCGAACTTCTCCGCGAACTCATCGGCGATGGACTCGTGAACGATGAAGCGGTTGGCCGCGGTACAGGCCTCACCGATATTGCGCATCTTGGCGCCCATTGCACCCTCGACGGCCTGGTCAATGTCGGCGTCCTCAAAGACGATGAACGGAGCGTTGCCGCCCAGCTCCATCGAAGTGCGCAGGACGTTGTCGGCAGCGGCCTTGAGCAGAGTCTTGCCCACCGGAGTAGAGCCGGTGAAGGACACCTTGCGCAGGCGGGAATCCGCCATGATCGGCTCAGAGATGGCAGAGGCCGACTTACCGGACACCACGTTGACCACGCCTGCCGGAACGCCGGCATCGATCATGGTCTGTGCGAAGTACTGGGTGGTCAGCGGCGTCAGCTTGGCCGGCTTCACCACCATGGTGCAACCAGCGGCGATGGCTGGTGCAATTTTGCGGGTAGCCATAGCCAGCGGGAAGTTCCACGGGGTGATAAGCAGGCACGGGCCCACCGGCTTGCGGCGGGTGACCATGCGCAGGGTGCCCTCCGGTGCCGGCAGGGTGCGGCCGTAGTTGCGGACGGCTTCCTCGCTGAACCAGCGCAGGTACTCCGCGCCGTAGGTGACCTCACCATAAGATTCCGCCAGCGGCTTGCCCATCTCCAGAGTCATCAGCGCAGCGAATTCGTCCTTACGTTCCTGCACCAGGTCAAAAGCGCGGCGCAGCAGGTTAGAACGCTCACGGGTGGACGTGCGCGCCCACTCATCCTGTACTGCACAGGCAGCGTCCATAGCCTTCTTCGCGTCCTCAGAGGTAGCGGACGCGAGGGTAGCGATAACCTCACCGGTAGCCGGGTTTTCTACATCGAAGGTGGAGCCATCGGAGGCGTCTACCCACTCACCGTTAATCAGCAAGCCGGTCGGAACCTTGGCCAGCAGCTCGTCAATATTGACCTTGTTGTTTTCACTCATGGTTCTTTTTTACCCTCCCAAATGGAATTTGTCTGCCAGTTGACGTGCCGCACCCGAAAGAAGTTGAACATCCGCCCCAACCAGCGCAAATGATGCGCCAGAAGCCATGTATTTCTGGGCCTGTTCAAGGTTGAAAGCGTTGACGCCTACCTTCTTTCCGGAAGCACGGACTACTTCAAATGTGTGATTGACCGCCGCGAGTACATCCGGATGGGCCTGCTGGCCCAAAAGCCCCATTGAGGCTGCTAGGTCCGAGGGGCCGACGAAGATGTTGTCCACGCCTTCGACAGCCACGATCTCTTCGACGTTCTCCACTGCGGTCGCAGATTCAATCTGCACCGTGAGGCTCACCGTGTCCGAAGCGTTCGCAAGGTAGTTCTCCACGCCGTTCCACCGCGAGGAGCGGGCCAGCGCCGAACCGACTCCACGCACACCGCGGGGCGGGTAGTGCATAGCCGCCACGGCCGCTTCAGCTTCCTTGGCAGTATCAATCATGGGCACCATCAGGTTCTGTACGCCGAGGTCTAGGTACTGCTTGATCAACGCGGTGTTATTCACGGGCACGCGGACCACGCGTGTAAGACCATAGGCATCGGTGGCTCGCAGCAGGGAAAGAATGGTTTCCAGGCCATAGGGCGAATGCTCACCATCGATCAGCGTCCAGCTAAAGCCAGCCGAGGCGATGATCTCCGCCGCGGCCTCCGAGCCAGAACAAATCCATGCGCCAACGAGCGGCTGCTCAGCCTTCTCGAGGACGTCCGCGAAGGTGGGCGGCAACTTTACTGGAATCGGCATGTGATGGACCCCAACTTTCCGTAGTCTGCGTGGACGGTATCGCCCGGTTCGACCCACATGGGCTTGGTGAAGGAACCGGCCAGGATGATGTCACCGGCGGCCAGGCTATCGCCGTGCGCGTGGAGCTTATTGGCAAGCCATGCCACGCCCATGGCCGGGTGGTTGAGCACGGCAGCCGCCACACCCGTATCTTCGATGGACTCGTTGCGGTAGAGCAGCGCGGACACCCAGCGCAGATCGACATCCGCAGGGTCTACCGGATTGCCGCCATAAACCATGGCGCCGAGCGCCGCATTATCCGAAATCGTGTCGACGATCGTGCGGCCCTCCATCTCGATTCGGGAGGAGAGGATCTCCAGCGCTGGGACGACGTACTCCGTCGCGCGCAGCACGTCGAAAATGCTGCAATTCGGTCCCTTCAGCTCTTCCTTGAGCACGAAGGCCAGCTCGACCTCGATGCGGACGTTAGAGAACTGTGCGTGCTCGATGGTGGAACCGTTCTCGTAGACCTGGTCTTCAAAAATTGCGCCGTAATCCGGCTCAGTGATTCCCGTGGCCTCCTGCATGACCTTCGAGGTCAGGCCAATCTTGCGACCGACGAGGCGACGGCCGTCTTCGGTACCACGGCGCACCCATTCGCGCTGCACCGCATAGGAATCCTCGATGCTCATCTCTGGGAAACGGGCAGTCAGCAACGGGACCATTGTGCGGTCTTTTTCGGCTTGTGCCAGTTCGTCTGCAATAGCGATGTGCTGTTTCTCATCCAGCATGTACTTCGCTCCTTAAGGTGTTGTAGAACGTGTTTGTTCTGTTTAACAGGTTTGTTGAACCTGAAGGTTTCACGTGAAACAACAACGCGGCCCCGCGATATGTGCGCTTGCCTTTCGACGCCACGGGGCCACGTTCATCAACCTGAGTACTTAGGTCGTTTTAGAGCTGGTGTCCCAGCTTGTACTCGCCTTGCTTCCACTCCGGCATCTCCTCCGCATCTTCCTTGCGGGTGTAGGAGAAGCCATCCGCGCCAATGGTGGCCTCCAGCTCTGACTCATCCTCACGGGCAACCAGTGGCACCGGGTTTCCATCCAAGTCGAGGACCGTGGAGCCATCGCGGTACCAAGAAGGAACAACCGGGGTTCCCCACCAGTCACGACGCTGGTTATCGTGGACATCCCAGGTCACGACCGGGTTATCCGGATCGCCGGTGTAGTAGTCCTGGGTGTAGATCTCCACGCGGTGTCCATCCGGGTCACGCAAGTACAGGTAGTACGCGTTGGAAACACCGTGGCGGCCAGGGCCGCGCTCAATGCGGTCGGATTCGCGCAGCGCACCCAACTTGTCACAAATCGCGATGATGTTGTGCTTCTCGTGGGTAGCGAAGGCGATGTGGTGCATACGCGGGCCATCGCCACCGGTCATGGCGGTGTCGTGCACCGTCGGCTTGCGGCGCATCCATGCGGCGTAAACGGTTCCTTCCTCATCGCGGATGTCCTCGGTGGTGCGGAAGCCGAGCTCCTCCATGTACTTCACGGCAGCAGGAACATCCGGAGTGATCTGGTTGAAGTGATCGAGGCGAACCAGCGCACCAGGGATGTGGGCGTCGTATGCCCAGGCCAAACGCTCGACGTGCTCTACCTCGTAGAAAAACTCATACGGGAAGCCCAGCGGATCCTGTACACGGACGGAATCACCGATGCCCTTGACAAAGCCATCCTTGTTGCGGCGCACCTCGCAACCGCGCGCCTTGTAGAACTCCTCCGCGAGGTCCAGATCTTCCGGAGAGCGGACGCGGAAGGAGAATGCAGCAACCGCAGCGACGGGACCCTGACGCAGCACGAGGTTGTGGTGGATGAACTCCTCGTAGGTGCGCAGGTAGATTTCGTTCTCGTTTTCCTCGGTCACGACAAGGCCGAGGGTGTCAACGTAGAACTTTCGGGATGCAGCGAGATCAGTAACGATGATCTCCATGTAGGCGCAACGCAGAATGTCGGGGGCCTGAATGTCAGCCATGATGGCTCCTTAGATAGAAGTAGTGGTGGGGGAGTAGAGAGTGGACGTCTTAGTCCTGCTTGCCAAAGACCGGGTTATGCACCTTGTCCAGGTTGATGTGAACGGCCTGCTGGTCGGTGTAGAAGTCGATCGAGCGGTAGCCGCCCTCGTGGCCCAGGCCGGAAGCCTTGACGCCGCCGAACGGGGTGCGCAGGTCGCGGACGTTGTTGGAGTTGAGCCACACCATGCCGGCCTCAACGTTTTGAGCGAAGTTGTGGGCGCGCTTCAGATCTGAGGTCCAGACATAGGCGGCAAGGCCGTACTTCGTGTTGTTGGCCAGCTCGAGTGCTTCCTCATCGGTATCAAACGGGGTGATGGCAACGACAGGGCCAAAGATCTCTTCCTGGAAGATACGGGCGTCCGGCTTGACGTCAACGAAGACGGTCGGCTGAACAAAGTTGCCTTCCTCGAAGCCCTCCGGGCGCTCGCCGCCGGCGGCCAGTGTGGCCTCCTGCTTGCCGATCTCGATGTAGGAAGTGACCTTCTCGTAGTGCTCTGGGTGGACCAGAGCGCCGACCTCGGTGGTGGGGTCGGAAGGCAGGCCCACCTTCACGCGCTTGGCCTGTGCGGCATAGCGCTCCACGAACTCGTCGTAGATATCGCGCTGAACCAGGATGCGGGAGCCGGCGGTGCAACGCTCACCGTTGAGGGAGAAGACGCCGAAGATGCAGGCATCAATCGCGGTCTCCAGGTCGGCATCGCTGAACACAATGGCGGGGGACTTGCCGCCCAGCTCCATCGACAGACCCTTGAGGTGCGGGGCTGCGTTGCCAAAGATGATCTGGCCGGTGCGGGACTCGCCGGTGAAGGAGATCAGCGGCACATCCGGGTGCTTGACCAGCGGGTCACCTGCATAGCCTTCCTCACCAAAGCCGTTAACCAGGTTGAAGACACCCTTCGGCAGGCCAGCCTCCTCAAAGATTCCTGCCCACAGCTGTGCGGAGAGGGGAGTGAACTCGGCCGGCTTCAGGACGACGGAGTTACCGGTGGCGATGGCCGGGGCAAGCTTCCAGGACTCCAGCATGAACGGGGTGTTCCACGGGGTAATCAGGCCCGCGACACCAATCGGCTTACGGTTGACATAGTTGATCTGGCGGCCCGGAACCTTGTAGGCGTCGTCAGCCTGCGCCACGATCAGGTCTGCGAAGAAGCGGAAGTTCTCAGCAGCACGCTTAGCTTGGCCGTTGGCCTGGGTGATGGGCAGGCCGGAGTCGAAGGACTCCCACGCGGCAAGCTTGTCTGCGCGGGTTTCGACAATGTCCGCAATCTTGTTGAGGACGCGTGCGCGCTCGCGCGGCAGGGCCTTGGACCACGGGCCGTTCTCGAAGGCCTCCTTGGCGGCAGCGACAGCCTTGTCAATGTCTGCCGGCTTGCCGGAAGCAGCCTTGATGTAGGTCTTATTCGTTACCGGATCCAGGACCTCGAATTCATCGCCGTCAATCGACGGAACAAACTCGCCGTTGATGTAGTGAAGAATCTTCTCGGGAAGATCGGTGGGCTTAGCAGCATCGTTGTTGATAGCCATGGGTGCTTGAGACTCCTTAGTCGTTTGTCTTGCGATAGGTGCTGAGGGTGGTCAGGCGGTGTTGCCTGGCCACTTTTTCTATGTAGGCGGGTTCCGCGCCAGCCTCGATGAGGCTGACCAATTGCTCGTGCTCGCGCGTTGACTCTTGGGCTCTCTCGGGCACGTACCGAAAGGTGGAGACACGGTGATATTCCAGTTGCTTCCACTGGTCCATCACCAAGTTCTTCAGCCTCTCGTTCGGGCATTTGGAGAAGAGAACGCTATGAAATTCCTTATTGAGCTGGGTAAATTCCTCTGGATCGTGGTGGATATCGAGCTCCCGCATGCGCTGGTTGATCTCCCGTGCCCGGGCAAGATCCTCCGCGTCAAGATGCGGGGCGGATTGGGCGGTAGCGTTTGCTTCCACGGTGGCCACGATGTCCATCGATTCGTAATAGGCCTCGCGATTGTGAGTGGTCACGCTGGCGCCGACGTTTCGTTCGTAGGTAACCATGCCTTCCGCTTCTAGTTGCCGAATGGCTTCGCGGACGGGGACCACGCTGACACCCAAGTCATCCGCGATTGTTGCCAATACGAGGCGGTACCCGGGTTCATACTCGCGAGTACGAATCTTTTCACTTATCCAGTTATAGGCCTGTTGGGACTTGCTTTCCCCAGCTGGTAGTGCGGGTTCCGTCATTGACCACCCGCCTTTCCGTCGCGGAAAACAATATAGGCTTCCTTGTTCGCTCCGGTGGGCGGGAAGAGGCCATCCAGGCTGGCGCCCGTCTCCACCTGGGAGGCAACCCATTCGTCCTCGTGTTCCTTGGCCAGCGCACCTTCAGCGACCTCGGCTGCAATATCGCGTGGAATGACCACGACGCCGTCATCGTCACCGACGATGATGTCACCCGGCAGGACGGTAGCGTTGCCGCAAGAAACTGCGATATCGCTATCCCACGGGACATGCTTGCGTCCAAGAACGCAGGGGTGGGCGCCCTGGGTGAAGACGGGAAGGCCAATCTCCTTCACAGCCTCGTAGTCACGCACGCCACCATCGGTGACAACGCCTGCGGCACCGCGCACCTTGGCGCGCAGAGCCAAAATGTCACCCAGTGTTCCGGAACCGGATTCCTGGCGGGCCTCAATGACGATGACCTCGCCTTCCTTGACCGTGTCGAAGACCTTCTTCTGCTCGTTGAGACCGCCACCGTGGGACTTGAACAGGTCCTCGCGGCCAGCCACGAAGCGCAGCGTGCGGGCAACGCCCACCATCTTGGTTCCTTTGGCCTGCGGGTACACGCCTTCGATTACGGATTGGTTGATGCCGCGCTTGCGCAGCTGAGCGGACAAGCCGGCGGTCGGGGCCTCCTCCAGGGCCGCCTTGAGCTCTGGGTCGAGGCCACCGTCACCCTTGGGGGGAAGCCCGGCGGATTCGCGGTCTCCGTAGGCATCCTCGCGCTGCTTATCGTCCATGTAGGGAAGGTTGCCCAGCTGCGGATCAAAGGAGGCGGGGACTTCCTTCACGGTAGTCTTCAGCCTGCCGGAGCTCACGCCCCCGGGCACGTCGACCTCGACCTCGACGACGTCACCAGGCTCAATGACAGAGGAGCCGGCCGGGGTACCGGTGAGGATGATGTCACCGGTCTCCAGGGTCATGTGCTGGGAAAGGTCCGCGACGAACTGGGCGAGCGGGAAGATGAGATCTTCATCGGAAGAGGTTCCCTCCTGTACGACCTCGCCATTGACCCACGTGCGAAGGCGGAGGCCCTTGGGATCGATCCCCTGGGCGTCGATAAGCTCCGGCCCAATGGGGGTGTAGCCATCGCGGGACTTGGAACGGGTGTTGGAGCCCTTGTCCTGCACCTTGTAGTCATACAGGCCAATGTCGTTCGAAGCCGTCACGTAGGCGACGTGCTTCCACGCGTCCTCGAGGGATACGTTGCGGGCCGGAGTGCCAATGATGAGTGCGATTTCGCCTTCGAAGGCCAGCAGCTCGGTCCCTTGGGGGCGTTCGACGATCCCGCCCGACTCGGCCAGCGTGCTGGTCGCCTTGAGGAAGTAGCTCGGGGTCTTGGGCCAGCGACCGCGCTGCGCTGCGCGGGACTCAAAGGCCACATGGACAGCGATCATTTTGCCCGGTTTAACCGGCAAGAACTCAGGTACAGCCATGAAGAATCCTTAATTGTGAACAAATCCTTGCCCAGATCGTATATTATCCCTAACACCACCGCAAGTGGTTCAACTCACACGCATTTCCGTATATGGCACACCCCATGCCGAAAGGAATCTCACTATGTCGCACACAACTGTCACGCCGACAATTTCGACGGCCGAACGCCGCCGCGTCGTCGCCGCGACAACCATCGGTACCGCCATCGAGTGGTACGACTACTTCCTCTATGCAGCAGTGGCTGGACTCGTGTTCAACCAGCTCATGTTCGGCCCTCTCGAGGGTGGCCTAGCCACCATCATTTCCTTCCTGACCGTTGGCTTGTCCTTCCTCTTCCGCCCAGTCGGCGCGTTCCTGGCGGGACACTTCGCCGACCGCTTCGGGCGCCGCGTGGTCCTCATGGTCACGCTCCTCGCCATGGGCGGCGCAACCACCCTCATTGGCGTGCTGCCCACCTACGAAACCGCCGGAATCTGGGCCCCCATCCTGCTCATCACCCTGCGCATCATTCAGGGCATCTCCGCAGGTGGCGAGTGGGGTTCCGCAGTTCTCATGGCGGTGGAACACGCACCGAATGACAAGCGCGGCCTCTACGGCGCCGGCCCCCAGATCGGCGTTCCTGCCGGTCTGTTGCTTTCTTCCGGTGTGCTCTCCATCATGAACACCATCGCGCCTGGTGACGCCTTCATGAGCTGGGGCTGGCGCGTACCTTTCCTGCTCTCCTTCGTCCTCATCTTGGTGGGCTACCTCATCCGCATGGGCGTCGACGAGTCCCCGGTCTTCGAAGAGATTGCAGAGCGCGAAGAGGAAGAAGCCACCAACCCCATTGGCAAACTCTTCAAGAACTTCACCCCGCTAGTCCTGGTAGCCGCGCTCGTCTTCGCAGGTAACGGCACAGTTGGCTACATGACCACGGGCGGCTACATCCAGCGCTACGCTACGGACCCCGACGGCCCCGTCGCGCTAGACCGCGGTGACGTTCTCAACGCGGTGACCGTTTCTGCCTTCGCGTGGGCCCTGACCACATTGTTCGCCGGATTCATCTCCGACTACATCGGCCGCCGGAAAACCTATCTTCTCGGATTCATCCTGCAGGGCATTGGCGCCGCCGCTCTCTTCCCGCTGGTCAACACGGGCAGCCTAGGGATGCTCTACGGTGCGCTCCTCTTCCTCACTGTCGGCCTGGGCCTCACCTATGGCGCACAGTCTGCGATGTACGCTGAGCTCTTCCCGGCCTCCATTCGCGCCACCGGCGTCTCCATTACCTATGCCCTCGGCTCGGTCCTGGGCGGCGCCTTTGCCCCCATGATCGCCGCCTCGCTCGTCGAGGCAACGGGTACCACCTTTGCGGTATCGGGCTACCTCGTTTCCGCTTCGATTGTCGGCTTCATCTGCACCTTCATCCTGCGTGAGCGCAAAGGAATCGCACTCGGCGCAGAGCACGAGGTCGAGCAATCTCAGGGGCACTTCATCTTCAGCCAGCGCTAGACGACGCCCCCCTCCACGCATGCGCATCCTTTCCGAACAACTCATTGTGCAAGGGGAGCGCATAATATATGATTCTCATATACGACCCATCTCACATCCTCCAGACACCTTGAACTGAGTCACCACCTCCAAGAGCGAAGCTCACATAGCAATGGGGGAGTGGTCATTACCCCCACGACCCCCTTTGTTCTCGTCCACTACAACCGCTAACTAAGGAGTCCACAGTGCAGTTCCACCACAACGGCTACGTTTCGGAAGATCCCCGCGTGCTCGAGCCCGCCGGATTCGGCATCGATCGCGTTTCTGAACTTCCAGATGAAATGGACGTTCTCATCGTGGGCTCTGGTCCGGCCGGCATGATCGCTGCGGCGCAGCTGGCAATGTTCCCTGACGTCAATACGCGGATTATCGAGCGCCGTCCGCACCGCCTTGAGCTGGGTCAGGCCGACGGTATTCAGTCCCGCTCGGTGGAAACCTTCCAGGCCTTTGGCTTTGCCAAGGAAATTACGGAAGAAGCTTATGAGATCACGGAGATGGCCTTCTGGAACCCCGATCCTCAGGATCGTTCCAAGATTGCCCGCGGTGCCTGCCCAGTAGACGACGAGCAGGGCATTTCTGAGTTCCCCCACCTCATCGTCAACCAGGCCCGCGTGCTGGACTACTTTGCCCGCTATGCCCGCCGCGCACCCGGCCGCATCACCCCGGACTACGGCTGGAACTTCGTCTCCCTGGAGGTAGGGGAGGGCGAGTACCCAGTGACGGTGCACCTCGAGGATGTCGACGGCAACCCGCGCGACGTGCGCGCTAAGTACGTCGTCGGCTGCGATGGTGCAAAGTCGCGCGTCCGCAAGTCCATTGGCCGCTCGCTCAAGGGCGACCAGGCCAACCACGCATGGGGTGTCATGGACGTTGTCGTTGACACCGACTTCCCAGACTGGCGCACCAAGTGCGCCATCCACTCACAGGCCGGCTCAATCCTGCACATCCCGCGTGAAGGTGGCTACCTCTGCCGCGTGTACGTAGACCTCGGCGTCGTTCCGGAGGATGACAACCACAAGGTCCGCAACACGCCGATTGAGAAGATCATCGAGAAGGCCAATGAGATCTACTCGCCCTACTTCATCGACGTCAAGATGGTGGCGTGGCACTCCGTCTACGAGGTGGGCCACCGCTTGGTCGACGCCTTCGACGATAGCGATGAAAACCCGCGTGTCTTCCTCACCGGCGATGCCTGCCACACCCACTCGGCCAAGGCTGGTCAAGGCATGAACGTCTCCATGCAGGACGGCTTCAACATCGGCTGGAAGCTGGGTCACGTCCTCGACGGCCGCGCTCCCAAGGAACTCTTAAGCACTTACCACGGCGAACGCCAGCCGGCCGCCCAGAACCTCATCAATTTTGACCGTGAGTGGTCCACCCTCATGGCCACCCCGACCGAGGAACTCGACGATCCGGAGGCAGTGGAGAAGTACTACGTTGCTGCGGAAGAGTTCGCCGCCGGCATGATGACTCAGTACGAGGAGAACCTGATCGTCGGCTCCACCCAGCACCAAGAACTGGCTTCCGGCTTCCCAGTGGGCAAGCGCTTCAAGTCCTACGAGGTCCTGCGCCGCTGCGATGCCTACCCTCAGCACCTGGGCCACCAGCACACCGCGGATGGCCGCTACCGTATCTACGCTTTTGCCGACGCCCCCAAGGCAGGCGAGGACTCTACGCTGAGCCAGTGGGCAGAGAAGGTCGGCCCCATCCTGGCCAAGTTCACCCCGGAGGGCGCTGACGAGAATACCTACTTCGACGTGAAGGCCATCTACCAGCAAACCAACCATCACGACTATGAGATTCTTGACGCCCCACTGCTCTTCCGCCCCCGCAACGGCAAGTTCAATGTTCCGAATTGGGAGAACGTCTTCAACGCTCTCCCTGGTGACAAGGACATCTTCGATGCCCGCGGAATTTCCCGCGACGGAGCAGTGGTCATCGTTCGCCCGGACCAGTACGTAGGCGCTGTTCTCCCTCTCGATGATCCATCAGCAGTCGAGGACTACTTCTCCTCCGCTCTCATCAAGCTCAAGTAGTTTCGGTTTCACGTAGAACGAAAGAGCCCAGCACAACGCTGGGCCCTTATTTGCGTTTGGATGCTGCAGCCCAAGGCATAAAAAGACCTAGGCGCCGAAGAGACGGCACCTAGGTTTCACGTGAAACAACCACAGAGGAACGCTACTGCAAAAGGGTCCTATCGGAAGTCGCGCCCTTGATTTTCGCGAACTCTGCCATGAGATCCTCCACCGTGAGCTTCGCCTTTTCCTCGGCGTCAGCGGAGTAGATGATCTCTCCCTCATGCATCATGATGAGGCGGTTTCCTACCTGCAGTGCTTGCGCCATATTGTGCGTCACCATCAGTGTAGTGAGCTGCCCTTGCTCAACGATGCGCTTCGTCAGTGTGGTCACCAGCTCCGCGCGTTGCGGGTCGAGAGCAGCCGTGTGCTCATCCAAAAGCATCACCTTCGGATTGGTAAAGCCGGCCATGAGCAACGACAACGCCTGGCGCTGGCCGCCGGAGAGCAGCCCCACCTTCGTTCCAAGGCGCTTCTCCAAGCCCAGCTCGAGCGACTCCAGCTGTTCCACAAAAACAGCCCGGCGCGCAGAGTTGAGGCCCAGGCCGAGTCCGCGCTTCTTGCCGCGCAGATAAGCGAGTGAGAGGTTCTCCTCAATCGTCAGGTTCGGCGCTGTACCCGCCATGGGGTCCTGAAAGACGCGCCCAACCTTCCTCGCACGCTTATGCTCCGGCTGGCTTGTCACATCGTTGCCGTCAATGGTGATTTTTCCAGCATCCGGGATGAGACGGCCTGCAATCGAGTTCAGCAGCGTCGACTTGCCCGCACCGTTGGACCCGATGACGGTGACGAAGTCGCCAGGGGCGAGTTCCAGGGAGACGTCGCGAAGCGCGCGGCGTTCATTCACCGTGCCCGGAAAGAAGGTCTTTGAGATCTTGTCTACGTTAAGCATGATTTAGGCCTTCCTTTTGCCACGTACCCGCGTCATGCGGGGCACCAGGAGAGCGACGATAACCAACAGCGCAGTGATGAGCTTCATGTCATTCGGGTTGAGGCCCACCTGCAGCGCGGCGAAGATGATGAGTCGGTAGATTACAGATCCCACTGCCACCGCTACGACGGCCATCCACAAGCGCGACTGGCGGAGTACCGCCTGCCCAAGGATGACGGAGGCCAGACCCACCAGAATGAGACCAATGCCCATCGAGATATCGGCGAAGCCTTGATATTGCGCGATGAGCGCACCGCACAGACCCACCAGGCCATTGGACAGAGCCAAGGTCAGAATCTTGGTGAAATCCGTGGACACGCCAAAGGACGTAATCATCTGTTGGTTGTCACCGGTGGCGCGCAGCGAGAGGCCCAAGTCCGTAGACAGGAACCACACGATCAGTAGGCTGAGCACCACAGCGCCCACAGCGAGCAGCCCCACCCCGGCCCAGGTTCCCATGACGGCATCCAGTGGGGTGAATACAGAATCCTGCGTCAGCAGTGGCACGTTAGCGCTGCCCATGATGCGTAGGTTGATGGACCACAGACCGATCATCGTGAGGATGCCAGCAAGCAGCCCATCGATGCGGCCCTTCGTGTGCAAAAGCCCGGTGATGCAGCCAGCCACGAATCCGGTGGCGAAGCCAGCCAGCGAGGACACAAAGGGGTTGACCCCATTCGTAATGAGCACGCCGGCAGTTGCCGCCCCGGTGGTGAAGGAGCCATCGACTGTCAGGTCTGGGAAATCAAGGACGCGAAACGTCAAGTAGACGCCCACGGCCATCACCGCATAGATGAGGCCAAGCTCAAGTGCTCCAATCACAGCGTCTCAGCCTTGTCTAGGATTTCCTGCGGCACCTCAACGCCCTGTGCCTTCACGGCCTCCTCGTTAATGACGTAGGTGTACTCAGAGGCGGTTTCGACCGGGGTCTCGGCCGGGTCCGCGCCGTCCTTGAGGATGCGCAGCGCCATCTCGCCGGTCTGACGGCCCAGCTCCTTGTAGTCGATGCCGATGGTGGCAGCGGCGCCGCCTTCAACGGCGCCCGAGTCCGCTGCGATGACCGGGATGGTCTTGTCGTTGGCTACCTTGATCAGGGAGGAGATGCCGGAGACGACCATGTTGTCGGTGGGCACGTAGATGGCATCGACATCGCCCAGCGCTTCCACGGCCTGCGGAATCTCCGTCACGGAGGTTACGGTCTGCGACTTCACCTCAATACCCTTCGGCTTAGCGGCCTCCGTTAACTGCTCCACCTGCACCTTGGAGTTGACCTCGGCGGAGGAGTGGACCACGCCGACGGTCTTGGCATCCGGAACCAGCTGGGTGATCAGCTCTACCTGCTCCTCGATGGGCGCTGCGTCAGAGGTACCGGTGACGTTCTTGCCCGGCTTATCCAGCGACTCCACCAGCTCCGCCTCCACCGGGTCCGTCACCGCGGTGAACAGCAGCGGCTTGTCCTTGATGGACTTGCTCATGGCCTGGCCGGCTGGGGTGGCGATGGCCAGGTAGAGATCGTGGTTGGCGTTCGCCATCTGCTGGGAGATGGACACCGCGGTGCCCTGCTCACCGTTGGCGTTCTGGACATCCCACTCCACGTCCACACCCGCATCCTCGAAGGCTTCTTGGAATCCTTCTGCAGCGGCATCGAGGGAAGGGTGCTGAACCAGCTGATTAATTCCGATGGAGTAGGAGTCTCCACCTCCGGAATCCCCGCTGGCGCTTTCCGACGACGAAGAGCATCCCACGAGAGCAGCAGCGCTCAAGGCGATGGCTGAGAGAACGGCGGAAGTTTTAGAGAACATATCGGTCCTTATCTACTCGAGAGTGACAGTAGTGACCGCTATTTAATCCTTTTTCCATCCCTCTAACCAGCAGTTTTATGAATGTTTTTCCCGGCCGGGGGTATTCTTAGCCCCTCAAAAGCTATAGTCCTACAGTTTTAGAGTTCTCCATCACACCGTTTAGCTGCATGTTTCCTATCTCACTCTATCGCTGGTTAAGGCGTACCACCTTTCGGGCACGGGGGTACCCACACGCCCTTTATCTGTACGGCAGAAGGTATCGGTGTTAGAGTCAGTGATGTGAAGAACACATTTAACCTTTGGTGGTGGCGCGCGTAACCCGCGGGCCTCGTTGTTCTCCCATATTTAAGGCCCGCAGCTGCGGGCTTTTCGGCGTTTTGCTCTCTTGCGAAGCTCGCGGCAGCACACAAAATCGTTAAAGAAAGACACAGTATGCCGTTTACAGCCAAACGCGAGGTCAGGTACACACCCGACGCCAGCGCGCTCTTTTATGCCCTCGCCACACCGCAGGATTCCCTGCTCTTAGAATCCGCGGACATCGAGTCCAAGAAGAACCTCACCTGCATCGCCATCACCAAGGCAGCACTCAAGGTCGTATGCCGTGGCCAGGAGGTCACCGCAACGGCCTTAACGCCAGCCGGTCACCTACTCTTAGATGAGCTTCGTCAGGACTTCCGCTCCAGGATGAGGCAGAACGGTGAGGAGACCGCCACCTTTAGCTTTGAGCTCTCAACCGAGCACGATGAGCGCGCCCGCCTCCGCGCCACCTCAACCGCGGATATCCTTCGCACGCTGCAGTTTAGCCAGCTCTATTCCGGCGAATCGCTACCTTTCCTTGGTGGGGGATTCGCCTTCGACTACGTCGATACCTTCGAGGCACTGCCGCCGATTCCTGATGGCCCTAACGAATACCCCGACTATGAATTTCTCGTAGCCGAGCACGTCCTCACGGTGGACCACCTGACGCAGACGGCAAAGATTGAGGGGTGGGGCGTCGACAAGCACGCCCTCGAAGAGGAGCTCGACCGGGCCGCCGCCACCGAGCCCATCACCCCAGAGGCCCCGGCACCGCGCGAGACCATCAGCACCCACGCCTCGATTGATGACGCTGCTTTCCGCCGCCACGTCGAGCGCCTCCAGGGCAACGTCCATGCGGGCGATATCTATCAGGTCGTTCCTTCCCGCGCCTTTAGCCTCGAGTGCCCCGATGCTTTTGCCGCCTACCGCACGTTGCGTGAGACCAACCCCTCGCCGTACATGTTCTACGTGCGCGGTGCCGACCACGAGCTCTTCGGTGCCTCTCCGGAATCCAACCTCAAGTACACGGCCTCTGACCGGCAGGTACAGCTCTATCCGGTGGCCGGCACTCGACCGCGCGGTGCCACTCACGAGCTGGATATCCGCAATGAACTGGAGATGCGCACCGACTCCAAAGAAGTCTCGGAGCACATCATGCTCGTGGACTTAGCCCGCAACGACCTCGCCCGCGTCGCCGTCCCCGGCACCCGAAAGGTCGCCGACCTGCTCCAGGTGGACCGCTACTCGCGCGTCATGCACCTGGTTTCCCGGGTCGTCGCCACGCTGCACGAGGATTTCGACGCCCTCGACGCCTACCGAGCCTGCATGAATATGGGCACGCTCACCGGCGCTCCGAAGCTGCGCGCCATGGAGCTCATCCGCGAAACCGAAGGTACTCGCCGCGGCTCCTTCGGCGGAGCAATCGGCTACCTGCGCGGCGATGGCTCGATGGATAACTGCATCGTTATCCGTTCCGCCTATGTCAAGGATGGCACGGCCGTCGTCCAGGCCGGCGCGGGCGTCGTGCGCGATTCCGTCCCACAATCCGAGGCCGATGAAACGGTCCATAAGGCCTACGCGGTGCTCAACGCCATCGCCCAGGCACACAACGCATCTCTGGAGGTCATCCGATGAATCCGCACGTCGTCCTCATCGATAACCACGATTCCTTCGTCTATAACCTCGTCGATTCTCTCGCCGGCTATAACACCACCGTCTTCCGCAACACCGTGCCGGTGGAGGAGGTCCTCGCCGCCGAGCCCGACATCATCATCCTCTCGCCGGGGCCGGGCCATCCCCGCGACGCCGGATCGATGATGCAGCTTATCGACGCCTCCCTCGGCCGCATCCCCATCCTCGGCATCTGCCTGGGCTTTCAGGCGCTGCTCGAGCATTTCGGCGGCACGGTCGAAGCCTGCGGGCCGGTACACGGTTCTTCTGTGCCCATGACGCTGACCGACGCTGGCGCGAAGCACCCACTCTTCCAAGGGCTTACTACTGATTCCGAGCCAGATAACCCGGATTACGTGGGCCGCCTCGTCCCCGTTGCGCGGTATCACTCCTTGGGCTGTGCTCGCATTCCCGCCCAGATGCGCAGCCTCGCGGAGACGGAGACCGACATCGGCCCTGTCACGATGGCGGCGGAAACTCTCGACGGTATGGCCCTCGGCCTGCAGTTTCACCCGGAGTCGGTGCTCACTCCGACGGGACCAATCATGATCGAACGCTGCATCAAACAACTTTCTACTCAACCTACTATGGAGGCAATCAAGTAATGACAGACAATAAAGCACTAAAGACGCTGCAGGCATTCCTCGATATCTCCGAGCCGACCCTCGAGCAGGCTATCGAGGTTTTCACCCCACTGACGGTGGGGGAGTACGACGACATCCATATCGCCGCCCTCCTTACCCACATCCGCACCCGCGGGGAGACCTTCGCCGATGTCGCCGGCGCGGCCCGCGCCTTCCTCAACGCCGGCCGCCCCTTCCCGGTCACCGGCGAGGGGCTCATGGACACCGCGGGAACCGGCGGCGATGGCGCTAACACCATCAACGTCACCACCGGCGCTTCCCTCGTCGCCTCCGCCGGTGGGGTCAAGATGGTCAAGCACGGCAACCGCTCTGTCTCTTCCAAGTCTGGCTCAGCCGACGTCCTCGAGGCCCTCGGTATTCCGCTTGATCTCGATCCGGACCGCGCGGTCCGCCAGCTCGAGGCCTCGAATTTCACGTTCCTCTTTGCGCCGGCTTATAACCCGGCGGTTGCCCACGCGCAACCGGTGCGCAAAGGACTCGGGATTTCGACCCTCTTCAACACCATGGGCCCGCTGCTCAGCCCGGGCCGCCCGGAGTTCCAGATCATGGGCATCGCCAACCCCGAACAGGGTCAGCTCATTGCTGAGGTGTTCAAGGATCTTGGCCGCACACGCGCGCTCGTCGTCCACGGCGCCGGCACCGATGAGATCGCTGTCCACGGCACCACCCAGGTCTGGGAGCTTCGCGACGGCACCATAACCCACTACGAGCTCACCCCGGAGGACCTGGACATTTCCCGCCACGAGCTAACTGACCTCGCCGGCGGCAATGGCAAGGAAAACGCCGAGGCCCTGCGCGCCGTCTTCGCCGGCACCGGCAAGCCCGCCCACCATGATGCGATCGCCGCGACCGCCGGCGCGATGTTCTACCTCAATGGCACTACCGGCTCCATTCACGAGGGCGTTGTGCATGCTGACCAGCTCATCAAGGATGGCACCGTGGCTGCATGGCTGAAGAAGCACGAGGAGGCGAACTATGGCTCTGCCGACCGTGCTTGAGGGGATCGTCGCCAAGCGCCGCACGCACCTGCCCGCCATCCGTGAGCGCCTGGCACACGTGGATCTCGCTGCCCTCCCGCGCTCAGAACGTTCCTTCTACGATGCGCTCAACGGCACCAACCGTTTCATCATGGAGTGCAAGTCCGCCTCGCCATCGCTCGGGCTCATTCGGGAACATTATGAGCCTGGGGCCATCGCTCGCGTCTACTCGCGTTATGCCTCGGCTATCTCCGTCCTCTGCGAGCCTGATCGCTTCGGCGGCGACTATGACCACATGCAGACCGTAGCGCTGTCGACGCACCTGCCGGTGCTGTGCAAGGACTTCATCGTTGACCCGATCCAGATTTATGCCGCGCGTTATTTCGGCGCTGACGCTATTTTGCTCATGATGTCGATCGTCGATGACAAGACTTACGCGGAACTCAAGCAGCTCGCGGATTCCCTTGGACTTGATGTCCTTACCGAAGCCATCACCGAGAAGGAAGTCGCCCGCGCCACTGCCTTCGGCATTGACGTGATCGGAATCAATAACCGAAACCTCCACGACCTCAGCATCGATCTCACTCGCTCCGAGCGCCTTTCGCACCACGTGCCGTCTGGCAAGGTCATCGTCTCGGAGTCCGGTATCCGCGACAACCAAACCGTTCGCCGCCTGGGTTCTCACGCCAATGCTTTCCTCGTTGGCTCGCAGCTCACCGGCACACCTGACATCGACCGCGCCGCCCGTGAGCTTGTCTATGGCCACAACAAAGTTTGCGGCCTCACCTCGTGGTCTGCGGCCCAAGCCGCCCGCGCCGCCGGTGCGGTCTACGGTGGTCTCATCTTCGAAGAGGCATCGCCGCGCAATGTTTCACGTGAAACCGCGCTCGATATCATCGCTCATGAGCCCGACCTTAACTATGTCGCGGTCTCACGCCGCACTACCGGTTGGGAGGAACTGGCCCTCGACGGTATTTCCGCCCTGCAAATCCACGCGCCATACCAGGGGAGCACGAAGGCCGAGCTCGAACTCATTGAGTCCGTACGCGCAGCAGCGGGGGAGCGCCAGGTGTGGCGCGCCATCGACATGACGGCACCCCACGGCCCGGCCCTTGCCTCCGCGCTTGCCGACGCCGTCGACCTCCTCATCCTCGACTCCGGCACCGGGGGCACCGGCACCTCCTTCGACTGGACGTCTGTCCCGGACGAGGTCAAGGCAAAGTCACTTCTCGCTGGGGGCCTGAATCCAGAGAACCTCACCGAGGCTCTTCGCGTCGGCACCGCCGGATTGGACATTAACTCAGGAGTCGAAGTCAACGGTCGAAAGGACAGTGCGCTCATCGCCCAGGCCTTCCATACTATTCGTCACTTTACGTATTAATTCCCAACCCGAGCCCTAGCAACAGCCCGAGACAAAAGGACAATCATGACCAACGATCAGAACACCAGGGAGACCATTCTTCCCGCCTACTTCGGTGAGTTTGGCGGACAATTTGTTCCCGAATCACTCATTCCAGCACTCGACCAGCTCGAGCAAGCCTTTGTCGACGCCCAGAATGATCCGGCCTTCCGCGAGGAACTTGCCGGCTACCTACGGGACTATCTGGGCCGCCCTACGCCTCTCACCGAAGCGACCAAGCTTGGCGGAAAGGCACGCATCTTCCTTAAGCGTGAGGACCTCGTGCACGGCGGCGCTCACAAGACCAACCAGGTAGTCGGCCAAGCGCTCTTGGCCAAGCGAATGGGCAAGACCCGTATTATCGCGGAGACCGGCGCCGGCCAGCATGGCACGGCGACCGCCCTCGCTTGTGCGCTGCTTGACCTCGACTGCGTGATCTACATGGGCGCAAAGGATGTCGAGAGGCAGCAGCCCAATGTCTACCGCATGGAACTCATGGGCGCCAAGGTGGTGCCCGTGGATTCCGGCTCAGGAACCCTCAAGGATGCTGTCAACGAAGCTCTCCGTGACTGGACCGCGACGTTCCACGAGTCTCACTACCTCCTAGGCACCGCGGCCGGCCCTCACCCCTTCCCGACGATTGTTCGAGAATTCCACAAAGTCATTTCTGAAGAAGCCAAGGCCCAAATGCTGGAGCGCACTGGCGGGCTCCCCGACGTGGTCGTCGCCTGCGTCGGCGGCGGCTCCAATGCCATTGGCATGTTTGCGGATTTCATCGACGAGGAATCAGTCGAACTCGTCGGTGCCGAGCCTGGGGGAGAGGGCCTAGACTCCGGCCACCATGGCGCCACGATCAACAACGGCACCATTGGCATCCTCCACGGTGCCCGCTCCTACCTCATGCGCAATGCTGACGGGCAAGTTGAGGAATCCTATTCTATTTCTGCCGGCCTCGACTACCCGGGTGTAGGCCCACAACACGCCCACCTCGCACAGACCGGCCGAGCCACTTATGTCGGCATCACCGACGCCGAAGCACTCGAAGCCTTCCAGATTCTCAGCCGCCGGGAGGGCATCATCCCAGCTCTCGAATCCTCGCATGCCCTTGCCTATGCACTCAAGCGCAAAGATGAGGACATCACCATTCTCGTTTCCCTTTCTGGCCGCGGTGACAAGGACATCGACCACGTTCGCAGCACCCTCGACGCGCACCCCGAATTCCAGATCACGGAGGACAAGTAATGAGCCGCTACGAGAAACTTTTCTCCAGCCTCGCCGCCCGCAAGGAAGGGGCATTTGTCCCCTTCATCATGCTGAGCGATCCCAGCCCAGACACCGCTCTCGCCATTGTTCGCGCCGCTGTCGCCGGTGGTGCCGATGCGCTCGAGCTCGGCGTCCCCTTCTCCGATCCGGTCGCCGACGGCCCCACCATTCAGGCCTCCCATATCCGCGCACTTGCAGGCGGCGCGACGGTCGACTCCGCGATCGAACAAATCCGCCGCATCCGAAGCGAATTCCCCGACCTACCAATCGGCATGCTCATCTACGGAAACGTTCCCTTCACTCGCGGGCTAGAGACCTTCTACTCCGAGTTCCAGGAAGCGGGTGCCGATAGCATCTTGCTTCCCGACGTCCCCGTTCGCGAAGGCGCACCTTTCGTCGCCGCCGCCGAAAAAGCCGGAATTGACCCAATCTTTATCGCCCCGGCTCAAGCATCTGAACAGACTCTCCAGGGAGTGGCTCAGTACTCCAAGGGATATATCTACGCTATCTCGCGCGACGGCGTCACTGGCACCGAGAAGGAGTCAGAAACCCGCGGGCTCGATGAAGTGGTGAATAACGTGAAGCGCTTCGGTGGAGCGCCGATTCTTCTTGGGTTCGGTATCTCGACGCCTCAGCACGTCGCCGACGCAATCGCCGCCGGCGCAGCTGGTGCAATCACCGGTTCCGCTTTAACGAAGATTGTCGACGCCCACCTCGACGAAGAAGGCCGCCCCGCCGACGGGCTCGCCACTGCGGTCACCGACTTTGTCTCCAAGATGAAGGCCGCTACCAAACATACGGAATCCTAAACAAGCTTTCTAGGCACCCTTCTGGACGCCTTTTCGGGCAACCATGACTAGGAGCGCCCCAGACTAGTCAACTCACCTCGGCCTCTTCCATCACCTCGTCCGCCGCCGCGCATCGCGATGGAAGGGGCCGTTTCACGTGAAACTACGCACTGTCCGCGTGCGCTAACCTGATGACTACCGACGTCGAAATAGGTAACAACCCGTGGAGCCTAATCCATGTCCCTCCAGATGCCTCCTCACTTCCCCGTGCGTTCCTAACAACTTCCGACCCTAGACCCCTAGAAGGGGATATCCTCGTGCCCACTCGAGTAACGATCTGCTGGGTCCGTCCTGTCGAATATTTCGACCATTTCACCGCCGTCCAGCTCCACCTTCAAGGCTTTTGCTTCTTCGTGCATCTTCCGACGGTGAGAAATGACATCCTCCGCAATGGTTCGCGCCCACACCTTTGACGCCGGAGCCAGGGGGCCAGTTGCCTCGGTCACCGCCCAGGTTCCGTCCTCAAACAACCACACAACGTCACCGGTAACTGGGTCTAGGATATAGAAGGCCCGCCCATCAGTTTTCATGTTGTGGTGGTGCTGGCAAAGAGCAACCAAATTGGATGCATGCGTCTGGCCACCATCGGAATAGTTGATCCGATGGTCCAATTGGCAAGTCCATGCTGGACGATTACAGCCGGGGGCGCGACAAGTCCCGTCGCGCCCCTCGACATACTTTCGTGTGACATCTGAAGGCTGGTAACCCTTGCACGGTTCTGGAGCATCACTAAAGTCGCGCGCCACTGTCTTCGACGCCGGGACTCCTTCGCCGGCCCATCCATGTCCTTGGACGTAAACTGGGGCTCCTTCCACATCCGTGGCTTTGTATTCATGCACGACCACCTTTCCTACCTCAGGTTTGATTTTGCCCGTAATGAGGAGGATCAAGGCATCCGCCATTGAGACGTCGTGCTCTTTAGCGGCCAACTTGATGGTTTCGTGGATGACGATGCCGACATTGCTGTCTACCTCAAGTTCAATCGAGGCACGCTCTCCGCGAGTGAGGAGCGAGTAGCGATTCTTCCTCCGACTGTCTCGGAAGGCGATTGAATCATCTAAGACCTTCGCAATGTCACGCACCTTGCGCCGGATCTTATCTGCGCTTGGGAAAAGTTGGTTCGGCTTAGTCGGCGTTAACCACGCCGCCAATTGACTATCAATCTCGGCAACAACTGATGAAATAGGGTTTCCGAGCTTTGCCATTACTTGATCGATAGCGACCAAGGCCTGCATGTCAAGCAAGAACTCAGCGTCTTGCAAAGCCTTTACCTTCGGCAACTCATTGAGACGAATGAGTCCCATAACATTCCGCGCCACATGGGCAAGAGACTTTCCTGTCTTTTGCCCAATGCGCATGAAGGCAGTACCTGAGTCTGCATCGAGCGGTGGTTGGACACTGGACCAAAACTCGTACTCTATTCTCCGCATCAGTTGGCCCGCCTTGCAATCAGGATCGTGCGGGTTTGAGTGAGAGAAGTACGCGGTAGGTATTGACGTTGAAGAGTTTGTTGTGGTTCCCATGGGTAGTTGCACCCCCTAAACTAGCCGAACAATGACGTCCCCACGCCCACCTATAGAATACCTGTTCGAACGAGAGCCCGCAAGGGTTAACTAAAATCTTTCCACCGAGGGCTCCCCAGTCACGGAAGGCGGTTGCGCAACTAGCGAAGGAACTATTCGGGCAAACAAAAGTCCCCCTCCCAGAGCCCGCGTTCCAGAAGGTTGGTCTCGGTAAATAGACCACCGAAGTGAAGCGGGCTAGGGGAGAGGGAAGCTATCAGCGTTTCACGTGAAACTTAGGCTGTGGCGGCCTCCTCGTTGGCGGCAGAGGAGTCAACTTCAGCTTCCAAGCCTTCGATCTTGTCCCGTGCGAAGCGGTCAACGATCATCGCAATAGCGCCGTCGCCAGTAACGTTCGCAGCAGTACCAACAGAGTCGATGGCAATGTAGGCAGCAATCATCAATGCCACCATCGAATCATCGAAGCCCATATTGGCCTGCAACAGACCCACAGCGACCATCACAGCACCACCCGGAACGCCAGGGGCAGCGATCATCATAATGCCAAGAAGAAGAATGAATCCGAGAGCCTTACCCAAATCAGCTTCCATACCGTCAGCCATGAACACGATCGCAAAGGCATATAGAGTCAGCTTGATCATCGAACCGGAGAGGTGAATGGTCGCGCAAAGGGGGATAACGAAGCCAGCAACAGGCTTGGAAATCCCATTCTTCAAAGTGGCATCCAAGGTAACCGGAATCGTAGCCGCCGAGGAGGATGTACCCAGCGCCGTGAAGTAGGCCGGTGCCATGTTCTTCAAAGCGCTGAACGGATTCTTACCTGCGATGGCACCAGCAATGACGTATTGGAGCACAAGGTAAACCAAGGTCATCACAACTGCGAGTAAGAGTACCTTCGTGAAGGCGATCAGAACCGTGCCGATGTTTCCGTTCATGCCCAGCGAGAGGAACATACCGAAAATGTAGATCGGCAGAAGTGGGATAACGAAGCCCCAGATCACCTTGATGACAACGTTTTCGAATTCCTTGGTAATCGCATAGAGATTGTCGGATTTCACAGTGGTCATGGCCACGCCAATGCAGAAGGACAGAAGTAGGGCCGTCATCACCTCAAATGGTGCTGGCATCTCAACAGTGAAATAGGGCTCGAGTGCACCAGCATCGATGTCGGATACCTCGGTATTGAGCGTTTGCCCAGCCAGCAAAGTGGGGTACAGGGCCTGGGTCAGACCATACGCAACAAGGCCCGCCACGATGGTTGAGCCATAGGCAATTCCTGCAGTAATGCCCAGCCACTTGCCGGCACCCCGCCCGAGGCCGGCAATTGCCGGAGCCACGAGCGCAAGAATAAGAATGGGGATGAAGAAGCCGAGGAAGTTTGAGAACAGGCCGTTATATGTGGCGAAAGCCCTGCCAAACCACTCTGGGGCAAACTGGCTAACGATGATGCCCAAAACTATCGCGACGATAACCTTGAACAACAGAGAGTTGAGAACACTCTTAAATGTCATGATTGAGTCTTTTCTATGGTTGCTACCACGTCGGTTTTCTCGCTCGATGATAAGTACATTAATATCTACCAAGCGACACGAAATGTATAATACAGCAGGATGCGAATAATTTGAACTGGCTTTCTCGCCAGCTAGGAAGCGGGATAGACTAAGGGGCATGCTCGTAGTCGGAATCATTTTCCTCATCTTGGCCGCGGTACTTATTATCGTCGGCGGCCTTGCCACGCTCCGTAAGCTTCCTGGAAATAGCGTCGTTGGTTTACGCCTGGCCGAGATCCGCAAATCTAAAGAAGCCTGGGATAACGCCCACGCTGTCGCGGGCCCGTTCTGGTTCTTGGGCGGCGTCGCTTTAGTATTCGGCGGCATCATCGCACTGCGCGCCGAGGGATGGATGTGGCTGATTCCTGCACTCACGTTCGTCGTAGCGATCCTCGCGCTCTCCATCGGTTCCAACATGGGTGCCCGCGCAGCCTACCTGTGGGACCAGGCACACAAGGAGGATGAGGGTTGTGGTGATTCCTGCAACTGCGGCGATGGCGGGTGCGGGGGAGAAGCGCCGACAGTCGACGTCTCCGCGGCCCGCGCAGCTGCGGAACGTGCCGACAACGTGAACAATGACTAGCACTGTCATTATGGCACAGTGACGTAATAGGTACGCGTAATGACGTTTCCCCCATTTCGTAACAACTAAATTAATACTTGGTCACGCCAACAGTGGGAAACTCTACTGTTGGCGTGACCTTTTTAATTATCCTGTGTCCGCACTGGGAACCACGCACCAACTCAATGGAAGGATGGCGCGGCACAGTGAATGTTCACTATCGACGGCGCACCATGGATCCCATGAACAAGAGGAAGAATATTCGCGCGCTTAAAATCATCGCTGCAGCTGCGTTCAGTTTCACCATTCTTGGCGCGGGAGCGACCTATGCGTTCGCAGGCGATAGCCGCGGCGTGCGCAACGTAGCTGGAACCATCTATAGCGATGTCGGCACAACCTACGGCGCCTACGATTTCAGCGGCAGTAGGGAAGAAGAGCTGCCCTTGTGGGATGGCAATCTCAGCTAGCAATTCAACACGGTCCCCACCAAAGGCGGGGAATCAGATAGAGTAAACCACATGACTACGTGTTCGCGCCGCCTCTTCCTGCTTGGTACCGCCACAACCTTTGCCGGAGCTTACCTCGCTGCTTGCGGCAAGGAGCCCTCGGCGGAGATCGCTGCCACGGAAATCCCCGTTGGCTCAGCCATCATTGTGGACAAGGTGATCTTCGCACAACCTACCGAGGGCGAATTCAAGGCATATTCGCAAACTTGCCCGCACCAGGGCTCCCTCATTACGAAAATTGAGGGCATGACCGCCACCTGCACGAGCCACTACTCCAGCTTTGATCTCAGTAATGGCGAGGTCACCGGCGGCCCCAGCCCCAAGCCGCTCACGGAATATGGCGTGGAAACCAACGGCGGAACAATCAAGAACGTCACCGCCTAGGACAATCCCCGCGGCCTCACGAGGCTAAAGCGGTGTTTCACGTGAAACAGTGGGTGCGGGTCTACACTCTCTTATATGCTTGAGCGCCTGAAAAGACTCGACCCCCTCATTGTCCTCATCCTCTGCGCCGTCACGCTCGCGATCGTTTTCCCCGCGCGGGGGAGTTTTGCGGAAAGCTTCGATGTCCTCACCAACATCGGAATCGCTCTCCTCTTCTTCCTCTACGGCGCGCGACTCTCAACGCGCGAAGCCATCAACGGCATCAAGCATTGGAAGCTTCACCTGACCATTCTGGTATTCACCTTCGTGGTTTACCCAGTCATCGGCCTTGTTCTCCGGCCACTCACCTCCTTCATCCCGACCGACCTCTACTTGGGAATCCTTTACCTGACGCTCGTGCCGTCCACAGTGCAGTCTTCGGTGGCCTTCACGTCAATCGCCCGCGGAAACGTTCCCGGCGCAATTGTCTCCGCGTCCGCATCGAATCTGGCCGGCGTCTTCCTCACGCCCCTACTGGTCATGGCGCTCATGGGTGCCGGCGACGGGATCCACATCGATGGCTCAGTATTCCTTGAGATCTCAATCCTCCTGCTCCTTCCCTTCGTGCTCGGCCAACTTACTAGAAAATGGGTAGGGAATTTCGCAGCCAGTAAAGCCACGAAAGTAGTAGACCGCGGCTCCATCGCGATGGTGGTGTATGCCGCCTTTTCAAAGGGAATGGTGGACGGGATATGGGCGTCGATTAGCGTCTGGCAGATCCTTTTCCAGATTGCATTCTCAACTGTGTTCGTCTTCTTCATGCTCTGGCTGACCAAAGTGGTGAGCAGAAAGCTGGGCTTCGACCGAGAAGACACCATCGCCATCCAGTTCTGCGGTTCGAAAAAGTCCTTGGCCACGGGCCTTCCCATGGCATCGGTCATCTTTGCCTCTGGCGGTACCTCTCTGGGGCTGCTCATCCTCCCGCTCATGATCTACCACCAAGTGCAGCTTATGATTTGCGCGTCTATGGCGGCTCGCTACGCGCGGGTAGAGTGAGAGCACATGAAAAAGCTTTACGTTCGCACCACCATGACTGTCCCAGAGGTCGGCACCGCCATCCATATCGCAGAACTTGAGGAGATTAACGGGGAAGCCTGCTCGATGCTGCGCATGATCGCGCTCGCGCCGAATGACGCCATCGTCGGCGCCGCAACCCCGACCGCCTCCGTGGGTGATGCCAACATCCCCCAGCAAGTAGTGCCACACCCCGATACCTACGATAAGTTCCCCGACATCGACGCCGAGCTTATCGACGCCTTCCAGTTCCACTCCCTGTGGACAGAGGCCATCGCCCTGTACGGCGACTTTTAAAGCACCAAGTTCACCAACACCATGTACACGGCCGTTCCACCAAAGATGGACAAGCCGGAATTGCGGCGCCAGAGGTGCAGCACGGCAGTAGCCGCTGCACCGACGAGGGGAGCCACCACGCTTCCCGTGTCTTGAGTCTGACTAAACAAGGTATAGACCACCAGAACAGTCATCACACCCACGGGCATAGTGAACCCCAGCATGCTGATGAACTGGCTTCCTTTAAGCGCTTTGACGAATCCGAAAGGCAGCCAACGCAAAAGAACGGTCACTACCCCCACAGGAATCAAAACTGCGAGGATGCTCCCTAGGGTTACTCCGACTGGCAAGACGGCTCCCTCCGTAGAATCATCGCGCTATCGATACGCGGGGAAAAGTAGCGCACCACCAAGAGCAGGAAGTAGGCACTCAGCGCCACCATGAGTAGCTGATCGGGGAAAAGGAATCCCGCGAGGACGCCCAGGACCGCCGCGGACAGGGGAAGCGAGTAGTCCTTGTTGTTCTGGAAGGAGTCAATCGCCAGGACGATGAACAAGGCGACGAGGGCGAAATCCAGGCCCTTCACCGAGGGCGGAATAGCCTGGCCGGCCAGCGCACCAATGATGCCCGAAACAACCCACAGCACCTGGCAGAAAAGCTGCACGGTGAAGACAAATGCACCGCTCGGGCGCGAACCGCGGGGAAGGGCGGAGAGGACGGCATAGGATTCGTCGGTCAGCGCGTACGTGGAATAGGCGCGGCCGAAACGATTCCGAATCTCATCGCGTGGAAAGGTCAACCCATAGAAGATGTGGCGGAAGTTCACCATGAAACCCGTCAGCGCGGAAACGGCGGGCGTCACGCCACCGGTCACCATGGAAATGGCGAGGAATTCCATCGAGCCGGCGTAAATAACGATGGAAAAGATGGGGGTCCACCACCAGTCGAAACCGGTCTGAACCATGAGCACGCCGAAGGCGAGGCCCAGCGGCACCACCCCCACGGCGATGGGCATGCAGGTCCGTATTGCCTTGATGATCTCCGCACGCATGGCAGAGATGTTAGCGCAGAGGGTGAAGAGGAACTCTAATTATCTTCATCGATATAGCGCGGGAAGGTGGCAAACAACGGCAGGGGCATGGCTTGGCGGCGCATGACGTCTGACCACGTGTCTGTCGATCCGGAGGAGACCACGTCTTGGGGCAGAGCGGGGGCCACGTACCACTCACCGCGATCGATTTCCTCATCGAGTTCGCCCGGTCCCCACTCGAAATGCCCGGCAAAAAGGCGCATGCCCTCCACTAATTCGGTGACGGCATCCGGACCGACGCGCAGATCGACGAGAGCCACGCGCGGGGCGAGACGGCTCAACGAAGGCTGCTTCTCGATGTCGACGCCCTGCTTGGTCAACGCCACACCAATGGCCGCCTGCTGGTCGTGCGGACCACCGATATAAAGAGCCTGCGGCTTAGCCACAACGGGTAGCCACTCCGGCATGACGTTGAAAACGGCGACTTCGGAGCGTTTAGTCAGGTCCACGCCATAGGTACGCCCAGCATGCTGTTCGGTGATGAGGATGACGGAGCGATTGTAATGGGGCGCAAGGACGTCGGGAGCCGCCACGAGAAGCTGGCCAGGGGCGGGATCGTTGCGCTCAAGGGCGTTGAAGAGTCTGTCTGCGTACATCCCTATCTAGAATTCCACCACTCGCGCAGCTTCGCAATAGCAACTTCGCGCTCCAGAGGGCCTTCCTCGAGGCGCAGCTCCTTGAGGTAAGACCAGGCCTTGCCCACCTCGGGACCGGGCTCAAGGCCGAGTATCTCCATAATCTCGTTGCCGTCGAGATCGGGACGTACGCGAGCGAGATCCTCCTTGGCGGCGATATCCGCGATGCGTTCCTCCAGCTGATCGTAGGTGCGCTGCAGGCGGCGGGCCTTGCGCTCATTACGGGTAGTGCAATCGGCGCGCACAAGCTTGTGCAGGCGCGGGAGGAGATCACCGGCATCGGTGACATAGCGGCGCACGGCGGAATCGGTCCACTGGCCATCGCCGAAACCGTGGAAACGCATGTGCAGGTAGACCAGCTGGCCGATGTCCTCCGTCGTTGCCTTGGGGAATTTCAGCTTGCGCAGACGCTTGCGGGTGAGCTTCGCACCCACGACTTCGTGGTGGTGGAAGCTGACCTTGCCGTCGGTAGTGTCACGGGTATCCGGCTTGCCAATGTCATGGAGCAGCGCCGCCCACCGCAGAATCAGGTCGGGACCGTCCTCTTCCTGGTCCATGGCCTGGCGCAACACGGTGAGCGAGTGCGCGTACACGTCCTTGTGCTGCGCGTGCTCGTCAGGGGCCATGCGCAATGCCGGGATCTCCGGAAACACATAGTCCGCAATACCGGAGTCAACGAGCAGGTCAATACCCTTCCACGGCGCGACGCCGCAGATGAGCTTGTTGAGCTCCACCTGCACGCGCTCCACGGTGATGCGCTGGATTTCAGCGGCCATGTCCTTCATGGCATCGCGCACGCGCTGGGCGACCTCAAACTCCAACTGCGCCGCAAACCGCGCAGCACGAAGCATGCGGAGGGGATCATCGTGGAAAGAAATCTCCGGAGCATCCGGGGTATCGAGAATGCGGTTCGCTAGGTCGTCGAGGCCACCCATCGGATCGTGGAATTCACGGGTGCCGTCCGGCCGCAGCTCGATGGCCATGGCATTGACCTTGAAATCGCGGCGCACGAGATCACCCTCGAGGGTATCGCCGTACATGACCTCGGGGTTGCGGGACTGCCCGTCATAGCTATCTGAGCGGAAAGTCGTGATCTCAATCTGCTGGCCCTTATAGGCCGCCGAAACCGTGCCGAAGTCAATGCCGGTATCCCACACGGTCTCCGCCCACTCTTCGAGAATGGAATAGACCACATCGGGCCGAGCCGGAGTGGTGAAGTCGAGATCGTTGCCCAAACGGCCAAGTAGGGCATCGCGGACGGAGCCGCCAACGAGGTAGAGGGGGGCGTCGTGAAGCGCAAAGCGCTCCACCAGGCCGCTTAAGAGGCCACTGAGCCGGCTGACGGTAGCGTCCGCGCGGGCAAGAACGCCGATTAGCTGAGTGTCCTGAAAATTCACGGATCGAAGTCTACTACGATTAGCAGGGATGACTAAGAACACGCCAGGGTCCAAACGCCGCCGCCGGCGGGGCGCGGGCCACCGGAACCACCGCACGGGACGCCCCCAGCGCACGTCCACCAACCGCATGACCACGCGGGATGAGACCTCCGCCGGCGGACTCGTCGTGTCCGGATTGGCGGAGGCCGTCGACGAAGACGGCAACGTAGACCTGTCCCAGATCTATGTGGCGCTCATCGGCAGGTTGGACCGCCGCGGGCGCCTGCTGTGGTCCATGCCGAAGGGGCATGTGGAAAATGGCGAAGCCAAGGAGCTCACCGCTGAGCGCGAGGTCTGGGAGGAGACGGGAATCCACGGCAAGGTCTTCGCAGACCTCGGCATGATTGATTATTGGTTCGTCTCCGATGGCGTGCGCATTCACAAGACCGTGCACCACCACCTGCTGCGTTTCGTGGACGGCATCATGAATGACGAGGATCCCGAGGTCACGGAGGTGTCCTGGATCCCGGTCTCCGAGCTCATCGAGCACTTGGCCTATGCGGACGAACGCAAGCTGGCTCGCATTGCCCACGACCTCCTCCCGGATCTCGCGCGAAAGGAAGCTGCCGCAGGAAAGGCGACCCCACGGTGAGGTGGCGCGCAGCGGCGGCCATCGCGGCGCTGGCGGTGGGCTGCGCCGTCCCCGTGGCCCAGGCACAAACTCCCGAAACTGGGATCACTGACTCCCACTATTGGCTCGGCTCCCGCGGTCCCGACGAGCTGGAGCTCAGCCTGCTCAGCGCAACGGAGGCGCGGGTAGGGGAGACGCTCAAGCTACAACTGCGCATCCACAACCCAACCGAGAGCGCCGTTGATGACTTGCAGATAACCTCCAGGCGCAGCACTGCCGTGAACTCCACCACCCAGGCCCGCCAAGAGCTCGCTGCGGGATCCTTTCCTTATTATGGGGCGACACTCAGCGCAGGAAAGCTTGAACCGGGGGAGAGCCGCGAGCTGACCGTGGAAGTTCCCACCGCATTGGGCGAGGACTCCACGCTCGCCATCACGGAACCTGGCGCCTACCCGCTCCTGTTCACGCTCACCGGCACCCGCGACGGCCAGGCTGCCAGTTTCGCGGAGGAGCGGACAATCCTGGATTTCCAAGGAGAAGAAACGGCTCCCGAAGACGAGGGCGAGCATTCCTTTTCCTTGGTCTATCCCGTCACCGCCGAGGTAGATGTGGTGCCGGGGGATACCGGTGGCGAGGAGCTCATCCTGGAAAGCGAGCAGCTGGCTGAGCAGCTCTCCCCGGGCGGGCGGCTCGATCAGCTGCTCGATGCATACCTGCAGCATGATCTGCACGGTTCCGGCTGTATGGCCTTGGACCCCGCGCTTGTCAACGCCGCCGACCGCATGTCCGCCGGCTACACCGTCAACGAGACACGCCCCTCCACAGCCAAACACCCCACACGCCTGCGCGATTCCTGGTTCAGCAGCGCCGATTCCGATCGTGGCACGCCCGGCGCGGGTGCCCGAGACGCCGCCGCGTGGCTGGAGAAGCTCAAGAAGGTGGACTGCCGCATGCTCATGCCGTGGGCTAACGCAGACACCGATGCCGTGGCCCAAGTTGGCAACGAATGGCTCACCCACGAGGCCGTCGAGCAAGGCGCCGACACCATCGAGCGCATCCTCGGTGCCCCGCTCAGCACGCAGCTCACCGCACCTGCCTCTGGGACGAGCGAGCATGCGATGTCCGTTCCGCTGTTGGTGGCGGATAATTCCGAGTGGGCAGGCAAGGCCGCCACCTTCGATGCCTCTCTCGGCGCACTCTTGGCCCAAACCGGGTCGAAGCCGCAAACCACCGGGTACTCCAACCCGGAGCTGCGCTACGACTTCTCGATCGATTCGGAGCAGGCGAGGGCGCTGACGGCGGGGGCGTCGATAAGCGTGGCGTCTGCACAAGAGGAGACCGTGGCCAAACTGCCGAATTACCAGGACCCTGCCGCTGCACGTGCGGTGATGGAAGCAGCGCAGCGGCTCCTCGATTCTGGGCGCCTCCAACCCCGCCCCGTTACCGCGCTAGAGGTGGAGGAGGGCAATGGGAGTCCCGGCAGCCCCTACCCGGACCCTTCAGCATTTCACGACGCCGAGATCACACAGGTCACACAGCAGGCGCGCTATACCGACGAGCTGATGTCCATCATGGTCAACGACCCTAGTATTGCCATGACGCGCTACGACTTCACGGCGCCCCTGCGCCACGATCTGCTCACGGCCCTCAGCGCGACCGGCCGCTCAAGCCTGCACGGTTTTCCGACTTCGGTGACGCAGAGCCGCTCCCGGCTGGAGAAGAACGCGGATATGCTTCGCGAGCTCCGCGCCTCCGTATCTCTCATCCCACCGGGCAACGTGTATACCCGCGTCTCAGAGTCATCGCCGCTGCTCATCGTGGCAGAAAACGGCCTGCCGCTGCCTGTCGACGCCCACTTGGCTTATGACGCCCCCGACGGCGCCACGTTGAACACGCAGAACATGATTCACATCCCGGCCAAGGGATCCATTACCGTGTCCATGACCGCTGACCTGCCCAGCAATGCTGACCAGATGTCGCTGCGCCTGTGGCTAGCAACACCATCTGAGCACCTGATTTCGGATCCAATCGACATCACGGTGCAGACGCGTGCCGGTATCGTTAGCGTCTATGGAGTCGGCGCGATCGCCGCGCTCGCCCTCGTCCTAGCTGCACTGTTCCGGCTGGGTAAGCGGAAGAAAAAGAAGTCTCACGGATAGTTTTCTCTATGACACATGAACCTATGTCTGGTGCCCGTCGACGCATTGTCACGCCCTCGCCGCCGGCACCGGTCCCGGAAAAGCGCGCGCCGAGCGGCGTCGTTGCTGTCGACGACGAACTCGAGGACCGTTCGGGACTGAAGGGCAAGGCTGCCTCGGCCCCGAGTGAGTCCGCCGGCGAGAAGAACTCCGACGGCGCCGTCGTCCGCGCGACCGGCTCCATGGCTATCGCCACGTTGATTTCCCGTATCACGGGATTCATTCGCAACGTGCTCATCGGCTCTTCGCTTGGCCCGGCCATTTCCTCCGCCTTTACCACGGCGAACCAGCTGCCCAACCTCATCACGGAGATCGTGCTGGGTGCGGTGCTGACCTCCCTCGTGGTTCCAGTGCTGGTGCGCGCGGAAAAGGAGGATGCCGACCGCGGCGAAGACTTTGTCCGGCGCCTCTTCACACTGGCCTTCTCCCTGTTGGCCACGATCACGGTGCTTTCCTGTATTTTTGCCCCGCAGTTAACGCGCATGATGTTGCCAGAAGACGGCGAGGTCAATGCCGTGCAGGCAACCTCGTTTGCCTACTTGCTGCTGCCGCAGATCTTCTTCTACGGACTCTTCGCGCTCTTCCAAGCGGTGCTCAACACCAAGAATATCTTCGGGCCGGGCGCGTGGGCACCGGTGGTCAACAACATCATTTCGATTTCGGTGCTGGTGGCCTACCAGCTGGTGCCGGGCAGTCTGCATCCCGATGCGCCCTCGCCGATTACGGACAGGCACGTGCTGCTCCTTGCGCTGGGCACCACGGCGGGCGTGGTGGTGCAATGTCTCATCCTCTTCCCTTATCTTAAGAAGGCGGGCATTAACCTCAAGCCGCTCTGGGGCTTGGATGACCGCCTCAAGCAGTTCGGCGGCATGGCCATGGCAATCGTGGCCTATGTGGCGATTTCCCAGTTGGGTTACGTCATCACCTCCCGCGTGGCGGCGCATGCGGATAAAGGCGCGCCCTTTACCTACCAGCAGGCCTGGCTGCTTTTGCAGGTGCCCTATGGCGTCATCGGCGTTACCCTGCTGACGGCAATTATGCCGCGCCTGTCCCGCAACGCCGCGGACGGTGACGTCAAGGCCGTGGTCCGGGATCTCACGCTCGGCACAAAGCTGACGTTTATCGCCCTGATCCCGATCGTCATCTTTATGACGGGCTTCGGCATCCCGATCGCCCGCGGCCTCTTCCAGTACGGCGCCTTCGACGCCGACGCGGCCGAGCTGCTCGGCCTCACGTTGAGCTTCTCCGCCTTTACCCTCATCCCCTACGCCCTCGTGCTGCTGCACCTGCGCGTCTTCTACGCCCGTGAGGAAGCGTGGACGCCGACGTTTATTATCGCCGGCATCACGCTGACCAAGGTGGTGCTTTCCCTGCTGGCCCCGCACGTTGCGGACTCCCCGGAGCGCGTGGTCATCCTGCTGGGTACGGCCAACGGCTTCGGCTTCGTGGCCGGCGCGGTGATCGGCGGCTTCCTGCTTAAGCGCAAGCTGGGCAGCCTGGGCGGCCGGGCGGTTATCGCGACGACTATCTGGTCAGTGCTGGCCTCCCTCGTGGGCCTCCTCGTGGCCTTCGTCATCAACTACGCCATAAACCTGGTGCTGCCGGAAGAGCTACCGCCCTTCGTACACCTGCTGAAGCTAGCCGTCGTGGGCCTAGTGTTCGTGATCGTGACCGGCATCGTGCTCTCGCGTTCGGGCCTGCCGGAAGTCATCAACCTGGGCCGCCAGCTGCAGCGTATTCCGGGCATGTCCCGCTTCATCAAGATCGAGCATGCAGAGGCTATCGAGGTCGAAGCCCCGGAGCAGCTGGAGTTCCAGCCCATCTTCAGCGTGGATGCCTTCAACTCCTCGCCGGTGCCGCCGCCAATGTCTGCCGGTATCGTGCGCGGCCCGCGCCTGGTTCCGGGTGCCCCAGTCTCCGACGGTCGCTTCCGCCTCCTCAAGGACTATGGCTCCGCACCGGGTACCCGCTTCTGGAAGGCCCGCGAGCAAGCAACTGGACGCCTCGTATCTCTGACCTTCGTGGACACCACGGGCGAAGCTCCGATGGCACCGGCCACCCCGGCCGTGGCTGCCCGCCGCTCCGCGGAGGTATCCCGCTCCACGCGCCGCTTGGCGGAGATGGAGCTGGATGCCATGGCGAAGAACATCGATATCCTGTCCTACCGCCAGGGCTGCCTCGTCGTGGCGGATTGGGTGGAGGGCACGTCCCTGAAGACGGTCTCGGAGGATGAGGACCTCGATCCCCGCGCCGTCGCCCATGCCTTGGCACCGCTGGTGCGCACCACGGCCGCCGCCCACGCGGCAGGTCTCGTGCTGGGCATTGAAAACCGCAACCGCATCCGCATCTCCACCGAGGGCATTGCCACGCTGGCCTTCCCCGCGGTACTGCACAGCAACGATGAGGAAACTGACCGCTCAGCGTTGGCCTCCGCAATCTCGCTCCTGGTGGAGTCCACCAGCCCAACACCGGAGGTGCTGCAGGAGATCGCTACCGACGCTGAAGAGGGTGAGGACTCCGACCTCGAGGACATCGCCCACCGCTTGGCGGCCTTCGCCGGCGATGGCGAGGACGGCGAGGAAACCCTCCAGGTACCGGTGGAGGAGACCCCGCGCAAGGAGGACCCGAGCCCTGCACCGGGCTTCGGCGGCCGCGGTTACTCTGGCTCCGGCATCATCGTGCTCGGCGTACTCGCCACCCTCTTCGTCGTGGCGATGGCCGCACTCAGCGTGTGGATTCTCTCCCAGGTGGGTAATGAAAAGACTTCCCCAGTGGTGACGAAGAGCGAATCCACGACGGAAACGACCTTCCCCAACGTGCCGCCGGTGCTCTTCAAGGACGTAAAGACCACCTCCGTCCCAGAAGGCAAGGAGGTATCCGGCTCCTGGTCCACGAAGGAAGCAGACACCGGCCTCCTGCTCAGCATTGACAAGCCCACGCAACTTCACGCGCTTCCGCTGCAACAGAGCAAGTCCACCGGCGCGAAGTATGAGGTTTATGGCGTCAATACCAAGGACTTCGATCCCACGAACCCTAAAGCCGCGACGCTGACCGAGCTCGCACACGGCACCCTGACGAGCGCACGCCAAGACATCGAGCTCAAGGAGAAGTCGGTGGCTTTCGACGGCGCCCTGATCATCTTCACCGACATGCCCAAGTCCGGTTCTGTCACTCTGAAGGAGGCCACACTGGTGGGCATCCCCACCAACTAACGCACTGCCTCACACACATCCCCAGACCTGAAACCCGAAACTACCTGGGCTCGCTGACTCAGACGTGCAACGCGCTTGACGACGCCCACCCAGGTTTCGGGTTGCAGGTCTGGGGCTTTATTGTTCTTGCGATTTCCTCCCTTGACAGATAAGAGAAGGAGCGTATAATTATTGTTGTCACGTCAACAACCTAGAGAAACCTAGAAGAAACGAGGAAACCATGACTATCACCGCAGGAACCTACGCACTGGACGCAGCACACACCACTATTGGCTTCGTCGCACGCCACGCCATGATCACCAAGGTGCGCGGCAACTTCAACGAGTTCGAAGGCACCCTAACCGTAGGGGAGAACATTGCTGACTCCGCCGCCACCGCCACGGTGAAGACCACATCCATCGATACCAAGAATGCTGACCGCGATGCTCACGTGAAGGGCGAGGACTTCTTCGACGTTGAGAAGTTCCCAGAGATGACCTTCACCGCGACCAAGTTCGACGTTAACGAGGCAGGCGAGGGCACTGTCACCGGTGACCTCACCATCAAGGGCACCACCAAGTCCGTCGACTTCAAGGTTGAAGAGACCGGCGTAGCTGAGGATCCCTTCGGCAACACCCGCCTGGGCTTTGAGGCTAAGACCTCCATTAACCGCCTCGACTTCGGTATCGACTTCAACGCTCCGCTGAAGACCGGCGGCGTGCTGGTCTCCGAGGAGATCAAGATCGAGCTCGAGGTTTCTGCCATCAAGCAGTAAGCCCAAAAGCGCGACACCTCTCCGTAGGAAGTAGTTCTTAGTTGTTGCCCGTAGTGCCCATTTCGGTACTGCGGGCAACAGTTTTGTTGCGGAGTTGTTTGAAACAACTTTGAGTGACCGGCATGTGATACGCACCGCAGCGACGTTTAAGATGTAGCGCATGACTACCGCAAACCTCACCCATGCAGAAGCTTCCGCCCGCAGCGCCGCGCTGCGCCTGAGCACCTACGAGCTGCACCTCGACGTCACGAGCGCCCCAACCGACGCCGATTCTTACGAGGCCACCTCACGCATTACGTTCACCACCACCGAGCCCGAGACCTTCGTGGATTACTTGGGCAAGGCCGTGCACGCAGTGCGCATCAACGGCGAGGAGGTGGAGAACACCTTCGACGGCGGACGCGTCTACCTGCGGGATCTTCCAGTGGGAGAGGAGCTCACCGTGGAGATCACCGGCTCCTCCTATTACTCCCGCACCGGCCAGGGCCTGCACCGCATGCACGACCAAGCCGATGACACCACGTACCTCTACTCGCACCTCGAGCCTTCTGATGCCCGCCGCATCTTCCCCTGCTTTGATCAGCCGGACCTCAAGGCAAGCTACGAGGTGCACCTCACCGGCCCGCAGGGCTGGCAGCTCCTCAGCAATCAGCCGGAGGTCGGCCGCGAGAAGACTGAGGGTGGGGAAGTAGCGCACTTTGCACCGACCCCGCTGCTGTCAACGTACTTGACGGCGTTTGCGGCTGGGCCGTACGTCGAGAAGCACAGCACCTGGACCGCACCCGATGGATCCTTAAGCGTAGAACTACGCGCCTTTGCCCGCGCCTCCATGGCGGAGTATCTGGATGATGAGATCCTGCAGGTCACCGCGCAAGGCATGGACTTCTTCCACAGCAACTACGGCTATCCCTACCCGTGGGGCAAGTATGATTCCATCTTCGTGCCGGAGTACAACCTGGGTGCCATGGAGAACCCCGGCCTGGTGACCTTTACGGAGCATTACCTCTTCCGTTCCGCCGCCACCCGCGCGCAGCATGCCGGCCGCACGAATACGATCCTGCACGAGATGTCACACATGTGGTTCGGTGATCTGGTCACCCCACAGTGGTGGGATGACCTGTGGCTCAAGGAGTCCTTCGCGGAGTTCATGGGCGCGGATTCCTCGGTGCACGCCACCAAGTACACCGAGGCCTGGGTCAACTTCGCTGGTCAGCGCAAGAACTGGGCCTACCTGCAAGATCAGCTGCCCACCACGCACCCGATCAAGGCCGAGATCCCGGACGTGGACGCCGCGCGCCAGAACTTCGACGGCATTACCTACGCCAAGGGTGCTGCGGTGCTCAAGCAGCTGGTGCACTACGTGGGCCGCGAGAACTTCTACGCCGGCGCGCGCGACTACTTCCAGGAGCACGCCTTTGCTGCCGCCACCTTCGACGACCTGCTCAAGGCGTTGAAGAAGCACACCGACCGCGACCTAGACGCCTGGTCCACAGCCTGGCTGCGCACGTGGGGCCCGGACACGCTCACCCCGGAGCTGCACACGGACGGCGATAAGATTCACGAGCTCGCCATCGCGGTGGAGGCCGAGGACACCACGCGCCCGCACCGCCTCAACGTGGCGTTCTTCGATGACTCCCTGAACAAGTACGCCACCCTCGACGTCGATCTGGAAGGCGAGCGCACCATCCTCGATGAGGCATCGGGGCTTCAGGCACCGGCGTTGCTGCTGCTAAACGACGGCGACCACACCTACGCCAAGGTCCGCTTCGACGAGACTTCCCTGGTGACCATCCGCACGCGCCTGTCTGAAGTCCCGGATGAGCTTTCCCGCGCGGTTATCTGGACCTCCCTGTGGAATCTCACCCGCGATGGCGAGTGGCCGGTGCGCTCCTACCTGGACACCGTGCTCAACCACGCCCCGGCGGAGTCCAACCCGACGCTTCTGACCACGGCCTTCGCCAACGCCGCCTATGCCATCAACCACTTTGTGGGCGAGGAGGCTCGCGAGGAGATTCGCGCCGACTACGCCGAGCGCCTGTGGGAGGTGCTGCAGCAAGCACCGGCAGGCTCCGACGCACAGCTCACCTTCGCCCGCGCCACCATTCAGGCACTCGCGGCCACGCCGGAGGAATCCGGCACGCAACGCCTGCGCGCGCTTTACGACGGCTCCCTCGACGGCCTCGCCCTCGACCCGGACATCCGCTGGGCCATCCTCCGCGCGCTGGCCGCCCGCGATGCCGTCAGCACCGAAGAGCTAGAGACAGAGAAGGAGCGCGATAACACGCTTACCGGTGCCGCCGCCTACCTGGGGGCCTCCCACGCCTTCCCGTCGGCAGAGCTCAAGCGAGAGGTCTTCGACCTCGTGCGCACGCCGGGCAAGTACTCCAACGCCGAGGTGGATTCCCTGCTCGCGGCGTTTAACGCCCCGCGCTCGGCCCACCTCACCGAGGCCTTCGCCCAGGAGTATTTCGATTCTCTGGCGAAGCTCTGGGAGGAGCACCCCATCGAGATTGCCAACCGCCTCGTGCGCGGGCTCTACCCGGATCTCGCGATGGCGGATACCGCTACCAGCGAGTTCCTGGCCACCGAGCGTCCGCGTGCACTTCGCCGCGTGCTGCTGGAATGCCAGGATGCGCTGCGTCGTGCACGCCGCGTGCGTGCCGCGCAATAAGCGCTTCGCGTAGCGGATAGCAGAATCTTCCCGTAAACTCGCAGACACATTAACGGGGGGACAATCACAAACCAACAGCTTCGGCTGGGGACTGTGTTGACCCACTTGTCATTGCTCAAGTTTCCGGGGGGATTCTTAGTGTCAGCACAGCCGACCGATCGTGAACTCGTCGACGCCTTCATTGGCGGAGATACCAAGGCCTTTTCGGCAATCGTCGAAAAGCACCGCGCGCGCCTGACCGCCATGGCGCGGCGCTATACGCGCAACGATGATGATGCGCAGGACATTGTCCAGGAGGCACTGCTCAAGGCCAGCTGCAACATGGCCTCTTACCGGCACGATGCCACGCTGAGCACATGGCTGCACCGCCTGGTGATGAACTCCGGCTATGACTTCCTCAATCATCGCTCTAACCGGGAGAACGCCTCCCTCGATGCGGAGATCATTGAGGATGACCGCAACTATGCGCTCGCGCACAACCCCAGCGAAAACCTGGCGGAACGCATCACGGTGGCTCAAGCGATGGAAACCCTGCGCCAAGACCAGCGCGAGGCGCTCTACCTCACCGATGTTGCAGGTTATCCCATCGATACGGTGGCTAAGGTGCAAGGCGTGGCACCTGGCACGGTGAAGTCACGGCGCGCTCGAGCTCGGCAAGTGTTGCGTGCGGCGATAGACTGAGGGCGAGTAGAATCTGAGTCTTACTTAAAAAGTATCGTTACAAGGGAGTTTTTAGTGACTATCCACGATGTCGCCATCGTCGGCTCCGGCCCTGCCGGCTATACCGCAGCGCTCTACGCAGCACGCGCCGAACTCAATCCCATCGTCTTCGAGGGCTTTGAATACGGTGGCGAACTCATGAACACCACCGAGGTGGAGAACTACCCGGGCTTCCAGAAGGGAATCATGGGCCCTGAGCTCATGGAAGAGATGCGTGCCCAGGCCATCCGCTTCGGTGCCGACCTGCGCATGGAAGTTGTAGATTCCGTCGAGCTCGAAGGCGAGGTGAAGAAACTGCATGTGGGCGACGAGGTTTATGAAGCCCGTGCTGTCATCCTCGCTACCGGTGCCGCTCCGCGCTACCTGGGTATTCCGGGCGAATCGGAGCTAACTGGCCGCGGCGTGTCCGCGTGTGCCACCTGCGATGGCTTCTTCTTCAAGGACCACAACATTGCCGTCGTCGGCGGCGGCGATTCCGCCATGGAGGAGGCCACCTTCCTCACCAAGTTCGCCGAGACCGTCACCATTATTCACCGCTCGGAGAACTTCCGCGCCTCCAAGATCATGCTGGAACGCGCCAAGGAGAACCCAAAAATCAAGTGGCTGACCAACACCACCGTCGAGCGCGTTTTGGAAAAGGACGGCAAGGTCGGTGCTCTCGAGGTCAAGAACGTGCTGACCGGTGAGACCAGCGAGCTGGACCTAACCGCCATGTTCGTGGCCATTGGCCACGATCCGCGCTCTGGCTTCCTAAACGGCCAGGTAGAGACCGATGAGGCTGGCTACGTGGTGGTGGAGCAGCCCTCCACCAAGACCTCGCTGCCAGGTGTCTTTGCCTGTGGTGACTTGGTGGATGACCACTACCAGCAGGCCATCACCGCTGCGGGCTCCGGCTGCCGCGCGGCCATTGATGCGGAACATTTCCTCGCTGAGAACCGTTAGTAATCACATGAGCAACATTAAAAACGTCACTACTGATTCCTTCCGCGCTGACGTCGTAGAGGCAGGCAAGCCAGTCGTCGTGGACTTCTGGGCCGAATGGTGTGGTCCGTGTAAGAAGCTGTCCCCGATCCTTGAGGAGGTCGCCGAAGAACTCGGTGAGGACGTCTCCGTAGTCAAGGTCAACGTGGATGAAGAACGCACTTTGGGTGCCATGTTCCAGATCATGTCCATCCCATCTGTGCTGATTTTCAAGGACGGCGAGAAGGTCGATGAGTTCGTTGGCTTGCGTTCCAAGGCCGACATCGTGGCGCAGGTAAAGAAACAGCTCTAACTGGTATTCTTTAACTCGTTGTTGGCGCACTGTAGTGCGCCTCCTTGATCACGAAAGGGGTAGGTGTGAACCGCGTTTTACGTGTAGGTGACCAGAGCGTTCGGGTCGCCGAAGCACGCGCAACCCTTGCCCGCCTCGGCCTGATGACTGACTACCAGGGGACCTTGTCCGACTGGAGGAAGCAGAAGTACTCCGAAGCCGATAAGCACTTTGACGCCGAGCTAGCGGAGGTTCTTAAGGCCTTCCAGCAATCGCGTGGCATCGTGCCCAGCGGCGATATCGATGACCTCACTCTGCGCGAGCTGCGCCAGGCTTCCTACACGCTGGGCGCTCGCGTTCTGGCCTATGAGCCAGGCAACGTGCAGGTGGGCGATGATGTTTCCCAGCTGCAGCAACAACTCCAGGAGCTCGGCTTCTACCAGGAACGCATCGACGGCCATTTTGGCGCCCGCACCTATGCGGCGCTGGCGGAGTACCAGTTGAACTCTGGGCTGCGCAGTGACGGAATTTGTGGCCCGGAGACCATCAACGCGTTGAACCTTTTGGGTCGGCGCATCACCGGCGGCTCAGCGCACAACATCCAGGAACGTGAGCGCGTCCGCAATGCGGGGCCCCAATTGGCCGGCAAGCGCGTTGTCATCGATCCCAGCTTGGGCGGTTTCAACAAGGGCCGTACGGTCAAGGGCCGCTTTGGTGACATCACTGAGGAAGAGATCCTCTGGGATTTGGCTGAGCGAGTTGCTGGCCGCATGATTGCCGCCGGCATGGAGACCATCATCTCCCGCCCGCGTACCGATGATCCCTCCATCCACGATCGCGCCGATATTGCCAATGCCTTTGGTGCTGACTTGGTCATTTCGCTCGCCTGCGACGAGTACCCCACAGAGAAGGCCAATGGTGTGGCCACCTTCTACTTCGGTTCGGAGTCCGGCAATTCTTCCCTCATCGGGGAAACGCTCTCCGGCTTCATCCAGCGTGAGATTGTTGCCCGTACCGAACTGGGTAACTGCCGCAACCACGGCCGCACGTGGGCGCTGCTACGTCTGACGCAAATGCCGGTCGTCCAAGTGGTTCTGGGGTACCTGACCAGCCCGAAGGACGTGGCTATTCTGACCAACCCGGATCGCCGCGATGACATCGCCGAGGCCATCGTTGTCTCCGTCAAACGCCTGTACCTCCTCGACGATGACACCGCCGTGACCGGCACCTACCGCTTCGACGAGCTGCTGCGCGCCGAGCGCTCTTCTTAACAGGCCTAGGCTAGGGCACGGGCGAGGAGGTCTTCGACTGCAGCGGCCGTCAGCAGGTCGAAGGCAGGGGGCAGCTCAAGGCGCAAGCGCGGCGTAATGGGGTGATCGCGCACCACCATGAACCCGGCGGATTCCAACGTTTCCACAGGTAAAAGGCCGATGCGGCCGGGTTTGTCCCGCAGAAGATCTTCTGCGGCTTGGGCATCTCGGTAGCCAAAAGCTTCGACGGCGCTGGCTTCGCGGGAGGTGAGGTGCATAATGGTGGCGTCGAGAAGCACCGCCTCCAGGCCCTTCGCCGCACGGTGCGACTTCACGAACAGCGAGGACACGAGCACAGCATCCTCCGAGACAGGAGAGGTGGGCAGTTTCGCGGCACCGGGGGCAAGGTCAGGTGGGCAGAAGAAGACGGTAGCTTCATCGCTCACGGTGAAGCCGCATTCGCCGCAGCGCAGCAGAGTAGCGCTGATCCATGCTTCTTTCTCAAAGGCCGGATCAGCGACCGTGGTCTTCAGCTCCCAGAAGATGGATCGGGCCGCCAAGGGATTGATGGCAATGCCTTCCTTGACGGCCTGAACGAACATAGTGGGCTAGCTACTTTCCTTGCCCTCAATGAGGGCCAGAATGCGCTCGAAATCTTCCTGGTCGCCGAATTCGACGACCATCTTGCCCTTGCGCTTGCCCATGGTGACGGTGACCTTGGTGTCGAAGCGATCTGCCAGACGTTCAGCGGAATCGGTGAAGAACTGCGGCTGTGGAGCGGCAGGCTTCTTCGTTGGCTCGGCCGGCTTACCATCCCGCTTGTATAGGGTGACAGCTTCCTCCGTGGCGCGCACAGACAGGCCCTCGGCCACAATGCGGTTGGCAATGAGCTCCATGGCCTCAGCATCCGGCAGGCCCAGCAGCGCGCGGGCGTGGCCGCCAGACAAGGTGCCAGCGGCAACGCGCTTCTGCACACTGACCGGCAGCTTGAGCAAGCGAATCATGTTGGTGACCTGAGGGCGGGAGCGGCCGATGCGATCAGCCAACTCGTTCTGGGTTACACCAAATTCCTCCAGCAGCTGCTGGTAGGCGTGAGCCTCTTCCAATGGGTTGAGCTGCACGCGGTGGATGTTCTCCAGCAGGGCATCCCGCAGCAGATCATCATCCTTGGTATCGCGCACGATAGCTGGGATGGTGGCCAGGCCTGCCTTGGAGGAGGCGCGCCAGCGGCGCTCACCCATGATGAGTTCGAAGCCGCCCTCCTCAGCAGGGCGGACCACGACCGGCTGCAGCAGCCCGAATTCCTTGATGGAGTGGACCAGCTCCGCTAGCTCATCCTCATCGAAGACAGTACGCGGCTGCTTCGGGTTGGGCATGATGTCCCCGACGGAGATCTCGCGGTACGTCGCACCAATCACCGAAGGCTTGGCCTGCCGCTTCTTCGAGCCAGAAGACTGCTGGATGGTGGGCGCACCCTGCACCTTTTTCGGCGCAGATCCGTGAGCCCCGCCGGTCGAAGCGCCAAGGATAATGTCAGCCGCCGAATCCCCAAGGCGCGGCTTGCGGGAGGGCGCACCCGGGCCAGACGGAATGAGAGCGGCCAGTCCCTTGCCAAGGCCGCCCTGGCGCTGCTCCGGCTTCTGCTCTGCCTTCTTATCTGCCACGGTGTCCTATCCTTCCAATTCCGCGAAAATCTCTGGGCTCACGCCAATGGCACCCGTGGTGGGGTGCGGCGTGTAGTCTCCGCGCTTGTCCAGCTCGCGTGCAGCGGCGGAGTAGGCGCGGGCGCCCGTCGACGACGGGTCATAAGCAATAACTGTCTTACCATAGCCCGGCGCCTCCGAAACGCGCACAGAACGCGGGATGACGTTGCCCAAGACGACGGCGCCGAATTGCTCACGCACCTCATTAGCCACCTGCTCTGCCAGCTTGGTGCGGGCGTCAAACATGGTGAGCAGCACACCGGAGATGTGAAGGTCCTCGTTGAGGTGCTCCCGGATCATGGAGATATTGCCCAGCAGCTGGCCCACGCCCTCCAAGGCGTAGTACTCACACTGGATGGGAATAATAACTTCTTCTGCACACGTCATCGCATTGATGGTGAGCAAGCCTAGGGAAGGTGGGCAGTCGATAAAAACGTACTCAAAGCCATGCTCCTCGAGGAAGCCATTGTGCAGGGCGTCATAGAGGCGGAACTCGCGGCGGACCAGAGAGACCATTTCAATCTCTGCGCCAGCGAGGTCGATGGTGGCCGGGATGCAGTAGAGGTTCTCATCATCGGGGGAGTGCTGCATCGCATCCTCCGCGCTGCAGTCACCCAACAAAACCTCATAGCTGGATTTGGTGCCGGAGGTGTGCTCCGCGCCTACCGCGGTGGAGGCGTTGCCCTGCGGGTCCAAGTCGATCACCAGGACCTTCTTGCCGGCCTCAGCAAGCGCGGCGGCAAGGTTGACGGCGGAGGTGGTTTTACCCACGCCACCTTTCTGGTTCGCGATGGTGATAAGACGAGGATGAGTCATGCCGTCTACTTTAGTTCACGCGCGGGACACGGATAATCGTGGTGCCGTGGATGGTCATGACCTCGGCTTTTCCGCCACCGGCGCGCTTGATATCAGCAGCATCGCGCTCTAGCTCCTCATGCACTGAGGAACCCTTGAGAGCAATCATCTCGCCGCCTTTGCGCACCAGCGGCAGGGACCACTTGGCCAGCTTTCCCAGCGGGGCCACCGCGCGGGAAGTCACGATGTCGGCACCCTTAACGGCCTTCTTCACTGGACCTTCCTCGGCGCGGCCGCGAATGACGGTGACGTTATCGAGGCCCAGTAGGTCGACGACCTCGTTGAGGTAGGTCGAGCGTTTGAGCAACGGTTCGATGAGGGTGATCTTCAGATCAGGGCGCGCGATCGCGAGCGGGATGCCGGGCAGGCCGGCGCCACTGCCGACGTCGATAAGCGTGGCGCCCTGCGGCATGACTTCGGCGACCACGGCGCAGTTGATGAGATGGCGCTCCCAGAGGCGCGGGACCTCGCGGGGGCCTATAAAACCACGGGTGGACCCGTCCGTAGCCAGCGAATCGTGGTATTTCTGCGCGAGCGGCAGACGCGATCCGAAGACGTCAGACGGGTCCAGTGGCACAGTGTCGGACACAGATTCAGTCACTGTGAAAACTCCTGGGTTAAGTTCTAGTTGTTCTTGCGGCGCTGCTTCTTGGAGCGATTGTCCTTCTTGCGTGCGCCCGGCTTCGGAGCAGAGGTGCGCTTGAGCTCAGCCTTAGCGGCTGCCTCCTCTTCTTCCTCGCGGTCCATCTTGGCGTAGACGATGCGGGTCTGGAAGAAGGTCCACACGGTGTTGGCCAACATGTAGAAGAGAAGGCCGATGGGCCAGATGAAACCGGAGAACACCAGCATTGCCGGCATAAACCACAGCATCATCTTGTTCATCATGGCCATCTGCTGTTGCATCATCTCCGCATTCTGGCCCTGCGGGGTAGCGGTCTTGCCGGCGGCGCGGCGAGCCTCCTGACGGTTCAGCGTCATGCGGGCGTTGAAGTGCGTGAGCGTCGCAATGATGGCGATGAGCGGCACGATGATGACGGCCGCCTGCGCGGTGGTGGTTTCCTTAATGATCTCCAGACCAGAGTCCAGGCGTAGGTTGGCCACCAGCGGCACACCGAAGATCTTGGCATCGACGAACTCCTTCACCAGCGCGGGTTCGAAGATGTAGTTGGCGATGGAGGCGTTCATTTCCTCCGACATGGCGTCACCCGCCGGGTGGCCAATGCCACCGGCGACAGCAACAGTGCGGTCGAAGGAGCGCAGCACGTGGAACAGACCAATGAACATCGGGATCTGCGCGAACATAGGCAAGCAGCCCGCCACCGGGCGCACGCCAGATTCCTTGTAGATGCGCTGCATCTCCTGCGCCGCCTTGGTCTGGTCATTGGCGTACTTGGTGCGCAGTTCCTGGATTTGCGGCTGGATCTCCTGCATCTTGCGGGAGGAGCGCAGCTGCGTGATGGTCGGCTTGACCATGATGGCCTTAAGCGTCCACGTCAGAAGAACGATGGCAATGATCCAGGTTCCGCCCCATGCGGAATCAAGAACGAAGCTCAAGAGCCAATGCCAGAACCACAAGACGGCTGAAATTGGCCAATAGATGAAATTAAGCACGAGAGTTGTTTACCTCAGTTGTTGTTTGGTCGGTACCGGATCAAACCCGCCCGGGTGCCAGGGACCGCACTTGCATAACCTGGCAAGCGCCATGCCCGTCCCCTTGAAGGCTCCATGGATGGAAATGGCTTCGAGGGCATAGGCACTGCACGTCGGTTCAAAACGACAGGTGGAGACCATCTTAAGGCCTGACAAGTGCTTTTGGTAGAAGCGCACCCCGTGAACTAGGACTCTTCCGAAGCCGCGGGCTTCGGGAATCTCCTCACCTTGGGAGTTCAGATATCCCATGTGCGTAGCGCTTTGCGGATATCACGCTCAAGGCGCTCACTGGTGGCATCACCGCTGGCGGGCAAGGCGCGGATAACGATGTCAACGTTGGCGGGCAGCATTGTCCCTTTGACACCATCGCGCATGAGGGACATGCACACATGACGAAGCCGTCGGGAGGTGCGGTGGCGAACCACGGCATTCCCGACGGCCTTCGACACGATGAGACCGAACCGCGGCCCAGTGGCCGCGATGGCGTCTTCACCGTCATTAAAGCGCAAATGCACGACGACAGTGCGCGTGCCCGCCCGGCGCCCGCCCTTGATGGTCCTCCGAAATTGCCTCGGGGACGTGAGCTTGTGCTGGGCTGGAAGCATGAATTAAGCGGTGAGCTTAGCGCGACCCTTCTTGCGACGAGCGGCGACGATGGCGCGGCCGGCGCGGGTGCTCATGCGGGTACGGAAGCCGTGCTTGCGAGCGCGACGACGGTTGTTCGGCTGGAAGGTACGCTTACCCTTTGCCACGATTAACTCCTTGAAGTTGTTGGTGGATGGCACAGCCTCGCGCCACTGATGGCGGTGGGCTTAAACATCCACTAATGAATGGTGTACGTGGGGATGAGGCTTCGCACTTTAAGCGCCGTGAGGCGTGGCGAGGCATTCCCACATGCAACATGTGCACCATGCACTGTTGCGATAGACCATCACAGGTTACGTGACAGATAGTGCGCGAAACAAATCGACACACTGGGTGTCCCCGAAATTACAAGGATGTTTTTATCCGCAGCTAGGACGCCACTTTTTGCCCACATGCAGCGCGGCTAGCGCCCCCTCCCGCTGTCCGCCCACCGCGCTAGGCGCCACCGTGTCGAGCGCGCATAAAAGCGCGTTAGACAGCGCCCCTATAACGCGGTACAACTGAGGAATCGAATTCCACAGTCACCCACAGGATGTGGATAACTCTCAATCATAACTTGAGACTTTTGCTGTTTACGCAGGTAAACTGCATTAAGGAGCCAATTCATAGTTATCCACAGTCATAAGATAGGCTGTGGATAAACCACCTATCCACACCTGTGGATAACTTTGTGGAAACCGAGGTTACGCGCTAAAACATCGTGTGGAATCTCCGGTGGAAATCACAAACTTCTTGTGATTTCTCGTTCCGTATCTCTTTCTTATCCATCCGTCCATCCCCGATTCTCACCCAGAGTCACGCAGTAAATATTTGGTTCTCAAGGCCACTTCTTCCCAGAATCAAATAGGTGTGGCCGCCTCTTCGGCAGCACCGCGTGAACTCTAACTACACAGAAGGTAGGCGTTGTGTCCGATCCGCAAGCAGCCCTCCGGGCCAGCTGGAAAGCTGTGGTCAGTGATTTGCTGGCTCAGTCCGAGCAACCAAGCTCGGATGTCCCTAACTTCTCCCATAGCCAGCGCCTCAACCTCCAACTCGTCGAGCCCATCATGATCGGTGATGGCTACGCGTTGATCGCCGCGCCACACGAAAACGCCAAAACTGTCATCGAAACTGAACTAGGGGAATACATCACCCGCGCTCTATCGCAGCACATGGGTCGCCCCTGTTCTTTGGCCGTGACCATTGCGGCACCCCCGCAGCCGGCACCACAGGAAGAGCCTCCAGCACCCGCACCTCAACGCCCTATCCAAACCGAGGCTCCCGAGCACGGCATGGGGCACCAGGCTCAGGCTTTCCAGCAGCCCACGCCGCCCGCTCCAACCTCCCAGCCAGAAACACCAAGCCACCATCAGCCGCGCTCATGGGAGACTGCGCATTCCCCAGCCAGCCTCGATGAATTGGCGCAACACTACAGCGAGCAACAAAGCACCGCACCCAGTGGCTACCCCGAAGCAGCCGGGGCACGGATCCCGCGGGAGGAGCCAGCGCACAACCCGAACCGAGAAAAGTCTCTCAATCCGAAGCACACCTTTGAGAACTTCGTCATCGGTTCCTCCAACCGCTTTGCTAACGGCGCCGCCGTGGCCGTCGCGGAAAACCCCGCGCGCGCCTATAACCCACTCTTTATTTGGGGCGGTTCCGGCCTCGGCAAAACGCACCTGCTGCACGCAGCCGGCAACTACGCCCAGGTCCTGCACCCGGGACTGCGCGTGAAATACGTGTCCTCGGAGGAATTCACCAACGACTACATCAACTCCCTGCGTGATGACCGCCAGGAATCCTTCAAGCGCCGCTACCGCAACCTGGACATCCTCATGGTCGATGACATCCAGTTCCTAGAAGGCAAAGAGTCCACCCAGGAGGAGTTCTTCCACACCTTCAATGCGCTGCACCAGGCCAACAAACAGATCATTTTGTCCTCCGACCGTCCACCGAAGCAGCTGACCACACTGGAAGATCGCCTCCGCACGCGCTTCGAGGGCGGATTGATTACGGATATTCAGCCGCCAGACCTAGAGACGCGCATCGCTATCCTCATGAAGAAGGCCTCCGCGGACGGCACAGACGTCGATCGCTCGGTTCTGGAGCTCATCGCCTCTCGCTTTGAATCTTCGATCCGCGAGCTCGAAGGTGCGCTCATCCGCGTTTCTGCCTATTCCTCTCTGGTCAATGAGCCGATCAGTTTGGAGATGGCGGAGATTGCTCTGCACGATCTGGCCCCGGATTCTGCAGATCGCCAAATCACCGCGGCAGCCATCATCGAGGTGACCGCGGATTACTTCAACATCGACGTGGATACCTTGCGCGGTTCTGGTAAGAAACGCGCCGTGGCTCACGCCCGTCAGCTAGCGATGTATCTGTGTCGCGAACTCACTGAGCTCTCCCTGCCAAAGATTGGTGACCAGTTCGGCGGCAAGGACCACACCACCGTCATCTATGCGGACCGCAAAATCCGTAAGGAGATGACTGAGAACCGGAATACCTACGACGAGATCCAGGCGCTGACCCAGCGCGTGAAGAACCACAACCAGCGTTAGCACCACGCAACGCTTGGCGACGCCCCTCCCACCTTCCCCGCAGCAACCTCCCCCGCGGGTGTGGGCAGGGGCGTCTTTGCGATCCGCCAAAAAGTTATCCACACCGTTATTCACAGCTGTGTAATTCCATTGTTGTAATTTGTAGATCCTTGTCACATTTTCTTCTTCCACAGCAGATCAGAGGGCACATCGCCCTTGTGGTTAACCCTGTGATCAGCAGGGATAGATCTGGGGATGGATTGTGGATAACTTTGACCCCGACCCAGTTACTCACATTTCTTGTCATTTGATCACAGTGATCCCACATGCTGACTCACAGATTGGTTCGCGGCTCAGAGCTTGGCTTTTAGCGGGTTGTCCACAGATCCCACAGCGCTTATTACTACTCCTATTTTGTTTTCTCCCTAACTAAGAAGAAAAAGGATGTGTGTGATTCGTCGGCGCCCTGCTCGGCCGCACGCCTGAATCGCAAAGCAGAGAAGGTGAATGACAAAATCCTGTGCTTCGGCACCGATCCTGTAAGTTGGAGTGAGCTTGCAAGAATCTTCCATCCGCAACTAGAGGAGCGTCTCACCATCATGGAGCAGTCCGTGTCATTTCGCGTTGCCAAAGATGACCTCGCCAACGCCGTAGCGTGGGTCGCGCGCAGCCTTCCCTCGAAGGTCACCCAACCGGTACTGCGCGCCATGCTGATCACCGCGGATGACAATGGTTTGGAATTCACCGGCTTCGACTACGAAGTCTCCACCCGCGTGCGTATCGCTGGCATGGTGGATGAGCCGGGACGCATCGCCGTGGCCGGTAAGTTGCTCTCTGACATCGTTGCTTCCTTGCCCAACAAGGAAATCGAGATGACGCAGGAAGACAACAAGGTTTTGTTGATCTGTGGTTCCTCCCGTTTCGAGCTGCCGCTCATTCCGCTGGATGATTACCCCCAGCTCCCTGTCCTGCCGGAGGTCACCGGCACCATTAACCCGCAGCTCTTCGTGGAGGCCATCAGCCAGGTCGTTGCGGCCGCCGGCAAGGATGACACCCTGCCGATGCTCACCGGTGTGCACATCGACATCAATGGTTCCCACGTGGAAATGACGGCGACGGACCGTTTCCGCCTGGCCATGCGCACCTTCGAGTGGGAGCCGGTATCTCCTGATGTCCAGGCCAAGCTCCTTGTCCCGGCCAAGACTCTGCAGGAGACCGGCCGCTCCCTGGACACGCACCTCAACATCCCGGTTGAAATCGCCGTGGGCACGGGTGAGAACATCGCTGCAGAAGGCCTGTTTGGCCTGCATGCGGATAACCGCGAGACCACGACACGTATGCTGGACGCCGATTTCCCTAACGTTGCTCCCTTGCTGCCCAAGACCCACAGCGCCATGGCCAGCATTGAGGTTGCTCCGCTCCAGGAAGCCATTCGCCGCGTCTCGCTGTTGACGGATCGCAACGCTCAGATCCGCATGGAATTCAGCGAAGGTGAGGTGACCTTGGCGGCCGGTGCGGACTCTGGTCGCGCAAGTGAGACCTTGCCGTGCGCTTTCAACGGCCGTGAGGATTTTGTCATTGCCTTCAACCCGTCCTACCTCAAGGATGGTTTGGCAGTGGTTCACACAGATCGCGTGGTCTTCGGCTTCACCGAACCTTCGCGCCCGGCAATCATGATTCCGGAACCGGAAGAGCTGCCGGCAGCCAACGAAGACGGCTCTTTCCCCACCCCGGAGACTGATTTCACCTACCTCTTGATGCCGGTGCGCTTGCCAGGCTAGGCCATATGTATATTCGCGATCTCGATGTCAGGGACTTCCGCTCCTGGCCCGAGCTCACCCTCAGGCTGAAACCGGGAATTACCTTGTTTGTCGGCCGCAACGGTTTCGGCAAGACCAACATTGTCGAGGCCATCGGGTATACCGCGCATCTATCCTCACACCGTGTTGCCCACGATGCCCCCCTTGTGCGCCAGGGCGCGCACAATGCTCGTATCTCCGCCACCGCGGTGAACCAGGGCAGAGAGCTCACTGCGCACCTACTGATCAAACCCCACGCGGCCAACCAGGCGCAGATCAACCGCACGCGCCTGAAATCCCCGCGTGAGCTCCTTGGCGTGGTGAAAACTGTGTTGTTTTCCCCGGAGGATTTGTCCCTCGTGCGCGGTGAACCGGCAGCGCGCCGCCAGTATCTGGATGACATCATTGCCTCACGCACGCCGCGTTTGGCTGGTGTGAAGGCTGATTATGACAAGGTGCTCAAGCAGCGGAATGCGTTGTTGAAATCGGCGTCGCCAAGCTTGCGTCGCGGCTACAGCGACAGTGATGGTGCCTCGGCGCTGGCGACTCTCGACGTGTGGGATACGCAGCTGTCTTCCCTCGGTGCGCAGGTGATTCAGGCACGCCTTGCGCTTGTCGACGAACTCCGCGAGCTCATCCCCGCCGCCTATGCCGGGCTCGCCCCGGAATCGCGTCCGGCCGCCATTGACTACAAGTCCACCGTGGACATCTCAGACCGCGAGGTCATCGAGGCCATGATGCTCACCGAGCTGGCCACGAAGCGCCAACGAGAGATCGAACGCGGCATCTCACTCGTCGGACCGCACCGCGACGATCTGGTGCTTAACCTTGGCACGAGCCCCGCCAAGGGCTTTGCTAGCCACGGCGAGACCTGGTCGTATGCCATCTCTCTGCGGCTGGCGGAGTTCAACCTGCTGCGCCAAGACGGCACTGATCCGATCCTCATCCTCGATGATGTTTTCGCTGAGCTGGATGCCAAGCGCCGCGAGAAACTCGTCCGCCTCGCGGCGGGCGCGGAACAGGTGCTGATCACTGCGGCGGTGGATGAGGATTTGCCCGGAAACTTGCAGCCCATCGAACGTTTTACGGTCACGGTCCGGGATACCGACGAAGGCCGGATTTCTGAGATCGCTCCGTATACAGCGGGCGGTGATGAAGATGACTGAGCAGGACTTCGATCCGGTCAAGGCGCTCTTCGAGCGCACACGAAGCAACTCCAAGAATCCGCCGAAGCTCAATAAACCGGCGCCCAAAATGAACGTGGCCCCGACATCTTCCGAGAAGCAGCCAAAGCCCTATCAGCGTGGTAGGCCGAGCGGTCCTGATGGCCGTCGCAGACGCCGCAGCCTCGAGATCCCTAGCCTCGGCGCACAGATCCAACGAGAGATTGGCAAACGCGGCTGGGAACACGAATTAGCTCATGGTTGGGTCATGGGCAATTGGGAAAACCTCGTCGGCGAGCGCATCGCCGCGCACACGCAACCGCTCACCATCAAGGAGCAGGTTGTCTACGTGGCGTGTGATTCTTCTAGCTGGGCCACCGAGCTGCGTTACTTGCAGCGGCCCATTTTGCAGAAGATTGCTGATCGCCTCGGCCCGGACGTGGTGGTTAAGCTGCACATTCAGGGCCCCAAGCAGCACCGCAACTATGAGGGCCGCCAATGGGTCAAGCCGCAAGGTTCGCAAGATACGTACGGCTGATTTTGGGCGACCGCGAAATTCACGCAAATTTGGGTCTCTCACGGGCGTGCAGTGCCCTTGCGTGGGGGGACACAGTGTAGAATGGCTAAAGTCTTAGATTTAGCTCTAGCCAAAAGGAGAACACGAATCCGTGGCTGAACAACACGCATATGATGCGGGGTCAATCACAATTCTGGAGGGCCTCGAGGCTGTCCGTAAGCGCCCCGGTATGTACATCGGCTCCACCGGTGCCCGTGGCCTGCACCACCTGATTTGGGAGATCGTTGATAACTCCGTCGATGAGGCGATGGCAGGTTATGCCGACAAGGTCATCGTCACCCTCCGCGAGGATGGCGGCATTGAGGTCATCGATAACGGTCGTGGTATCCCGGTGGAAATGCACGCCTCCGGTGTTCCCACCGTCCAGGTGGTCATGACCCAGCTGCACGCTGGCGGTAAGTTCGACTCAGAATCTTATGCCGTTTCCGGCGGCCTCCACGGCGTGGGTATCTCCGTGGTCAATGCTTTGTCCACCCGTGTGGAGGCGGATATCAAGCGCGACGGCAAGCACTGGTACCAGAACTTCAACAACGCCATCCCGGATGAACTCGTTGAAGGCGATAATGCTCGCGGTACCGGAACCACCATCCGCTTCTGGCCGGACCCGGAGATCTTCGAGACCGTCGAATTTAATTACGACACGATCGCTCGCCGCCTGCAGGAGATGGCCTTCCTGAACAAGGGCCTGACCATCGTGCTGCGCGATGAGCGCGCCATCTCCAAGGAACAGGCCGAACTGGAGGAGATCGCCGAAGCCGGCGACTCCGCCGTGAGCCTGAGCTCCCTCGATGAGAAGGAAAAGTCTGAAAAGGACGGCGAAGGTAGCGAGGAGAAGACTTCCAAGAAGAAGGAAGTCACCTACCACTACCCAAACGGTCTGCAGGATTATGTTGAGCACCTCAACAAGAACAAGACCGCCATCCACCCCACCATCGTTGCTTTCGACGTTAAGGGTGAGGACCATGAGGTGGAAATCGCGCTGCAGTGGAACCAGGGCTACAAGCAGTCCGTCCACACCTTCGCCAACACCATTAACACTCATGAAGGCGGCACGCACGAGGAAGGCTTCCGCGCGGCGCTGACCTCCCTGATGAACCGCTACGCCAAGGAGCACAAGCTCCTCAAGGAAAAGGATGGCAATCTTTCCGGCGAAGACTGCCGCGAAGGCCTGGCCGCCGTCATTTCCGTCAAGGTTGGGGATCCGCAGTTCGAAGGCCAGACTAAGACGAAGCTGGGTAACTCGGAGATTCGAGGATTTGTCCAGCGCTCCGTTAATGAGCACCTCAACGATTGGTTCGATGCCAACCCGGCTGAGGCCAAGGTCATCATCAATAAGGCCGTGTCCTCCGCGCACGCCCGAGTGGCTGCGCGAAAGGCTCGCGAGTTGGTACGCCGCAAGTCCGCCGGTGACCTCGGTGGCCTTCCGGGTAAGTTGGCGGATTGCCGTTCCAAGGACTCGAAGCGCACTGAGCTTTATATCGTGGAGGGTGACTCCGCAGGTGGTTCCGCCAAGGGCGGCCGCGATTCCATGTTCCAGGCCATCCTGCCGCTGCGCGGCAAGATCCTCAACGTGGAAAAGGCCCGCATGGACAAGGTTTTGAAGAACGCTGAGGTCCAGGCCATCATTACTGCCTTGGGCACGGGCATCCACGAAGAATTCGATATTTCCAAGCTGCGCTACGACAAGATCGTGCTTATGGCCGACGCCGACGTTGACGGCCAGCACATCGCCACGCTTCTGTTGACTCTGCTCTTCCGTTTCATGCCGCAGTTGGTGGAGGATGGCCACGTCTTCCTGGCTAACCCGCCGCTGTACAAGCTGAAGTGGGGCAAGGGCCAGCCGGGCTACGCCTTCTCTGATGCGGAGCGCGACGAGCAGCTCGCCGAGGGCTTGGAGCAGGGACGCAAGATCAATAAGGATGACGGCATCCAGCGCTACAAGGGTCTGGGTGAGATGAACGCCGCTGAGCTGTGGGAGACCACCCTGGATCCGACCACCCGCGTGCTTCGCCGCGTGGATCTGGAGGATGCGCAGCGCGCCGATGAGCTCTTCTCCATCCTCATGGGTGATGATGTGTCTGCTCGTCGCTCCTTCATTACCCGCCGTGCGAAGGACGTGCGCTTCCTTGACGTCTAAGCGCTAGGTAAAACCCGCAAAAGCCAGCACCTCAACTGAGGTGCTGGCTTTTTTCGTCGTCAAGCGCGCGCTCTTAGACAGTGCCCATGTGGCGCTGCAGAACACGGCCGATGATCGCCACGTTGGGCTCCAAGATGGAGGAGGCCTTGCCGCGAAGTGACTTGTAGGTGCGAGCGATACCAGGGGCCTTAACGTCCTCAGCGGCTTTGTCCGCAGTGTTCATGATGACCTCTGTAACCTCAGCGCTGCGTCCGTCCAGGTAAGTGCCGAAATCAGACTGCTCAGAGCCTTCGAATTCCTTCCAGTAGGAATCCAGGCTGTTGAGCAACTCCGGAAGCATGTGGTTGATTCCCTTGGACAAGACCTTAGAATCTGCCTTCTTGGCGGCGCCTAAAGCGCCTTTGAAGGCCATTCCGGAAATGCCGGAGAGCGAAGAGACGGTGTCATCGGCGGCCGTGGCCAAGTCCGCCACTACGGCGTTGCGGGTAGGGGATTGGAGAAGCTGGGTGAGGTTTGTCATACAGGCGAGCTTACTGTGCCGGTGCGGTGGAGCCTGCCTTGAGCGCGGCGAGCTGGTCAGCAATCTCCGGGAAGCCGTTGGTGCGGGCCAGGCGCTCGAGGTCGAAGTCGAGGCCACCTTCGTAGAGGCGGCTGTTCTCAGAAGAACCGGAGGAGCCGGCCATCCCGATCTGGGCGGCAAACTCGTCTACCTGGGCGCGCAGTGCCGGGACGTTATCCACCACTAGTTTGAGCAGTGCCGCTGCGGCGGCGATGCTACCGCCGATGATGAGCGTCATGTCGATCGGGGTGGAGCCGGTGAGGGAGGAGCCGGCTTCGCCCTGCTCGAAGTCGGGGTTGAGGTTGTTCTGCCAGTCATTGTCGGCGGTCTTAGCGCTCGCAGCTGGCGTTGCGGCGGTGGCGAGGGTGGTAGCCACGACACCGGCGGCGAGGAACTTCTTCAAAGACTTCGAGGGCATAGGGGGATTCCTTCCTACAAGGGAATAGAGACTTCTTTATCATGTTTAACTTACATAACTTCTGCAACAGAAAGATAGACCTCGGCGCAAAATCGCGCGAATTCTTCATTCTTTCCGCTGAGCGCGGGGACTGCGCGTAAGATCTTTTCTAGTGATTCAGCCGCCGCCGTGCGGCTGCCATGGACGGCAATTCCCTCGACGGTGGCCGTACTCGCGGCCGCTGCAGCGGCCAAGGCGGCAAAATCGGTAACCCGCACCCGATGGGCCTGGCAGAACTCCCGCGCTATGAGGAGCAATTGCTCTATGTTCACTGACTCCCACCCCGGGCTTGGCGGATCTCTGCCTCCAATTCCGCACGCCCAGGCAGCAGCCGGCGCGCGGTGTCCTGCACGGCAGCATCCGAGAGGGTTCGTGCGGCCGCCGCAACTACGGCTCGCACCACCGCTTCGTGTTTGGAGGTGCCTTGCGCGGAAGCCAACAAGGTCAGCGCATGGTCTTGTTCTGGGGTCAGGCGCAGTGTCATAGCCATAGCGCGAATGGTATCACTGTGATACCACTGCTGTGCCACAAACGGCTTTATACGGCCCTGAACGGTAGGATAGGGCGTTATGAGTGATAACAACGGTGATCTTTTCGATCGCATCCAACCAATTGACATCAATGAGGAGATGGAGTCGAGCTACATCGACTACGCCATGTCCGTCATTGTCGGCCGCGCCCTGCCGGAGGTGCGTGACGGTCTTAAGCCTGTCCACCGCCGCATCCTCTACGCCATGTATGACTCCGGCTACCGCCCGGATCGCGGCTACGTAAAGTCCGCCCGCCCGGTCTCGGACACGATGGGCCAGTTCCACCCGCACGGTGACTCCGCTATTTACGACACCCTCGTGCGCCTGGCCCAGCCATGGAACATGCGTTACCCGCTGGTCGACGGCCAAGGTAACTTCGGCTCCCGCGGTAATGACGGCCCGGCAGCTATGCGTTATACCGAGTGCCGTATGACGCCGCTGGCGATGGAGATGGTGCGTGATATCCGCGAAAACACCGTTGACTTTGCGCCGAACTACGACGGCAAGACGCAGGAGCCGACTATCCTGCCCTCCCGCGTTCCGAACCTGTTGATGAACGGCTCCGGCGGTATCGCCGTCGGTATGGCCACCAATATCCCGCCGCACAACCTTAACGAGTTGGCGGAGGCTATTTACTGGTTGCTTGATAACCCGAATGCTTCTGAGGAAGAAGCCTTGGCTGCCTGCATGGAGCGCGTCAAGGGTCCGGATTTCCCGACTGCGGGCCTCATCGTGGGCGATCAGGGCATCAAGGATGCCTACACCACCGGCCGCGGCTCCATCCGCATGCGCGGCGTCACCTCCATCGAGGAGGTGGGCAACCGCCAGACCATCGTTATCACTGAGCTGCCCTACCAGGTCAACCCGGATAACATGATCTCCAACATCGCGGAGTCCGTGGTCAACGGCAAGATCGCGGGAATCGCCAAGATCGAGGACGAGTCCTCCGACCGCGTAGGTATGCGCATCGTGGTCACCCTCAAGCGTGATGCTGTGGCCCGCGTTGTCCTCAACAACCTGTACAAGCACTCCCAGCTGCAGACCTCCTTCGGCGCCAACATGCTCTCCATCGTCGATGGCGTGCCGCGTACCCTGCGTCTGGATCAGATGCTGAGCTACTACGTGGCCCACCAGATTGAGGTCATCGTCCGCCGTACCCAGTTCCGCCTTGATGAGGCTGAGAAGCGCGCCCACATTCTGCGCGGTCTGGTCAAGGCGCTCGACATGCTCGATGAGGTCATCGCGCTCATCCGTCGTTCCCCGACGGTGGAGGAGGCCCGCGAAGGTCTGATGCAGCTTCTCGGCGTCGACGAGATCCAGGCCGATGCCATCCTGGCCATGCGCCTGCGCCGCCTTGCTGCCCTGGAGCGCCAGAAGATCATCGATGAGTTGGCTGAGATCGAGGAGATCATCGCGGACCTCAAGGACATCCTGGCCCGCGAGGAGCGCCAGCGTCAGATCGTCCACGATGAGCTGGAGGAGATCGTCGAAAAGTACGGTGATGAGCGCCGCACCCAGATCGTTGCCGCTTCCGGCGACGTTAGCGATGAGGACCTCATCGCCCGCGAGAACGTCGTTGTCACCATCACCGCTACCGGTTATGCCAAGCGCACCAAGGTGGATGCCTACAAGGCACAGAAGCGCGGTGGCAAGGGCGTGCGCGGCGCGGAACTAAAGCAGGACGATATTGTCAAGAACTTCTTCGTCTGCTCCACGCACGACTGGATCCTGTTCTTCACCAACTTCGGTCGCGTCTACCGCCTCAAGGCCTACGAGCTTCCGGAGGCTGGCCGCACCGCCCGCGGCCAGCACGTGGCCAACCTGCTGGAGTTCCAGCCGGAGGAGAAGATCGCCCAGGTCATCCAGATTCAGTCCTACGAGGACGCTCCTTACCTCGTCCTTGCTACCCAGCAGGGCCGCGTAAAGAAGTCCCGCCTCACCGACTACGAATCTGCACGTTCCGCTGGTCTCATCGCTATCAACCTCAACGAGGGCGATGCGCTGATCGGCGCCCAGCTGGTCAACGAGGGCGATGACATCCTGCTCACCTCTGAACAGGGTCAGGCCATCCGTTTCACCGCGGACGATGACCAGCTGCGTCCGATGGGCCGCGCTACTGCCGGCGTGAAGGGCATGCGTTTCCGCGGCGATGATCAGCTGCTGTCCATGTCTGTGGTCAGCGACGGTCAGTTCCTCTTGGTGACCACCTCTGGCGGCTACGGCAAGCGCACCGCGATTGAGGAGTACACCCCGCAGGGCCGCGGTGGCCTCGGCGTGATGACCTTCAAGTACACACCGAAGCGCGGCAAGCTCATTGCGGCCATCTCCGTTGATGAAGACGACGAGATCTTCGCCATTACCTCTGCTGGCGGCGTTGTCCGCACTGAGGTCAACCAGATTCGCCCGAGCTCCCGTGCCACCATGGGCGTGCGCTTGGTCAATCTGGCTGACGACGTCGAACTGCTGGCCATCGACCGCAACGTGGAGGACGATGGCGAGGAAGACGCCCAGGCAGTAGCCAAGGGCGAGAAGTCCGTGGAGGACGTCAAACCTGAGCACCTCAAGCTTGGGGAAGACTCCCAGCAGGACGAAGCTGACAGCAAGGATGCCGATAAGGACGAGGAGTAACCCATGATTGGACGAGAGCTTCACCTCGCCCGGATTTCGCCCATGTCGGCGTTCCGCGTTGGCTTGGCCATGTCCCTCGTCGGCCTCGTGGCCTGGCTCATCGCCGTGTGCTTGTTGTACGTCGGCCTTGACCAGGCGGGCATCTGGGATTCCTTCAATAGCCTCGTCGGCGGTGTCGGCGGCGGCTTTGAGGTCTCCTTCGGGTTGGTCGTCTCTGCGGCCGCACTGTTTGGTGCCATCATCGCTGTGCTGATGACCATCCTGGCGCCCATCATGGCGGTGATCTACAACGCCATCGTGGACGTCTTCGGCGGATTCAAGATTCGCCTCCAAGACGAACCGAGTAACTAGCGAATATCACCGAGAAAAACTACATATGACCAGGCGATTTGTAATAGATCGCCGGTCCTATGTAGAGTAACTATTCGTTCCGGTCAAGGGCCTATAGCTCAGTCGGTTAGAGCGCATCGCTGATAACGATGAGGTCGCTGGTTCGATTCCAGCTAGGCCCACCACGGAACAATGGGGCATTAGCTCAATTGGTAGAGCATCTGCTTTGCAAGCAGAAGGTCAGGAGTTCGATTCTCCTATGCTCCACAGCATAAGTGGAAGGCGCCCGGCGGAAACGCTGGGCGCCTTTCGCATTTGTCCGCTCAGGGGATCTAGGACCAGACTAGAGGCACCTTATGCAGATCTCCTTAACCATTCACCTGGGGGTTTCGCGCCGGAGGTCTTCACATGGTGCCTTTAGCGTGGCCCCAGCACGTGCCGCTCTGCGCTAGCGGGTGAGGTACTGCCTTCCCGCCTGCGGATTGGGGATGAGGCGGTCGAGGCTGACCGGCTCTAGGCCTTTCGCGCGCAGACCGTCGATGACGCAGTCCGCGGCGCCTACGGTTGTGGCGTGAATGTCGTGCATGAGGACGATGGAGCCGGGCTGCGCCCCGCTGACCGCGGCCTCGCAGACGTGCTCAGAATTGCGGTCCTTCCAATCCACGGTGTCGACGGACCACAGGGCTTGCGCCTGGCCATTAGCCTTCGCAGCGGCCTCCACAGTGCCGTTGGTGGCACCGTACGGGGGACGCATCCACCGCGGGTTCTCACCCGTCGCTGCCTTGATGGCCGCGGCACCGGCCTTGATCTCGCCGTCTACGTCGCTGGGGGAGAGCTTGTTGAGCTCACGGTGGGTTGCGGTGTGGTTTCCCACGGTGTGGCCCTCAGCCTTCATGCGGTGCAGCAGTTCCGGGTGCGTGGAGGCACTGGGGGCTAAGACCATGAAGCTGGCCTGGGCGTCCTTGGCCTTCAGGGTGTCGAGGAGCTGAGCGGTCAACTCGCCGGGGCCATCGTCATAGGTGATAGCCACGCAGTTGGAGCAGGTGGAATCAGCAACCGACTGCGACTGCCGTTTGCCGGTCGGCGCGGGCTTCGCAGCCGGCCGCGAGGAGCCGGCAAAGACAGGACTGTTTTGAAGCTCCTTGGGAAGTGCGTCGTAGGCGTCCCGCTCCAGTTGCTTAAGGTCCTTCTGGACGTCGGGGAGCTGCGGTAGCTGTGGCTGCTGAATCACCGGCTGGGGGAGTGCGGGAAGCTCCGCAGCGGCAGCCGTGCTAGGTAGTGCCGTGGCTGCGGCAAGGGCGATGAGGGAGCGGACAAGAACACTTTTTCGGCGCATGACAACCTTCCACAGACTTTTTCAGACCCCTTATTGTCTGCCCGGTGAAGGTGCATTATCCCTAATGACACGCAACTAGAGTGAAAGAAGTTGACTTCTGAGGTTTTGCTGGACCCGTCCTAGGGGTGATTTCGCTGCTTCTACTGGGAGGAGTACGCTCTACAGGTATTGGGGCATTAGCTCAGTTGGTAGAGCGTTGCGTTCGCAATGCAAAGGTCAGGGGTTCGATTCCCCTATGCTCCACAGGGCGCTCACACAGTGAGCGCCCTTTAACTTTGATGGTTGACTTATTCAGCAGCCTTAAAGCGCTTGACCAGAATGATGTGATCATCGCTTTCGCCCACTGGCTCAAAGCCAAGGTGCAGATAAAGGCGGTGGGCGCGGTCGTTATCTTTAGCCACCGAGAGCGAGATACCCGGGGCGCCCATCTCGCGGGCGAGTTCGGTGGCGGCGTCGATAAGCATGGTGCCCACTCCTTGGCTGCGGAAGCGAGGTTCTACGGCTAGCGCGAGCTCCGGAATGCCCTCGGCAACGTGGCCGAAACCATGGCGCTGCGCTGTACCCCAGTTCAGCCACACGCCACCGGCGGGGACGTGGCCTTCCCAGGCGATGAAACCTCCGCGGGAAGGCTCCCAACCGCCGAGGTAGTAGTCAAAGCCTTCCTCGAAACCCGCGGGGAGTTCCTTGTGCTCATTGCCAAAGGTATCGGCGAGGAAATTGATACGTGCCAGGTAAGTGCGGTCAGCTTCAGTGAGGGAAAGTAGATGCATAGCTCCCATGGTAGAAGGCGGCTTCGAACTACCTACTTCCCATGCTCCCACTGGGCATAGGCTGAGGCATAGCGCCCGCCCCGATCGATGAGCTCGGTGTGGGTGCCATCCTCGACGATCCGACCCTGTTCCATCACAATAATGCGGTCGGCCTCCCGGGCCTGGTCCAGGCGGTGGGCAACGACGAGCGCGGTGCGGCCCCTCGTGACTGCTCTAGCAGCGTGTTCGAGCACTTCCGCGTGCTCGGAGCCGGCTTCAGAGGTGGCCTCATCCATGATGAGCACCGGCGGCTGGCGCAGGATCATGCGAGCCAGGGAAAGCTGTTGCTCGGCCTCCGCACCGATCTCCTCGTTGCCGGCGCCAATCTTCGTATCGAGGCCCTGAGGCAGCCACCGCGAATGCTCATCCAAGCCCACGGTGTTGAGCGCCTGCCACAGCTCCTCATCGCTGGCGTTGGGTTTGGCCAGGAGTAGGTCCTCGCGCAGCGAACCAGAAAAAAGATGCACTTCTTGGGTAATGAGCGCTACGTGCTCTGTAATCCACGTGTTCGGCACGGTGGCGGTATCGATGCCATCGAGGCTGATGCTCCCCGCCGATGGGTACTGCAGGCCCGCCACGAGGGCGGCGAGCGTGGACTTACCCGCACCGGAGGTACCCACCAGGGCGGTGGTGGTGCCGGCGGAGAGGGTTAGGGAGACGTCGTCAAGCACGCGTGCCCCGCCGGGGTAGGCGTAGGAAAGGTGCTCGATGGTGATAGTGGGGGCGTCGTTTAGCCGGGGAGTGTCCTTAAGCGCCTTCGTACCAGCGCTGTTGTCCAAGGTGGCCAGGGCCACCGCGCGGCCGAGGGAGGTCACGGAATGCTGGATCTCGCCAGCGAAGAAGAGGATGTTGAACACGTGGATCTCTAGACGCATCACTAGCAGCACCGCGGCGGTGGCCTCACCGGGGGTCAGCCACTCCCACATCACCATGGGCACGGACATGAGGACCGAACCCAAGAGCAACACCGCGAAGGCCAGGGCGCCCTGGCCCAGGATGCGGTTGATCAGCGGAACCTTGTCACCCCAGGCCTGTACCGTGTCCCAGGAATAGCGCTTCATGCGTGTATGCGCCCAGTCCTTCAGGGAGAACTGACGGAGGGTCTCCAGGGCGCGAATCGTGTCTAGCAGGACGTTGTTGCGGTAGGCCTCCACCGAGGACACCTCGTTGGCCACGGCGGGGATATCCCGCATGGTGCCGCGGATGAAGGGGTAGAGCAGACAACTCACCGCGATGAAGAGCAGCGCATAAGCGGGGTGGATGAAGATCATCATGAGCGCGGTCAGCGGCAGCATGAAGAGCGTGAGCACGAGGCGGTCACCCATCATGGAGATGGTCATGACCACGGTGTCGATGTCCTTGGACAGGCGCGTGATGATGTTGCCGGTGCCCAGTTCCATGACGGCAGGAACGGGAGCGCCGAGGGTAGAGTCCAGCGCTGAGGTGCGCAGATCCACCGAGAGACGGCGGGTAGTGGAGGTAACCAGGTAGCGGCCCACTGTGCGGCCGGTGACCTCCACGAGGAAGCCCACCGCGATAACGATGAGCGCGCCCACCATGGCTGCGCGCCCAGTGCCGAGGACGGGTAGCTCCACGCCTTGGATGATGTCCACGACGCGGCCAAGCACCTGGGAGACCAGGTTCATCATGATGACCGTAACGGTAAACAGGCCGAAGAAAAGGGCGATGCCAAGCCGGCTGGGCGCACTGGGCAGGGTTTTCAGAAAACGGAGACACTCCCGCGGGGAGGCAGGTGCAAGGGCATCCGCGCGATCCTGCTGGCTCATAGCTCCACCACCTCATCCGCGTTGGCGGCCCACGTGGAGGCGGATGTAATGAGCACGGTGATCTTGCCGGCGCGCAGCTCACGCACGCGCTTGGCGACGTCCGCCAAGGTCAACGAATCCAGTCCCGTCGTGGGGTTGTCCAGCACGAGAACTTCCGGGTCCACAGAGAGTGCGCGGGCAAGCGCGACGCGCTGGCGCTGGCCACCGGAGAGGTTGAGGCCGGCCTCACCGATGGGCGCGGTGGGCAGCTCGCCGTTGGGACCAAGACCACCAAGACGGATAACAATATCCTCGCAGGCGGAGGCGTGGAGGGCGGCGTGAAGCTGCGTAGCGCTAGCACTGCGCAGCGGATCGACGTTGTCCTGCAGGGTCCCCTCCAGCACGGAGATGCGGTGCGGCGGGCACAATGCGCCGTGCTCATGAAGGTAGCGCACCCAGGAGTCCACGGTGTTGCGCCCCTCAGTGGTGGTGGGCATCCACACGTGCAATCCGGGGGAGAGATCGACGGGGGTGCCGGCGGTTTCGGTGGTGTTGGTAGAAAGCTGGCCGAGCAGCTCGCCGACGCGCTCCACGGAGGCCCGAGCCCGCGCCCAGTTCTCCGTGAGCAGGCCGAGAGACACACCTAATGCTGTGAGCGCGGGCGGGACGAGCATGGTGATCGCCATCATCCCGCCGGGGGCGATGCGGCCCTCGAAGGTTTCCCAGGAGGTCCAGGCAAGAATGCCCACGGCAAAGGACGCGGGAACCATCTGGCGCAGCCAGGCCATGAGGGAGGAAAGTTTGGCCTCGCGGAGCATGGCGCCCAAGGAATCCTGGGCGGCGTCGGAAAAACGTTGGCGCGCGATGTTCTTGGCGCCGAGGCCCTTGATCACCCGGGAGCCTTGAGCAAAGTCCGTGGCGAGTGAAAGCGCGGTGTTCTCCAACTGGCGGCGGCGCGCGGCGATCCTTGTCAGCGGCTTCGTGGTGGCCCAGGAGGCCAGCGCGGTGGCGAGTGCGCCAACCAGCAGCACAGCCGAGACCTGCCAGGAAATCGGGGCCAGGCTGACCACCGCGCCCAAGAGGTAGCCCACCATGACCAGTGGGAAGTTGAGGATCTGCTTGAGCTGGCCGATGTAGTGCGAATCCTCATCCATCGTGTTGAGCAGCCGGCCGGGGCTTATCCCTGCGGTGGAGGCACCCAGCAGCTTATCCAGCAAGTTCAGCCGCAGTGTATGCGTGGTGCGGGCCTGACTCAGATCAGTAAAGGCATCTGCCGTGGCCTCGCAGATATAGGCGATGAAGAGGAGGATCGCCGTGGCCGCAAGCGGCAGCGCTACGGTGCGCCAGGAGGGCTCGGAGAAGGCATACTGCGTGGTCTGGCCGATGATGACGGAGACCAACGCGCCCAGCGGCGCGTTGATGAGGGTGGCAACGAAGATGCCGATAACGCCGGTGCGCTGGGCGCCGAGCAGACGCCACGTGGCGGCGCCGGGCCGGGAGAAATCGGTGGTCTCGGTGAGGGAGACCTCCCCGGAAGGGGGCTCATCGGGGAGGTACCACGACCACGTCCTCATGCGGGGGTAGTGAGTCATAAGAACTCATCCTATAGCGCACAACGCATAAGGGAGTGATTCAGATTACGATCAATGAATCACTGGGGGAACTTAAGCCAGGTGGTAGTTCTCCACGTCATAGCCGTTGAACTCGCGGTCGACTCCATAATCATCGACGGAGTTAAACTGCGTGCCGTTTTCAATGGCAAAGCGCAGGTTATCCACGCGGGTGGACGGATCGCCGCTCACGGCACCTGCGGGGAAATAAAAGGTCTCCCCGCTCTTGAGCTTGACTACGAGCGACTCAAAGCTCATGCCTGATCTCCTTGCCTGCTGTTGGTAGGGCTTCCCGCGCAAAACAGCGCGCGGGCACCGATCTTTGAGGATCGATGCCAATTAGCCTTCAATTCAAGCAGGTCGGGCGCGCGGGGGCAACGCAGTGAGATCAAGGCAACGAAATGCGCACCCCCAAGGATGGGGGGTTAGTTCTCGTCCTCGGTCTGGAGGCGGTGCTTGCCTTCGGACTCGTGATCATCGGTGATGCGGGAGGTGTCGGCATCCTTCTTGTCGGCGTTGCTGACCTCGATCTCGGTCTCGACGGCGTCCTGGATGGCGGTTTCTTCCTCGCGGTGCTTGGCCAGCTGTTCATCCAGCGAGCCCAGCAGCTCTTCATCGCGCTCGACGACGCCCTCCTCAGCCAAGTTGGACTCCTTCTTGGCATCATCCTCAGTGGTGGAGGTGTAGACCAAGGTGGAGCCCTGCGGCGCGGACGGGGAGGAGAAGTCCTCAACGCGCGGCGGAACGGCGGATTCCTTCTCCTTCTTCTGGGCGAAGAAGTAGTAGATGCCACCGCCGATGGCAGCAATGGCGGCAACGAGCGCGGAGATCAGCCAGATCTTCGAGCCCTTCTTCTTGTCCTTGCCGCTGAGGCGGCGGGCCTTCTTCTGCAGCTGGGCGCTCTGCTTCTGCGCCTTCTTCTCAGCCTTAGAAGCCTTCTTCTTAGCCTGCTTGCGGGCCTTGGAGGCCTTCTTTTCTGCCTGCTTCTGGGTCTTTTTCCACTGCTTGGAGGCCTTGTCCTGGGCCTCTGATGCAGCCTCAGAGAGCTTCTCGGTGGCTTCCTCGCTGCGCTCCTTGAGCTGTTCGAGGGTGCGCTCGAGGCGGGCATGCGCGGCCTTGGTTACGGCACCCGCTTCGCGGCGGGCCTCCGAGAACCACTCGCCATCGCGCTCTTCCATGCGGGCGGCGGCGGTCTCCAGGGCGGAGTAGGCCTCACGGGCCTTCTCATCGCGGCGTTCCTTGAGGCGCTCCACCAGGGCGGAGGTGGCGCTGATGGCTGTGGACAGGGCGGCGGGGTTCATGGGCTCAGGTGCTCCTTTACGTCAATACTGAGGTGATTTGAGTTGGACAACTGTTTATGGAGTGATTGTCGGCGCCGAACCGGGTGTGCCCGCGTTAGCGCTGGATACTCCCTTTCAGCGTAGTGGTGGCGCGCAGGTCCCGCCACCAGATATGCCAGGCCGCGAGCTGTCCAAAGAAAATAGACAGCTTTGTACGGATTGGCCGGGTTTTTATTCACTAGCGCTATGGGCTAACGGTGCAGCTGACTGAGTTCTAAAGGTATTACCAATGTAAAAAGCCTTTCGTCCGAAATGGACAGCTTGGTACGTTTTGGGACATCAACACCGAAGACAAACAACGATAACCTGCAGAGGAGGTGAGCATGTCCCCGCGACTTTCCGCATCCGCACCACTAGACCAAATCAGCGAAGATACGCCCAAGGAGCTTAAGCGCACCGCTCTCTCCTTCGAGGTGATCCCGCCGCGTCACGATGCAGACGCTGCAAAGATTGACCGCTTGCTCGCCACGCTCGCCGCGTATAACCCTGATTACATCGCCGTCACCAGCTCCCAGCGCTCTGGGTGGCTGGAGGGAACCGCGGCCTTCATTGAGAAGATCTCGCGCGATACGGCGATGCGCCCCCTGGCCCACCTGGCCTGCACCGCCGGCACAGAGGAAGAGCTCGTTGGCTGGATCGACACGCTGGTCGACGCCGGCGTGCGCGGCCTCCTCGCGCTCCGCGGCGACCTGCCGGAGGACGGCATGCCCGAAGGCCACCTGCCGCACGCTGATTCCCTGGTCCGGCTCATTCGCCGCTGGGAATCGGACCGCGTGGCGCGTTTGGCAGCTGGCCGCTTGGCGGTTGGTGTGGCCTGCTATCCCAACGGCCACGCTGAGTCCGCCACGCTGGACGAGGACATCGACGTCCTTTTGGCCAAGCAGCGTCTCGGCGCAGACTTCGCCATCACCCAGCTTTTCTTCGACGCGGAGGATTACGTCCGCTTCGCCCAGCGCGCCCGGTTGGCGGGTGTGCGCATTCCGCTCATTCCCGGGATCATGCCGATGACCAGCCGCGCTCGGGTGGAGCGAATGTGCCAGCTGTCCGGGTTGGACGGGCCGACCAAGGTGCTTGACCAACTCGCGGCAGCGACCTCTCCCGAGGAAGAGAAAGAAATCGGCATGCAGATTACAGCCAAGCTGGCGAAGTCGGTGATGAACGCCGGCGCCGACGGGTTGCACATCTACACGCACAACAATCCAGACATTACGACTGACCTGCTACATCGAATTGGAGTCATCCCATGACCGCACCCTTCCCCAAGGCCACGATTGAGGGCTACCCACGCGTCGGTGCCCACCGCGAGCTCAAGCGCGCGCTGGAGTCCTACTGGTCCGGCAAGATCGACGGCGAGACCTTCGAATCCGCCGCGCACTCCCTGCGCCTCGACACCTACGCCCGCCTCAAGGAGCTGGGCCTCACTGAGGACTACGCCATCCCGGCCGACGTTGCCTACTACGACCACGTCCTCGAGACCGCGTTGACCGTAGGCGCTGCTCAGGGCGAGAGCCTCGATGATGAGTTCACCCTGGCCCGCGGAAACAAGGACACGGCGCCGCTGGAGATGACTAAGTGGTTCGACACCAACTACCACTACATCGTTCCTGAGATTACCGATGACCAGACCTTTAGCGCCCGCCCGCAGCGCGTGCTGAAGATCGTCGAGGAGGCCCGCGCCGCTGGCCACACCGTGCGTCCGGTCCTCGTTGGCCCAGTGACCCTGCTGGCGCTGTCCAAGCAGGCCGAGGGCGCCACTAAGCAGCCGCTCGACCACCTTAATGAGCTCGTGGACTCCTACCTCACCGTATTGGCTGAGCTTCACGACGCCAGCGTCGAATGGATCCAGCTCGCCGAGCCGGCTCTAGTAGCCGACCTCGCCGCGGCTGACGACGCCACCCTCGCCGCCGCACTCAAGAGCGCCTATGGCCGCATCCTGGGCGCGGAGAAGCGCCCGCAGGTTTACCTGACCACGCCCTATGGTTCTCTCAACGCTGGCCTCGACGTCATCACCGAGCTTCAGCCGGAAGCAGTCCAGGTGGATCTCTCCGTGGGCACACTGGCTCTGGACAACTCCTACCTCGAGCGCGTGGCCAAGCTCGCCGGCGCCACCCACCTCTCCGCCGGCCTGGTCGACGGCCGCAATGTCTGGGCCGCCAACCTCCGCGACCTGCGCGAGAAGCTCGAGACCCTCGGCGAAGGCGTTTCTGTAACCACCTCCGTGTCCCTGCAGCACGTGCCGCACACTGTGGAGGCGGAGACCTCCCTGCCGGTGGACGTCGCCACCTGGTTCGCCTTTGCCGACGAGAAGATCCGCGAGGTCGTAGCACTCGCCGCCGGTCCGCTGGATGCCCCGGAGGCTTATGCACAGGCCGACCGCGCCGTGCGCACCCGTGCCGAGTCCTCTCGCACCCACGACCAGACAGTACAGGATCGCACCGCGCAGCTGCCGGAGGGCCAGGTTCAGCGCCAGCCGGAGTTCGCCGAGCGCAACAAGGCGCAGGAAGCCCTCGGTCTGCCGCAGCTGCCCACCACCACCATCGGATCCTTCCCACAGACTGCTGAGATTCGCGCCGCCCGCGCCGCACACCGCAAGGGCGAGCTCTCCGATGCCGACTACACCGAGGCACTGCGCAACGAGGTGAAGTCCGTCATCGAGCTGCAGGAGCGCCTAGGTTTGGACGTTCTGGTCCACGGTGAGCCGGAGCGCAACGACATGGTGCAGTACTTCGCCGAGCTTCTCGACGGCTTTGTCGTCACCGAGAACGGCTGGGTCCAGTCCTACGGCTCCCGTTGCACCCGTCCGCCAATCGTGGTTGGTGACATCTCCCGCCCGAAGGCCATGACCACTGAGTGGGCGAAGTTCGCGCAGTCCCTGTCCGAGAAGCACGTCAAGGGCATGCTCACCGGTCCGGTGACCATCCTGGCCTGGTCCTTCGTGCGCGATGATGTTCACCAGTCTGTCTCCGCTGATCAGCTCGGCGTGGCGCTGGCCGACGAAGTCCGCGACCTCGAGGAGGCCGGCATCGACATCATCCAGATCGACGAGCCCGCCCTGCGCGAGCTGCTGCCGCTGCGCGAGCAGGACCGCAAGGCCTACCTCGACTGGGCGGTGCGTTCCTTCCGCCTCGTAGCACTCGAGGCCAAGCCGACCACCCAGATCCACACGCACCTGTGTTACTCGGAGTTTGGCCAGATCATCGACGCTGTCGCCGGCCTGGACGCCGACGTCACCTCCATCGAAGCTGCCCGCTCCCGCATGGAGCTGCTCGAGGACATCGATGAGAAGTTCCACTCTGAGATCGGCCCCGGCATCTACGACATCCACTCGCCGCGCATCCCGTCCGTGGCGGAGATGGCCGAGCTCATCCGCGCGGCACTCAAGAACGTGCCGGTCGAACGTCTGTGGGTCAACCCGGACTGCGGCCTGAAGACCCGCGGCTACGAGGAGACCGAGGCCTCCCTGCGCAATATGGTCCTCGCCCGCGACGAGGTCCGCGCCAGCCTCTAGGGGTTTAAATCTTTGGATTTAAACCGTCCATCGCCGTCAGCTCACTGAGCGCGGCGATGTCTCCGTTTCCGCCCCTATCGAAGTGCAGTGCCTTGAGCCCCGCTGCACGTGCACCCTCGACGTCATTAGCCACCGAATCACCAATCATGAGCGTGGAGCCAGGCTCTACCTCTAGGCGCCGACAAGCCTCGAGGTAGGCCTCTCGGTGCGGTTTTGGCTTAGCCATTTCTACGGTGGGAAAGAGCTCGACGTCTGGCAGGTCGAGCCCGCCCGCCCGTAGTTTTGCCTCCTGCATGTCCCGCGCACCGTTCGTCAGAATGCCGACCTTGAGGCCCAGGGATAGGACGTGCTGGAGGGCGGGGAGGGCGTCGCCAAGCGCCTGCCAGTGCTTTTCATACGCGGCCAAATACTTGGCATATTCCGCCAGCGCCTCCTGCTCCGTCATCTCCGGGCGGCCCAAGAATTCGCGGCAGCGCTCCACGCGCTGGCCTTGGTGGGTGACCTCGCCGCGCTCGTAGGCGGCGAACCACTTCTTTTCGATCTCCGCGAAGCGCTCGTAATGACCGCCCGGCAGCCACTCCTCCACGGCCGCATGCATCGCGGCGGTGTGGTCCATGAGGGTGTCATCGAGATCGAAGAGAACGGCGCGAATCATGCTTGCAACCCTACGCAGATCGCTGACAGCGTCGCGGCGGAACAACGAAATGGTGGAAATTTCCATACAATGGCTGGCATGACTCAGAAGACCGCAACTGCAACGATGCACACCAACTACGGTGACATTGTTATCGACCTGTTCGGTAACCACGCACCGGTAACCGTTGAGAACTTCATCGGCCTGGCTAAGGGCGAGAAGGACTACACCACCCAGAACGCCAAGGGTGAGCAGTCTGGCCCGTTCTACGATGGCGCTATCTTCCACCGCGTTATCGACCAGTTCATGATCCAGGGCGGTGACCCCACCGGCACCGGCCGTGGCGGCCCCGGCTACCAGTTCCAGGATGAGTTCCACCCGGAGCTCCAGTTTGATCGCCCGTTCCTGCTGGCCATGGCGAATGCCGGCCCGGGCACCAACGGCTCCCAGTTCTTCATCACCGTGGCGCCGACCCCGCACCTGAACAACCACCACACCATCTTCGGTGAGGTCACCGACCAGGCTTCCCAGGAAGTTGTGTCCAAGATTGCTAAGGTCTCCACCGACCGCATGGACCGTCCGGCTGAGGACGTTGTCATCGAGTCCATCGAGATCGCCTAAGCGTTTTAGCTTTTCATCTGAGCCCGCTGCCACGTGATGTGGTGGCGGGCTCGTTGTTTTAGGAGTCTGCGTGAAAAATTATTTTCGTTCGGCGCCAGTCACCATGGTGCTCATGGTGCTGTGCATTGGGGCATGGTTGGTCACGGCCATCCAGGCCAAGACCCTCTCTACGCCCTACTATCGCAGCTTGCTGGCCCAAGACTGGACGCTGTGGGGCCCTGAAGTGTCCGAGCACCCCGCAACTGTCATTACCGCGGGCTTTATGCACCTCGACGCCGGGCACCTCTTGGTCAACATGGTGATGCTGTTCTTTGTGGGCAGGGAAGTAGAACGCGCCCTGGGCAGCGCGCTGTATGTGGCGGCCTATCTCATCTCCATTGTTGGCTCTTCCGCCGCAGTGCTGTGGATGGACTTCGGCACACCCACGGTGGGCGCCTCCGGCGCCCTCTTTGCGCTCATGGGACTACTCATCGGCGTGTACCGCAGCCGCGGTTTAGACCTGCGAGCGCCCATCGCCTTGGTCGTAGCAAACGTTGTCTACAGCTTTGTGGCGGAGAACGTCTCCGTGTGGGGGCACTTGGGCGGTTTGCTGACAGGACTGCTGTTGGCACCATTCCTCTTTCGCCAACGGGCGTGGCTGCGTTGGCTGGGGATATGGCTTATTGCTGTCGTGGTAGCCGTGTTAGCGGCGCTGCGAGCTGGGCTTTGGGGATAACTTGGGCGTGTTATCCACCAAAACCTCTGTGCGAAAGAATTCCACATAAGTTATCCACACTGTGGATAACTACATTTTTGTAATTTACCGAACGTGTGGGCCAAGATAACCGCAGATCAGCAGCGTATTAGATTGTGTTCGAAGTTTTTGTGCGGTCTGTGGGAAGCGTGAAAACACTTATCCACAGGGTGTGGAGAAAAGCTGTGGAATTCGATTTCCACAGAGTTATCCCCACCCTGTGGATAACGTTGTACCCAAGGTGTTAACAGCGCTCAGGTTGTGTGGAGTTTGGCAAAAGACGTCTAGCAAAAGGCATCAGTCATAAGGCGTTTTCACGGCTGAAAACGCCATTTACGCAGGGCGGATGGCGTTTTTAGATCCAAGGATGCCTTTTGCCAGATGCCTTTTGCAAGGGTTCATAGCCGTAAGCGTTTTAAGAAAAGGAGTCCTGTCGCCAGGGTGAAGTCGGGCTTAGGAGCCAGCGCCACCCAGAATCTTGGTCACCAAGTTCAGGCGCGTGCTGGCGCCGAAGATGGTGATGAGGCGCGAGACGTGCTTCTTCACGGCGGACTCGGAATAGCCGGTGGCGGCAGCGATCTCTGAATTGGAGTTGCCGGCGAGGAGGAGTTTGAGGACGGCTATTTCGGCGTCGTGAAGCTCGTGGTTCTCAATGGCGGCGGCGACGGGATCGCGTGGGGTGGCAGGCTCACCGATGTAGTCGACTAAACGGTGCATGGCGGCGGGCGCCACGACGGTGCCGCCCTCCACGGCGGCGCGAACCGCCTCGATGATCGAGCGCGGGCGCTGGTTCTTCAAGATATAGCCTGCGCCGCCCGCCCGCAGGATCTTCAGCATCGTGTCATCCGAGTCGAAGGCGGTCACCGCCAAAAACGTTGGGGGATTCGGCCCGGAGTTAAGGTGCTTGAGCAGCGTAATGCCGTCCATGTGTGGCATGTGAATATCGGCGAGGACGAGGTCCGGATTGACTTCCTCAATCTGCGCTAAGCAATCCGCGCCGTTGGTTGCCTCACCGACCACCATGATGTCCTCGGTGGTCTGGAAATAGACGCGGAGCGTCGAGCGAACGAGCTCATCATCGTCAACGAGGAAAACCCGAATGCTCATGGGAACAGTTTAGCCGCGGCACCACCAGAGCTGGGGATTGTTGGAGCATCGGAAGTGGTCGGTGAATTCGCCCGCGAAAGACTTGTAGAAGGTGAATCCCGTGGACTCAGTGCTCTCAGTAGCGGTGGTGTTAGCGGTAGCTTCAACAGGAGTCTCATCAGCGCTGGCGAGTGGTGCGGAAAACAGCGCGAGAGCTGCAGCGGCAACGGCGAGGGAAGAACGCATGTCTACTAACCTTGTGGAATCTAAAAATCGGCGAGTTACCGGGCAAGTTTACTATATTTTTCTTAGGTGGGTAGCGGGAAGAGAAAGGCGTGTGACCCAGAGCTCTCCTTCTTTTCCACTGCCGAAGACGCCGTGCATGCGGCGAACGCGGCGGGCGATTTCCCCCACGCCCAGACTCGTCGTCATGTATTGGCGTGATTGTTGCGCCGCAATCTCGGAAGTGATCACGAGGTCGATGGACTTGGAGCTGCCAGTGGCCTCGATGCTTACACGGGATTCAGGGCGAGCGTACTTGAGGATGTTGATGGCGAGCTCAGAGAACACGAGCGATAGCTTTTCCGGCAGAGCAAGCTCACCGTTCTTGCCCACATTGATCTGTGCTTCGCAGTGGAAGCCGTGGCTGCTAAGGAAGCTAACCATGGTGTCGAGGTCTTCTTCCAAGGACTTAACTCCCTGAGTCAAGCTCTCATTCTTCATCACGCGTAGCAGGTCGCGGACTTCGCCCATGGCCCGGCGGGCGTCGTTAGCAATCGCTTCCGCGGAGTCAGCCGCAGAGGGATCCGTTTGGGTCAATGCCAAGGTTTCAGAGCGCATGACCACGGAGGTGAGCGTCGCAGCTACCGAATCGTGCAGTGCGGTCATCAGCGCCTCGCGTTGCTCGGCGGCGCGTTGCTCAGCGGCAAGACGCTGGTCCCGGGTTTTGCGCAGCGCGGCTCCAATGACGATGGCCACTGCATACAAGATGAGCGGTGTCGACAGGTTCAGCGGATCGAAATCCGGAAGATAATTCTTCGATGGATCCGTCGTGATGAGGTAGGTGTAGGCCACCGCTGGGGGAACCGCCCACAGCCAGCGCGTGCGAAAGGCCACGATGCCGACGATAACGGGGCTCCACGCCAGGAGTAAGAAAGACCGCCAGTCGGAAAACCAGACAGCGAGCGCAAAAAGCGCACCGTACCCGCAGGCCGACGCAAGTGGGCGGCGGATGGCCAGTGGCGTTAGGGTTACGCCGAGGCCGGCGAGCACGAGTGCGCCGGGAGTGAGGAAGTTTTTATCCACCGTGACGGTGAGCATCACCAAAATGATGCAGCCAACGCCAGCGATGCTATAGAACCTCGAGGAGCTCATCGGCAGCGATGAAAACTAACGCCAGCCCATCGTCATCAACAGACCGATGATGGCCAGACCGAAGCCGATGCCGTAATTCCACGGTCCCAGCTCTTGCATGAACGGAATGGACTCACCTGCAAGGTAGTTGACCACCAGCCAGAGCAGGCCGAGGAGCATGAGGCCCAGCATGATGGCGATGTACCACTTCGGAGTTCCCTCAGAGTTGATCTTGACCGGGGTGCGGTTAGTTGCAGAGCTGGAGGACTGCGGGAGTGCGGAGCCCTCCGTCGTGATCTTGGACTTTGGCATTGTTACACCTTCACGAAGAATAGGGGTGGTTAATCTGTGAGATACCTTAGCAGCTGCGCCTTTGAGAGCTATTGCGGTAGCAATGCTGCCGGGTCAAACTCCCAGAACCGGACGTGGATGGTTTCATCCTTACGGATGACATCGCCGCGGCTTGCCGACGCCCATCCGATCTTGTTGCTGTCGATCGGATTAGACGTCGGGATGCGTTCGCCCACGTCGAGGGAACCGGACCAGCCCTTGGCGCGCAGCGCGGATTCGGCTTCCTGCTGCGAGGAATGCGTAATATCCGGTGCCTGGATGAGCATCGCGTTGGAGACTTCCAGGGTGACCTGGCTGCCCTTGGGTAGCTTCTGGCCCTGCTCGACAACCCTGAGCACCTGGTTCTCCGGCAGCTCCGAATCCACCGAATTCACGGTGACGTCAAAGTCCATGGAGGACAGCATGTCCACCGCGCGGTCACGATCCATGCCGCTGACGTCGGGGACGCTGACTTCCTTCTGGCCCTTGGACACCGTGACGCGTACTTTCGAACCCTTGGATAGCTGCGCGCCGCCCGCTGGGTTCTGGGAAATGATCTCGCCCGCGGGGGCCTCATCATTCACCTGTTCCACGTCGGTATTCAGCTCCAAGCCGGCTTCCTCCAGCGCAGTGGTAGCTTCATCCAGCTTCATGCCGGTGAGATCCGGGACCTCGGTGACCTCCTTGCCAGAAGATACTGTCAGCGTGACCGAAGAATTCTTCTGCAGCTCCGAGCCCTCCGCCGGGTTGACGCGGATCACCTTGCCGCGCGGCACATCGGGGCTGGGTTCTTCGTTGACGGTTACCAGCAGGCCAAGCTTTTCCAGCTCCTCGACCGCTTCATTGCGCGGGCGGTTGGCCACCTTCGGGACAGTGACCATGTTCGCGCGCTGAGCTGCTTCATGCTGTTCCTGTTCGCGTTCACGGGCTTCTTGACGGGAGCTATCCCAGAAATCCCAGGCAAAGTAGCCAATAATGGCGACGAGAGAAGCGGCGAGCAAGGCCGCCAGCCACTTCAAGCCGGAGCCTGACTCCTCATCCTCCGAAGGGCGGGTGGAGGCCACCGGCGCACGGTGTTGTGCGGCCACGGGTGCCACCATTGTGGTGGGATGATCCTCATCGTTGACGTGGGAGCGTGCCGCTTCCGGGAGTTGGCCCTGTGCTAAACGATCAAGGTCATCGCCCATCTCCCAGGCGGATTGATAGCGATCCGCCGGGTGCTTGGCCATTGCCGTGAGCACGACGGCGTCGACGCCAAGACGCTCTCGCTCCGTGAGCTTTTCGTCAATGAGCTCTGAGGGGGGCGTTGGATCCTCTTGCACGTGCTGGTAGGCCACAGCGAAGGGAGTCTCGCCCTCAAACGGGGTGCGTCCAGTGACCGTTTCATACATGACGCAGCCCAGAGCGTAGACGTCGGAGCGTGCGTCGGCAGGCTTGCCACGGGCCTGTTCCGGGGAAAGATACTGCGCGGTACCGATGACAGCAGAGGTCTGCGTCATCGCCGACGTGGAATCATCCAGTGCGCGGGCGATGCCGAAGTCCATGACCTTCACTTGGCCGGTGTTGGTCAGCATGATGTTGGCCGGCTTGATATCGCGGTGGATGATCCCGGCCTCGTGGGAGGATTGGAGGGCCTCCGCTACTGGCTTGAGCACGCGCGCGGCCTCCGCCACCGACATGGGGCCATCCTCTCGGACAATGTCGCGCAAGGTACGACCCTGCACGTATTCCATGACGATATACGGCACCATCAGGCCGTCGACGTCCTTTTCACCGGTATCGAAGACAGCAACGATGTTCGGGTGGTTGAGCTTGCCGGAGTTTTGGGCCTCGCGGCGGAAACGCTCACGGAAGTTAACGTCGCGCGCCATGTCAGGGCGCAGCATCTTGATGGCAACAGTGCGCCCCAAGACGGAGTCTTCGGCCTCGTAGACCTCGGACATGCCGCCGGAGCCGATGGACTGGCGGAGGTGGTACCGATCACTGACCATGGCGGGTTACTGGCCTCCCTGTAGTGCGGAATCTTCGGTGGGGTTGTTCTGTGAGTCTAGTTCGGGCTCGAGCGTTGGGCTGTCATTGACCTGTGGCTGCGTCTCCTCCACGGGGAGGGTGGGCAGTTCCTCATGGGTCGTGTGGTGTGTGGTCATGGAAGGGGAGGGGATGACAGAGTGCGTCGTTGTGACGGTGACTTGAGTAGGTTCCTCTTCCACGGTGGTGATCTCGACGGTCTCGGGGCTTTCCGGTTCCTCTTCCACCGTCGTCTCTGGCTCCACCGTTTCGGTCACAATGACCTCCGTTGGTGTGGGCGGTGGGGTCGGTGTCGTGTTCCCCCACAGCCTATAGGCCATGAAGCCAATAGCCACGAGGGCGGCGATGGCCACGGCGATGAGCAGCCCAGTGCCGAAGCCCCCCTGCTTGGCAGGGCGCTCTTCAGACTGCGGTGTGGAAACGGCCGGACGCACCGTGGTGGGGTGCGCCATGTTGGCCAGCATCTCCGTGGAGGCGGAAGGCGAGGGTTCGGCTGCGATAGGCGCGAGTGCCGCGGACTTCGGCTGCGGCGGGCGCTGGCCTTGGCGCACGGCAGCAATCGCGTTGGTGAACTCGTTGCCGTCGGCGAAGCGGGTGCCCGGGTCCTTGCGCAGGGCCATGCCGATCAGTTCGCGCGTGGGCGCGCTTATCGACGTCGACAAGGGCTCCGGTGCCTGACTAATATGCGCCAGCGCTACCGATACCGAGGAATCACCGCTGAAGGGGCGATTGCCGGCGAGCATCTCATAGCCCACCACACCGAGTGAGTACACGTCCGAAGCTGGGCCGACTTCGTAACCTTGGGCCTGCTCCGGCGAGACGTACTGGGCGGTGCCGACCACCATGCCAGTGCGCGTGAGAGGCACGGCTGCGGCGGCTTTGGCGATGCCAAAGTCAGTGATCTTGACCTGGCCGTTCTGGGTAATCATGAGGTTGCCCGGCTTAATATCGCGGTGCACGAGCCCCATGTGGTGGATGACGGACAGGCCGTGGGAGGCCTGTTCCATGACGTCGAGCGCCAGCGTTTCCGGGAGTGCGCCTTCGCGTGCCAGCAGGTCCGCCAAGGATTCGCCGCGGATGTACTCCAAGGCCATGAAACAGAAGGTGCGGCCGTTGTCCTCAAGCTCGCGGTAGTCGTAGGTGGCCACGACGTTTTCGGAATCAATGGACTCTGCGGCCTTGGCCTCGTTGCGGAAGCGCGAGAGGAATTCGTTGTTATCGGAGAATTCCGGCCGCAGGACCTTGATGGCTACCTCGCGGTCATTATGGACGTCATCCGCCAGCCACACGGTGGACATACCGCCGTGGCCGACGATCCACTGCAGCTGGTAGTCCTCACCGATGAGTGCTTGTAGGTGTTCCTTATTATCAGCGCTGTTCACTACTGCTCACCTCCGTATGCGCGCAGGATGGCGCGGCCGATGGGCGCGGAGACCTGGCCGCCGTAGGCATTCTGGCCAAGGTGCCCGCCGTCCTTGACCACGACGCCCACCGCGATGTCCTTGTCCGGGTCGAAGGCCACGTACCATGCGTGCGGGGCGAGGCCCTCACCGTGCTCAGCGGTGCCGGTCTTCGAGGCAAAACCGTTTCCGTCGTAGCCGAAGGTGCTGCGCTCGGAAGCGAACATGAGGTCCTTGATGGTGTTGGCTGTTTCTTCGTCGACGGCCTCGGCGGCCTGATGCGGTTTGGTGGTGCGCAGTTCCTTCATCTGGGCATCGGTGATGCGGTTGACCAAGTAGGGCTCCATGCGCTTGCCCTTGTTGGCAATGGTGCCGGCCATGATAGCCGCCTGGAGCGCGGACATGGTGACGTCGCGCTGACCGATGGCGGATTGGGCGACTTGGGCGCCGTCGCCAAGCTCGCCGAGCGTGCCGGCCGAACTGCCGACGCCCAATGAATACTGCTCGCCCACGCCGAAGCCCTCCGCATACTTGCGCAGCTCATCGGCGCCGATGCTCTCTGACATCTGCGCAAAAGCCGTGTTGCAGGACAGCGCGAAGGCCGTATGTAGGGTGACGCTCTCTGCGCCGCCGCAGGCTCGGTTGCCGTCGTTGGTCAGCTCCGTGACCGTATCCGGCAGCGTGATGGACGCCGCGCCGGTCAGCGTAGAGTCCGGGTTAAAGCCGTTGTTGAGGCCAGCGGCCGTGGTGATGATCTTAAAAATGGACCCGGGGGGCAGGGTGTCTTGCGTGGCATGGTTGATGAGCGGATTGCCCTCTTGATTCTGCAGCTGATCCCACGTTTCGGCCGCGTTGTCCCCGACGAGGTCGGAGACGTTGAAGCTGGGCGTGGAGGCCATGGCCAATATCTTGCCCGTTGAGGGCTGGATGGCTACGGCCGCGCCTTTGTAGCCTGGGCCGGCCAGCTGGTCGTAGGTTGCCTGCTGCAGCGCTGGGTCGATGGTGACCTCCACGTTGGCACCCTTCTGCGGCTTGCCGGAGAGCATATCGAGCCAGTTGTGTGCCAACAGCGAGTCGTCCTTGCCGTTGAGGATGTCATTCTGCGAGGCCTCCAGCTGGGAGGCGCCGAAGCGCTCCGAGAGGTAACCGGTGACATCGGCAAAGGCTGGGGAATCAGTGGGGTAGGAACGCGAGTAATTGCCGTTCTCATCCGCGGTGGACTGCGCCAAGACCGTATCGCCGGCGAAGATCTGGCCGCGCGGGGTAGTGCGCATTTCTAGGTAGCCGCGAACGTTCTTGGGGTTGTGGGCGTACTTATCCGTCGAAAACGCCTGCACCACGGTGAGGTTCACCAGGAGCACGGCGGTAAGGATGAGGGCAAAGAGGGAGACGAGGCGAATCGATCTATTCATCGGGTGGCCTCCTGGATGGCGGGGAACATGGACGTATCACTCGGCGCGTTCGAGGTGAGCTCGCGCGCTGGGCGACGAGCCGCGTTGGAAATACGCAGCAGCACGGCCAGCAACATGTAGTTGGCCATGAGCGAGGAGCCGCCGGCGGACATGAACGGCGTGGTCAGACCCGTCATGGGCAGCAGGGCGGAAATGCCGCCGGTGACGACGAAGACCTGGACTGCGAGCGTAAGCGCCAGGCCCGAGGCCACCAACTTGCCATAGGTATCGCGGCAGGTCAGCGCAGTGCGGAAACCGCGGGAGACGAGCATGGCGAAGAGGATGAGTACCGCAGCCAGGCCCACCAAACCGAATTCCTCGCCGATACCAGCCAGGATGAAGTCCGAATGTGCCACCGGCACCATGTCCGGGTGGCCCTGGCCCAAGCCGGATCCGGTAATGCCGCCGGAGGACATACCGAACAGTGCTTGAGAAAGCTGGTAACCGGTGGAGTCATAATTGCCCAGCGGATCCAAGAAGTTGGAGAAGCGCTGCTGGATCTTGTCCGACACCTGGTAGATGCTGAAGCCGCCGACACCCACGAGGATGACGCCGATGAGCAACCAGCTCACGCGGTTGGTAGCCATAAAGAGCATGCCGAGCACGGTGCTAAACAGCAGCAGGGCGGGACCGAAGTCATTGGAAATGCCCATGATGATAATCGCGATGCCCCAGATCACCAGGATGGGAGCCAGATCTCGCAGGCGTGGCAGAGAAATGCCGAGGAACTTGTAGCCGGCCACCGTGAACAGCGAGCGCTTCTGGGTAAGCAGCATGGCGAAGAACAGGATCAGCAAGATCTTGGAGAACTCGCCCGGCTGGATGGAAAACGGCCCCAGCCACAGCCAGATGCGAGCGTCCACGCCCGGCGGTTGCGGCCACACGAGGGGCAAGGCGAGAAGGATCAGGCCGAGCGCACCCAAGATATAGGAGTACCTGGTCAGCGAGCGGTGATCGCGTAGGAGAATGAGCACCAGCGCGAAGAGGATGAGGCCGACGATGGTCCACATCACCTGCCGCACCGCCAGCCCGCCGTCATTCGCCAGGTCGAGGCGCTGCAACAGAATGAGCCCGGTGCCGTTGAGCACCGCGACGATGGGAAGCATGAGCTGATCCGCGTAGGGCGCGAGGAAGCAGAGCACCAAGTGAGCGACGGCGAAGACGCCGATGAATCCGCCGATCAGGTAGAGCACATCGAGGGTCAGCACGTTGCCCTGCGACAACTCTAGGCTGACCAGGGTGATGGCGAAGACCACGGTGGCGAGCACGAGCAGGCCGAACTCGGTGCCGCGGGAAAAGAACTTACTCATCTACTTCACCTCCCGGCAGTTTCCTTTGGATTCGCTCTTGGCATCTTTGTTTTTCTCGTCCTTCGACGCCTTCGGGCAGGGCTTGAGCGCCTTGTCCGAAAGCTGCGAAAGCTGCGTTTGCACCTCGTCATAGGAGCCGGAGGGCAGATTGCCCACGGCAGCACGTTCGGATTCGGGCAAATCCTTCAGCGTGAACGGTGCGAAATCACCGTCGCAGGCGCCGTGCCCCAGCTTGAGCGCATTGTCCTTGCTTAGGCACGCATTCTGATACGTGTGGTGCAACGGGCGGCCGAAGATCTCATAGTCCGCGCCTTCTTGGATGGTGAGGACGCCTTCTTCATCGGCGGTCACGTAGTAGTTGCTGCCCAGGTAGCTTTTCATCCAGAGGCCGCCGCTGATGACCAGCACGATGATGATGGCAAGGCACGCAATGACCTTCCACCCAATCCGGCTTCGCTGTGGCCGCCGCTGTGGTTCGTCCTGGGGCTTCTCCTCAGCGGCTTGCGCTTTTGGGGGCGAGATAAGCTTCGCGGCGCGGCTCGCGGAAGAATCGGGGTGCGTTGGTTCCGGGACGACGCCTTGGACGGCACCGACGGTGATTGGGGCTACGTCATCGCTTTTACCGTCCACAACCTCTGCCACCACGATGGTGACGTTGTCCGGGCCGCCGGAGCGCAGTGCTAAATCCCGCAGGGTGGTGGCGGCCTCTTCGACCGTGCCCTGCTTCAGCGCCTGCTCGATGGTAGAGGCCGTCACCGGATCCGACAGGCCGTCCGAACACAGCAGGAGGCGGTCGCCCGGTTTAGCATCGAGCATGAAGAGCGTCGGCTCTACCGGGCGGCCCGTGTAGGCCTTGAGGATCAACGACTTTTGTGGGTGGGAAGATACATCTTCTGGGTCGAGCTTGCCCTCGTCCACCAGGGACTGTACATAGGTGTCATCCTTGGTGATCTGGGTCAGCTTGCCCTCACGCAGCCGGTAGCCGCGGGAATCACCCGCGTGGCACACGCCGAACTCGGAGCCGTTAAAGAGCAGGGCGGTCAGCGTGGTGCCCATGCCCTCGGTCTCCGGGTGCTCGTCCACGTGCTCGCGGATCGCCGCATTAGCATCTTCCGCCGCCGCGCCGAGCAGGGCCAGCATGTCATTATCGCCCGGATCACGCTCGAGGGAGGCCATGTGCTCCACCATCGTGGTGGAGGCGACCTCGCCGGCGGCGTGTCCACCCATGCCGTCGGCAAGCACCAGCAGGTGCGGGCCCGCGTGGGCGGAATCCTCGTTGTTTTCGCGGACCAATCCGCGGTCCGTCACTGCAGTAAAAGTCAGGCTTAAAGTCATGCCATCAACCTCACGGTCGTTCGGCCAAGTTTGATATCGGAGCCGACTCCGACTCGTTCTGGCTGGTCAATGCGAACGCCACCAACAAAGGTGCCGTTGCGGGATTCGAGGTCCTCCACGAACCACTCGCTGCCCCTGCGGAACAGGCGAGCGTGGTGGCCGGAGGAGAAATCATCACCAGTGACAAAGTCACAGTCCTGTGCGCGGCCCATCGTACAGTCTTCGAGCGTGCCCAGTTCCATGTGGGAACCGCGCAGCGGCCCGTCCACGATGGCGATCTCACGCGGCGCTTCGCGACGCTTCTGGGATCCCTTCACTGGGGACGATGCTTGGTAGACGCCGGCAGCCTTGTTGGCGTCGCGGCGCATGGCGTTGAGCGCGACCAAGATAAACAGCCACAACAACACCAGCAGGCCGATGCGCAGCGAGAGCAGCACGATCGAATCCATGGAAAATCCTTACGCTAAAAATCTATAATCGTTGCCGGGGTGGTTTAATAGCCTTGGTTCTCGAGGCCGGTGATGCGTACCTCGATGTGGGAGTGGCCGAGGGTGATCACGTCGCCGTCGGCAAGCAGCCAGTTCTCAATAGGGGTGTCGTTCACGGTGGTGCCGTTCGTGGATTGCAGGTCCACCAGCACGGCGTCCTGGCCGTTCCAGGTGATCTCCGCGTGCTGGCGGGAGACACCGGTATCGGGCAGGCGCAGGTCCGCGTCGTTGCTGCGGCCCAGGATGTTGGAGCCCTCCTGCACGTGGTAGACGCGGGAGGAACCGTCCTGCAGCATGAGCGTCACCGCGGGGCCCTGCGGTGCCGGCTGGTTCGGGGTGGGGGCCATGAAGGCGGTGGTTGCGGCCTCATCGGCGTTGTGCGGCTGGGTCATAGAGTCCTCCTGACCATGGTCGTGGTGGAAAATCGCATCAAATCCGGTTTCTTCGGTGGGCTCGTGATCCAAAAAGGAGGACACGCGCAACTGCCCAGTCCGCAGTCCCGACTCCTCCGCGATGCGTACGATGACCGGCCCGGCGAGGGACCAGCCACTGTTACGGATGAAGCGGGTGAGCTGATCAGCTAGATCCTTGGGAACACCCCGGTCTTGGGAGAGGTTCTCGATATCTTTGGAGGATACGCCGACGGTCATGACGTTGGGGCTATACAGCTTGCCATCATCACCGCGGGACAAATTGTCCTGCGCCTCCTGCTTGAGAAGCTCCTCAATCTCAGCGGGGACGACTTTTCCGCCGAAGACAAAGGCCATGCCGTTGTCCAGTCCGCGTTGCAGGGAAGAATCCAGCTTGGCGAGCTTATCTAGCAATGCCATAGGAAGGGCCGTCCTCCTTTCGGGATGTTTTCAGGGAGAGATATAGCAGCGATCAGTATAAGGTGCTTTCCTTGACTTAACGTAGACGCGCGCGGCAAAGTTCCCTGGAAAGTTCAGGTTTGCCAGCGGATTTGTAGATTCGCTGGGGCTGCGTGCTAGAGTTAGCTAGTCGCCAAGACATCAATACCCTGCCCGGGTGGCGGAATTGGCAGACGCGCTGGCTTCAGGTGCCAGTGTCCTTATAGGACGTGCGGGTTCAAGTCCCGCCCCGGGCACGCTGAGCAGTTGAACAAACTGCGACACCGGAGGTAACAAACTCGAAAGGGTTCGTGACCTTCGGTTTCTTTGTTTTTCTGAATTTTGGCGGTCGAGGATTAAAAGTGTGGGGATTTACATCCTAAATCCCGCCCGAGCCGGTCGACACGTCTTTCGAATTTTGTTTTCGATGGTGTCAACAAGTCATCTTGATCTGACACCCTTCTTTTGAGTTTCGGTTTATTGTGTAGGCAGTCAGTCCGAGGCTTGATGTTTGCTTAGGTTTGGTTGGCAGGGTCGAGAGGATAATAGTTTTATTGCATGATCTCGATCTCGTAGTTCGATTTGGGACCGGGCCATTACTTTCGGTGGATCTCTGCTGCGCCCATAGGCCAAGCAGTTTTAGGGGTTCGTTGTACGGGAAAGCTGGTGTGCCTAAACCATCCTTGACTTGAGATCCTACTTAGGGTCACTTGGAATCCTCCAACTGAGGTGTTTCCCGGGTGTTGGAGGATTTCCTAGTCGTTGAATCCTGATCTAGGAGTTAATCGACTGGGCTGACGCGGATAAGGTTTCCATCAGGGTCGGCAACAACGAAGGTGCGGCCGAAGACATCATCGTAGGGTGGCTGCACAATTTGGATTCCTTTCGATTTCCATAGACGGTATGTCTCATCGATGCGGCTTGCCGGTCCATCCAGCATCAAACCTATTTCGCTCGTTCGCGGTGTCTGTTTCTCCATGTGGGTGTTATGGCCGGTCCACACAGCAAACAGGACATCCTTTGAAATCTCGAATGCTACATATCGAGGACTGATGAACGATGGCTGCATATCGAATAAGTCGCTGTAGAAGGCAGTCGAGATCTCTGTATCGGAGACATAGGTTAGGAAAAGATTGGGGGTTGGCATCGCCATTCTCCTTTCGGTGAGTGGTGTTGTTTACGTGGACGCAGTGCATTGGAGCAAACAAACCTGACAAGGAGTGTCATATTCCGGAAAATATTGTGGTTCCAGTGATAATTACGGCATGAGATCGGCGCGCTTGTTGTCTATGCTCTTGCTATTGCAAACCCGAGGCCGTGCTACGTCTGCCGAGCTGGCTTCGCATTTCGAGGTTTCCCAGCGCACAATACTGCGTGACGTTGATGCACTCTCGGCCGCAGGAATACCTGTTTATACGGAGCAAGGTATGCATGGTGGGATTGTGCTCGATAGGCGCGCTCGATTGAACGCTTCTCGATTGGATCCGACTGAGATTCAGCTGATGAGGATTCTTGGCGTCGGGGCAGATTCACTCGCACACTTGGGGTTTGGCCAAGACATCGCCCTGCTGCAGAAGAAAATGAACGCAGTCTCATTCTCTAAAGCGTCCGATACTCATAATTTGGAAGAAAAGGTCCTACTTGATTCCAGTGGCTGGTTTAGCAATGAAACCCAAAACGACTTAGAAGAGTTGCTAGAGGCTGTACGGAAAGAAGCTCGAATTGAGGTGTCCTATCGCCGAAGCGGGGACAAGAAGCAACAACGTGCTGTGGCTGATCCTTATGGGCTTGTACACAAGGGTAGAAGTTGGTACTTGGTCGTCGATATCGATGGGGAACCAAGGATGTTGGCAGTCTCGCGTTTAGAAACCTTTCGAGTTTTAGGTCAAGCTGCTCAGCTTCGTCCAGGGCAAAGTTTGGCAAGGGTGTGGGCGCAGCTCGTTGAGCAATTAGAAGAAGACATGCCAGTTCGAATCACCGCACTTCTTCGAGCGACTCGGCTTGATATGGCATCTCGTATTTTGGGATCACGGCTTATCCATTATGAACCCGTGGACGAAAACTTTGTCCGTATCGTGGTGGGATATGCGGATATTCAGGGGGTAAGGCAATTGCTTCAGTTTGGGGACCACATCTGGGTCACTGATCCCCCGGAAGCAGTAAAAATCACTGCTGATCTAGCTAATGAACTTGCGAAACGACATAGTGGGACCACAAATCCTGAATCGTAGAGACCGAAGATGGGCACTGGGATGCCGTCGTAACAGGCCTGCTGAAAACGGTAAGAGGTGCGCTAACAATCTAGGAGCTCTCGTGGATCTTATGATTGGAGAAAAGTAAGTAACGATGGCTTTCGCTTCACTCGCAGGGTGGTGGAGTAAGGGCTTTGGAGGTTCAGAGCGCCTTCAAGGCGGGCGAGGGCCTCTTACCACTGGTGAAGCCGCAGCGTAGTGCGGGCATCTTAGCCGGTCTACAATCTTCCCACTTCACATTGAGGGTCTTTACCATGACGATTCTGTGTGATCTACCAAGGGTGTGAGAGCAGGTTTACATGTCACTCATGAGAATTCAGGTGAGCACGACTTAGAGGTTGAGGTACGCAAAATATTTCGGCCATAGTGATCGCCCGATAGAGGTAGCACCACCTGCCGCCGATCCGGATATAGGTCTCACCACCCGCCAGGAACTGGCCTGCCAGTCAGGTACCTGTCGGTACCACCGTGTTTGCTTGTCCAGCTCAGGGGCGTATTTCTGGACCCAGCGGTAGATCGTGGTTGATCAACCGGCACACCCCGCTGAAGTCATCATTTCCTCCAAGTCTCGGTAGCTCACCCCTAGCGGCAGTACCACCGCACTGCCCACAGAATGATGTCACGGGGGAAATGACGACCGGAGAAGATACCCATGGCTGTGATTTTTTCACGTCGCTCTTCCTACTGCCCCAACTTTGCAACAGCACCGAAAGCCCTGGAATGAACTCCTGTCACCAGGGTCATTCCAGGGCATATTTCCCTGACTAAGAGAAGCAGTGACACAGAAGGCCTACCTCAGCGTGGGCCCTGTGGGCGTGCAGGTTCCGTGTGTGGCTGGTTTGCTTCGGCATGGTCGGCAGCGATTGATGACCGACTCTGGAGCGGGTGCCTTGTCTGGTCTCGCGGTTCAGGGTAGGTGGACTATTCGGCGGGTTGGATCTCGCTCTCGGTGACCCACTTGTGGTTGGTCATCGTCATCCCGTCGACGGTGAGATCAACCATGTAGACCGTCTCCTCGGTGGAGTAATCGATGGTGGCCTCAGCACCCTTCATGCCGGACATGTGCTCGGCATCCAGGACAACGCTTGCCCCGTCGGGCAGGGGGGCCTGACCCGGATCGACGAGCTCCTCATGGACGACCCAGCGGTGGTCGGTAACCGGGGCCCCACCCTCGGTGGGGGTGTAGCTGACCGAATAGGTCGTGGTGTCAAACGCCCCGGAAATGGTGGCTGTGGCCCCGTCCATGCCGGGCATGTGGTCAGCGGTGAGGATGACCTCGGTGCCCACCGGGTACGTGGGATCCTCGGCCTCTTCAATGCCTGCCGGCGGTGCCCCGCCGTCGGCAGGGTGGTCGTGCCCGCCGTGCTCTTCGTCGGCAGTGGTGGTGTCTTCCTGATGGGTCTCGTTGGTCTCTGCGGTTGCCGTCGTGGTGCTGGTGGTGTCGGCATCGTCGGAGTTGTCGGTGGCGTCGCTGCAGGCGGTCAGCGCCAGGGTGGAGGTCAGTACCAAGGCGGCGAGGGTAATGCTGCGTTTCATGAGCGTTCCTTTCAAAGGTGGTGTGAGTTAGGGGTCGAGAGACAAGGTCAGTCAGTAACGGTTACGGGGGATATCGACCCACTGTGTTCCTCCTTCCCGTCGGTCGGAGCCAGGTGAGCCGGATCCAGATCAATGCGGCGCAACAGCTGGGCGTTCAGGGCCACCACGATGGTCGAGGCAGACATCAAGATCGCGCCCACGGCCGGGGACAGCACGAACCCGATCGAGGCGAGCACTCCGGCGGCCAACGGCACGGCGAGGATGTTGTAGCCAGAGGCCCAGATCAGGTTCTGGATCATCTTGCGATAGCTGGCCTGGGACAGCTCAATCATCGACAGCACTGCCCGCGGGTCATCACTGGCTAGGACCACCCCGGCAGATTCCATGGCCACATCCGTGCCGGCACCGATGGCGATACCGACTTCCGCGCGGGTCAGAGCGGGGGCGTCATTGACACCGTCACCGACCATGGCCACGCTCAAACCCCGGTCCTGCAACTGCGTGACCTTGGTGTCTTTGTCCTGGGGCAGGACCTCGGCGAAGACCTCATCAATGCCTAAGTCCTGACCGACGGCGTGGGCCACCTGCTGGGCGTCGCCGGTGATCATCGCGACCTTCACCCCGCGGTCCTGGAGGGCTTTCACGGCGGCGCGGGATTCGGGGCGGATCTTGTCCTCGACGGCCACCGCACCGATGATCTGACCGTCGCGGACAATATGGAGCACACCGGCCCCACGCTCGGTCCAGGCACTGGTGGCGTCGGTGAGCTCGGCCGGGGTGGTGAGGTTGAACTCGCGCAGCATGTTCGGCCCGCCCACGAGGATCTCAGCGCCATCGACAGTGGCCCGGACCCCCCGGCCGGAGGCGGCGTTGAAACCAGTTGCACGGATTTGCCGACCGGAGGCCTCGGGATGGGCGGCCGCAGCCGCCACGATGGCGCGGGCCACGGGGTGCTCGCTGTCGGCCTCCGCGGCGGCGGCCAGGGCCAGCAGCTCGCCCTCGGTGACGCCGGCAGCTGCCGCGACACCGGTTACCGCGTGCGCACCCTCGGTCAGGGTGCCGGTTTTGTCGAAGAGCACCACGTCGATGGTGCGCATCCGCTCGAGCGCCATCCGGTCCTTGATGAGCACCCCGGATTTCGCGGCCCGCTCGCTGGAGATCGCAATGACCAGCGGAATCGCCAGGCCCAGGGCATGCGGGCAGGCGATGACCAGCACCGTGACCGTGCGCACCACGACATCGTCCGGGCTGCCGATGATGGTCCACACCACCGCGGTGATCAGAGCGGAGATCAGCGCGAACCAGAACAACAACGCCGCCGCCCGATCCGCCAGGGCCTGGGCCCGGGAGGAGGACTCCTGGGCGTCGGCAACCATGCGTTGGATCCCAGCCAAGGCGGTGTCCCCGCCGGTAGCCTCCACCCGGATGCGGACGGTGTTGTCGGTGGCCACGGTACCGGCGACCACCTTGTCACCGGTGTCGCGGAAGACGGGACGGGATTCGCCGGTGATCATCGCCTCATCGAATTCGGCGGCTCCGTCGAGGATGGTTCCGTCGGCCGGCACCCGGGCACCGGCCCTCACCAGCACGACGTCGTCGACGACCAGGTCGGAGATGGCCACGGTGCGGGTGGTTCCGTCGATGACTTTCTCGGCCTCATCCGGCAGCAGGGCAGCCAGCGCGTCAAGCGCGGAGGACGCGGCCCCGAGAGCGGACATCTCCAGCCAGTGGCCCAGCAGCATGATGGTCACCAGCAGGGCCAGCTCCCACCAGAAGTCCAGCTCAAAACCGCCCAGCCCCCGAGTGGTGACCCAGGAGGCGACAAACGCCACGGTGATGGCCATGGCGATCAGGAGCATCATCCCGGGTTGGTGGGATTTCAATTCTCTCCATCCGCCCTTGAGGAAAGGCGTTCCGCCGTAGACGAAGATGATCGTGCCCAGCACCGGGGGGATCCAGGTGGATCCGGGGAATGCCGGGAGTTGGTAGCCGAGCAGCTGGGCGACCATGGGGCTGAAAATAACGACGGGAATGGACAGAATCAGCGACCACCAGAAGCGGTCCCGAAACATTGCGGTGCTGTGTCCGGCGTGTTCGCCGTGACCATGAACGTGGTGGTCTTCGTCCAGGGCGGAGTGCGGGTGATCGTGGGGCATCGCCTGGCCGTGGGTGTCGGCATGTGCGTGGTGTTCGTGGCTGGCATGATCCGGGTGGTGGGTGTGGTCTGTTTCCGGAGCGGGGTGATCACCATGGTGATCACCCGAATGGTGGGGAGTGCTCATGACGTTCCTTTCGCTCAACCCGGTCGGGGTCGAGATGATGGGTAAAACTGATCAGGATAAGACGGTGTAGCCGGCCTCCTCGATGGCCCGGCGAACCATCTCCGGAGGTACGGCACCGGTGACCGTGACGGTGGAAACACCACCAGCAGCGAGATCAATCTGGACGTCGTCGACCTGGGGGAGGGCCTGAAGGGCCTGGGTCACGCTTTTCGCGCAGTGCCCGCAGGTCAGGCCGGTGACCTGGTAGCTAGGGGAGGACCCTCCTGCTGACGAGTCGCTGGCGGCAGGGATGGAGGCAGTGTCGGCACGTGAGGCAGGTCCGCAACAGCTGCAGCCGTGGGAGGCCATCGGCAAGAGGCGGGGCGGGGAGGTGATCATGGGAAAGCTCCTTCGGTTCGGTGGGGTGCGGCGATGCCGCTCTCTAGCGGATACCCCCCTGGGGTATATTCCCTAGCGTATACCCCCCCGGGGTATATTTTCAAAGGGGTGAAGGGCACGGCCCTCACGCGGGGCAGGGTGTGGTCACCGAGCAGCCTCCTCACTGTCGGGAGGGGACAGCGGGAGGCGGAGGGCAAACACCGCTCCGCGACCGGGTCCGGGGGAGGTGGCGGTGAGAGTGCCGCCGTGGGCCTCGATCAATGCCTTGGAGATGGTCAGACCGATACCGGCCCCGCCGTTGTCCCGGCTACGGGCGGCATCCCCCCGGTAGAAGCGTTCGAAGATGTGTCCGAGCTGGTCAGGTGGGATGCCCTCGCCGTCATCGGCGACGTGGATGAGCGCGGTGGACGCCCTCTGTCGGTGGACGCTGATCCGGACCTGCCCGCCGGCCGGGGTGTGCCGTAGCGCGTTCGACAGGAGATTGCTCATCACCTGGCCGAAACGTTGCCGGTCCACGAGCACCCGGGCGGTGTCCGTAATGGTCTCGACCTGTAAATCGACGCCTTTGTCAGCATAAGCTTCCCCCGCGGCGGCAGCGGCGGTATGGAGCAGATCCCCGAGCCCTTCCTCCGCCAGGTCCAAATCGATCCGGTGTTCCTGGGCCCGGGAGACATCGTCGATGTCTTCCATCAACCGGGTCAGGCGGGTGAGTTGGTCAGCCATGATCGTGTGGGTGGCATTATTCCAGTCCACGACCCCGTCCTGGAGACCATCGAGGTAGACCGTGAGCACCGATAAGGGGGTGCCCATTTCGTGGGCCAGATCAGAGAGCATCTGGCGGCGGACCTGTTCGGTGTGTTCCAGCCGGTCGGCCATGGTGTTGAAGGCATGCGCCAGGGTGGTGACCTCGGGGCCTGCTTTTCCGGCGGGCACGCGGATACGGGAGTTGCCGGCCGTCAGGCTGGTAGCGGCGCGGGTGAGATCCTGCAGGGGGGTGCGCAGACGACGCGATAACCACAGGCTGGCCAGCAGGGCGCTGATCAAGGCGGTGGGCAGGGCGACGGCCAGGGTGATCAGGTTGGCGCCCCGGTAGGCCTGCTCGGCATGGAACAGCTCCAGCGAGGGGTCCTCCTGGCCGGTCATCAACATATGATCATGGAACAGGGTCGGACCCACCATCGTGGCCACGGCCGCGGCCACCAGTAGGCTAATCACCACGACCAACACCTGGGCGGCCAGGAAGCGGAAGGTCAGGCCGGGTCCGTGATTCATGGTTGCCCCACCCGGTAGCCCACGCCACGCACGGTGTCGATAAACCCCCGGCCCTGGGTGTCGGTGCCGAGCTTGCGACGCAAGTTGCCGATGTGGACATCGACGATGCGTTCATCACCGACCCAGGTGGTGTCCCAGACCTCGGTGACCAGGTCGTGGCGGGTCAGCACCTGGCCGGGGCGCAGGGCCAGGGCAACCAGCAGCTCGAACTCCGTCCGGGTGAGCTCCACGGTCGTCTCCCCTACCCGCACCTGATGGGCGATGGGGTCAAGGATGAGGTCACCAACGATCAAGGGGGTGGTCACCTGCGGTGGGGTGGTGCTGGTGCGCGGGCGGCGTAGCACCGCATGCACCCGGGTCACCAGTTCCCGGATGCTAAAAGGTTTGGTGATGTAGTCATCCGCCCCTAGGGTCAAACCGCTGATCTTGTCGTCCTCGCTGCCACGCGCGGTGAGCATGAGGATGTAGCAGTCCGAGAAGGTGCGGATCCGTCGGCACACCTCCAGGCCGTCGAGTTCGGGCAGCCCCAGATCCAGCACCACAACATCGGGGGAAAAGCGACGGGTCTCGTCCACGGCCTGAGTGCCGGTGTGCGCCTGGCGGGTATCGAAGCCGGCCCGGATGAGGTAGGAGGCCACCATCTGAGCCAGGGGTTGTTCATCATCGACGACCAGCACCCGCCCCGGGGGCGTGGCGGTGGTCGGTGTGCGGTTAGCCATGGACCCCAGTATCGCTCCGGCCAGGGGGAATATCACCCTCGCTCAGTGCCCAGCGGGGAAATCTTCATCAAATCTTCAAACATCACCCTTCGACCGCCGTCACCCCTGCGCCCCACCCCGGGCCGGCGGCATCGCCTCCCCTGGTCGGTTCAGCAGGCGCCACCAGGGATTTCACTGCCTGCACCGCATACCCGGGGCGGGTAGAAGGACATCGCCCACGGCTGTGGGGTGGTGTCCCGGTGGTGACCCAGCCCACCGAATTCGCCCCCTTTTCGCCCTGTTATAAGGCTGTGAGCAGGGGTTTTGATTTCTAGTCCGTCAGGCACCCGTGCTAGATAAAGGTATGGCATCGACCTTGAGGCGGTGTCTTCTCACGGTCTTACCACGATCCAAGGAGATTGACGTGAAACGAGCAGCGATCGCAGCCGCCGCCCTTGCCCTCGCCCTCACGGGGTGTTCGGCCGCCGACCCGGAACCCACCGCCGACGGGACGGTGTCCCAGGATACATTCCTGACTACCCATGGCCTGGCCGGCATGGACGCGGTGGAGATCATTGATCACCTCGACCGGCAGAAGGTCACGGAGCGTCCCACGGATCTGATCGCCTCAGTGCGTGCCGATGAACTGCTGCTCTCGAGCGATGACCAGGAAGTCGTGGTCGATCTTCCCGACAATCAGACGTATGTCTCGATCGCACCCTATCTCACCTCCACCCACGACTGCTTCTACCACAGCCTGACGACCTGCCTGGGGGAACTCGACAATGAGGATATCCAGGTCACGATCACCGATGAGGCGACCGGTGAGGTGCTGGTGGACGAGGCGACAACCACCTTCGACAACGGGTTTATTGGCTTCTGGCTTCCCGATGATGCCACCGGCCTGATTGAGGTCAGCTACCAGGGGCGTACCGGCACCACGGAGTTTTCCACCGCCGACGACGGTGCCACCTGCGTCACAGACCTGCGCCTGACGTGATGGCTCAGCAGGGTCCTCACCTGCACCTGTCTCCCGTGTCACTGAAATCTAGCACCAAGGAAGGTTAAATCATGATGAACGCGTTTCCCCGACGACAGTTTCTGCTCGGCGGGCTCGTCCTCGCCGGCACCGGGGCCGTGGCCGCCTGCACCAGCGACCCTGGACCCGCTGCCTCGGCACCAGGTTCCTCTCTTCGCCCCACTCCCACCCCCACTGCGCTCGGTGAGCCGACGGTGCGCCGGACACTGACCGCCCGGCCCCTCTCTCTGGATATCGGCGGCATCGAAGCCAAGACGTGGGGATACGTCTCTGAGACCGGGGATACGGCCATTGAGGCCACCGCCGGCGACGTCCTCCAGGTCGATATCACCAATGAACTGCCTGAGAGCACCTCCATCCACTGGCATGGCATCGCACTCCACAACGCAGCCGACGGTGTGCCCGGCATGACCCAGGACCCCATTGAACCTGGCGAGTCTTTCTCCTATGTTTTTGAAGTCCCCCACGGTGGCACCTACTTCTACCATTCCCACTCCGGCCTGCAGCTTGATCGCGGCCTCCACGCCCCACTGATCGTCCGTGACCCGCAAGACGCTGAGGACCAGGACGTCGAGTGGACCATCGTGCTCGACGACTGGGTCGATGGCATTCAGGGCACTCCCGACGATGAGCTCGACAAGCTCACCGGAATGGGCTCGGGCGACCATAACGGGAAGAAGGGGATGGGAGGCCACGGCCATATGATGCACGGCACCCCGGACCGGGTACTGGGCGGGGATGCCGGCGATGTGATGTATCCGCACTACCTCATCAACGGACGTATCCCCCGTGCTCACCGGACCTTCGAGGCTCGCCCGGGTGACAAGGCCCGCCTGCGGTTTATCAACTCCGGCGGTGACACCATATTCAAGGTGGCCCTCGGTGGTCACCGCATGACCGTCACCCACACCGACGGCTTCCCCGTCCAGCCCCGGGAGACCGAATCGATCTACCTGTCGATGGGCGAGCGTGTCGACGTCGAGGTCATCCTCGGCGACGGCATCTTCCCGCTCACGGCTTTGGCGGTGGGTAAAGACGACCGCGCCTTCGCCGTCATCCGTACCGCCGGCGGCCAGGCCCCTCACCCCGATGTCGACTTCCCCGAGTTGTCGTCCACCGGACTGCTTCTGTCCTCCCTGAAGCCAGCAGACCGTGCACTCCTGCCCGAGGACACACCAGACCGAGAAGTCAGCATCGACCTGGGCGGGCAGATGATGCCGTATGAATGGAGCATTCTCACCGACGGCCAATCCTCCTCCGCGACCGTGCAGGCGGGCCAGCGCCTGCGGATGGTCATGCGCAACAGGACCATGATGCCCCATCCCATGCACATCCACGGCCACACGTGGGCGCTGCCCGGCAGCGGCGGGCTACGCAAGGACACCGTCCTTCTCCGCCACGGTGAAACCATGATCGCCGACCTGATCGCTGACAACCCCGGTGAGTGGGCATTTCACTGCCATAACGCCTATCACATGGAAACCGGGATGTTCAGCTCGCTTCGCTACGAGTAACCCGGCTCTTTTCCGCTTTGTCCTGCGGTATACAGCTAAGGTCGTTGTGCCCGTATATCGGGGGCTCGGGAATTGTCCTTGATCCATGCTTCGGCATGTGGATCAATAAAGCGTGCCACCATCTGGATGGCGTTATCAACGGAGTCAAGATCTTCAAACTGCTGTCTACTGTCAGGTGTTCTCTTCAACGCTTTTTTAACCTGAGGCCAGACACTCGCCTGATAGTGACTACTTAGGAGGAAGCGTCAGAAGTCGAAGCTGAGTTCAGCGATGATTTTTCCTGGTGGTGTATCCTTCTCCCCGGCCCGTTTCTTTGCTTTGCGGATATTCTTCTTCGCTGCATCGTTGAAAGGGATTCGATCGTCGTCAAACCATCGCTCGCCGTACCTTCCGGTTAGGGCATTGTGAATGCTATTTCGGAGGAGTACTTCCAGGTGTTCGATGTCAGCAAGATAGGTTTTCGTGAGGTGAGTATTCCAAAGGTAGAGCGTTTCTGGTGATGGATGATCGGCGTACCTGCTCATTCGCGCAGATGAAAACCACTGGGACAGCTGTACTTGGGCTGGGCTTGGATATCCATATGGATATGATAATGTGCGCTTTGAAAACCCCGGAACGATCCCTGCACTACGAAAGTAGGAGTAAATCGCCGGGGTTATTGATATCTTCGGGGAATTATAGCGGCCAGAAATTCGAAGTTTTTCGCCCTTATTTACCGTGAATGACAGTGACAGATTTGTGATCCCTTGGGCTTAGGAGTTGTGGCAGTAACAGCTACCTTTGAAGGATGATTACTAATGAACTCCGAGAATTACTGACCGTAGTCACGACCCATGCGCAGCGCTTCCACGACGAGGAAGATCACACCGTAGCCGCAGCCCTCCTGACTGAATCCGGCAAACACGTGCTCGGTTTGAACGCATACCATTTTCTCGGTGGCCCCTGTGGTGAAATCTCTGCCTTAGCTAACCACGCTGCTAGTCATCCCGAGGATCCTATCCGAGCGGTAGTCGCCGTCCATGGTCCGACTGGCCAGGTGCTTTCGCCCTGTGGAAAGTGCCGCCAAGTGCTATTTGATACTGATCCGTCTATCCGGTGCATCGTGCGCGGAAGCAATGGGCTTGAAGCACTCACCGTGGAAGAGCTCTTACCATTCGCATATAACTGGCGTGACATGGACAAAGAGCAACGCATCTATATGTGGGAAGGCTACGAGAAATCAATTCGAAGCGGAGAAAAGCAACAAACAATTCGGGTGGATGACCCCTTCCACGAAGGAAGCGCCCAGATTGTCTTCGAGAAAGAATCCGGAGAGGTTGTCACCATTCCCGCAGAGGTCACATCTGTCGTCTCTACCCAGCGGAGGTCCTTGACGGAGGAACAAGCCCGAAGGGATGGCTTTGGTTCTCTTGCTGAGCTCCACGAAGCGCTTGATACCCACTATCCCGGATTAGCTGGGGATGACGAAGTCGACGTTGTTGAGTTCACGCTCCGCAAGGCCTAAAAGCTTTGGCGAAGCCCACGTGGACATGGTTTTACCTAGACTGTCGGTATGTTCGGCCCCGCTTCCGCCCAGCCACCGCGGCTTATAGATTTCCCAGTGCTGCGGTTACCGTTTGTGGAGTTCGTGTTTGTTGGGCTGCTGGTGGCCGTCTTTTTCGTCGATACGCAAGGAACTGATGCTGAAAGTGGCTTCCTTGCGGTCTTTGTGGTTCTTCCCGCACTCGTGTTTCTGGGAATTGCCTACCTTATTTCCCTGCCCATGCAGCGGAAGGAAATTACAGATTTCCGCCTGGATGCCGTTTTCGTCGTTATCGGGGTGCTTGGTCTTTTCGGCTGGATCGGACAGATGCTCATCGCTTTGCCCTTCCTGTGCTGCCTGCCCGTAGGGCTTTCAGCACTGATCCGCAGAGGCATCGCCTTTGCGTTGTGGAAGAAGGGTAAAGGCCCTCAACTGCCGGAATGAGGTTACGCGCTTTGCCAGCGCATCCTGCCGTCCGATGCCGGGGCGCACGTCATCGGGACACCTCTCTTTGATACCCCGCTTCCGCCGTTGCAATACGCGCCGGGGTGAACGTAGTTCTCTTCAACGGCGGGTGCTTCATACACAGCGGCGGCTTCTTGCACTGGGGGATTCGCAGCCATCATTTCGTCGGCGCACTGCTGTGTCCAGCCAGAGGTTCCATCGCTGAAGAATGTCGTTCCGGTTTCGTGTAGCGAGACGTCACCGCAGGATTCGATGGTTTTCTCCATCGGAGTAGGTTGCGCAGCATCGGGGGCCTCGGTGAAGCCGATGACTTCTTCTTGCGGCTGATCCACGTCGACGTCCTCGGCGCTGTCCTCCGCTGCGGGGAGGGTGGGGCGTGGGGCGTCTTCAGTAACGCTGGTGCTTGTGCTTGGTGGCGTCTCACTCATAGGAGTGGATTCAACGTCGAGTGAGGAACAGCCGCTGAGTATAAAAAGTGCAGCGGCAAGAGGGAGAAGTCGCTTCATTTCAGGTCCTTTGTTTATCTACCTCTATGGTAGTGACGGGCACCCTAGTTGCGCACAGGAATCACACAGTAGCTGGCCAGGCTCGGGGGATAGGATAGTGCCTCATGAAAAACGGCTTTTTACAGCGCGCTTTCCTTGCAATCCTCCTCGGCACTGCCGCCCCTGTCCCGGCTCATGCCCAGACCATGGAGACCTCCGCCGCGCAGGATCTCGGCATCAATGATCCTGACTGTAAGCCCACGGGTTCCGTCACTGAACCCGTTGTTTTATTGCACGGTACTTCGGCAAACTCGGCTGAGTGGAACGATCTCATCCCGAAGCTCAAGGACCAAGGCATGTGCGTGTGGGCCTTCGATTACGGCGCCGAGGACATCGCGTACCAGAATGCCTACGACTACATGAAGGGGATTGCGGATCTAGATTCTTCAGGGCGCGAGATCGCCGGGCATATCGAACACATCCGTGAGGTGACCGGAGCAAACAAAGTAAACCTCGTTGGTTTCTCCCAAGGTGGCCTACACACCAAGACTTTCACGCAGCTCTACGGTTCAGCGGAAGAAGTAGATCGCGTGGTTACTATTGGTGCGAACTTCCACGGGACGACGTGGGGTGACAGAGCAACACCCCTCAAGACGGCCGCAAGAATCGCGCCCGATGTGGTTGATTTCCTCGGCACCAGCGCTGGCATCGAGCAGTTGGAGGGCTCGGATTTTATGGAGAATCTCAACCAGTTTCCGGATACCGCGCCTGGTGTCACCTACACGTCCATCTACTCGCCGGCGGACAATACGGTGACACCGAATCAGACCTCTGAGCTCAGCGCTGTTCCGGGCGCGGACGTGGTCAACGTGGAATCTGCCCCCGTCGAGCACGGGCAGCTGCCCCATGATCCGCGCGTGCACGAGCAGATCATATGGGGGCTGACGCGCTAATGACACAGATTCACGGCGCCATCGACGCGGAGGGTCGGTGCCGTCACTGGCACACGCTTGTCGACGTCATTGCGAACAAGTGCCACACCTGCGGCGGATGGTTCGCGTGTTCGCTGTGTCATGCGGAGCTGACAGACCATGACTTCGGGCCCATGCCGAAGGACGAGCTGTGCGTCATGTGCGGGGCCTGCGGCCGAACAATGACCTACGCCGAATACTCGGCATATAAATGCCCCGCGTGCGGGCACGCCTTCAATTCAGGCTGTGCGCTGCACGCGGGGACGTATTTCAGCTAGCTGCCTACGGCAAAAGCTGGGCCAGCGGGGTGCCCTCGACGAGGGTCTTAAGGTACGCCAGAATGTCCGGGACGTTGAAGGTGAAGTTGCCGATGGTCACCGGGAAGGTCGGAAAAGCGTTGTTTGCTGGGGCATTATTGCCGTTATTGGCCGGGGCGCCACCACCGTTGTTAGCAGGGGCATTGTTGTTAGCTGGGGCGGTGTTATTAGCTGGGGCACCACCATTGTTAGCAGTGTTGCCGCCACCGTTCAGGCCGCAGCGCGCGATGGCCTCGTCGGCGCGGGCGACGGCGTCGCGGATCTCGCCGCCACGCGGGTGGAAGTTAGCAGCAGCCAGCGCCTGGGACTTCTTGCTGTTGTAGTCAGACGGATTGGTGTAGTACTTGGTGGCCTGCTCACAGGAAATCTGGCCGGCAGGGACCTTGGCCAGGTAGTCATCCACCATGTCGGCGGATGCGGTAGGGGCGGACAGGCCGATGGCAGCAGCAACGGAGCAGAGGACAAGCTTATTTCTCATGCGCCACATTGTGCCACAGCTTTTACACGTTTGCGCAAGTCCTAACGCGCCAGGAAACGATTTACCAGCGAAAAATACGCCTTCACAGTCAAATCCAAGTCTTCCAGGTAGAGGTGCTCATCGTGGCTGTGCAGCTGCGAGTTTGCGCTGGCCATGTCCCGATCCTCCGCATGCAGTGCAAAACCGTAGGCATTGCCGCCGCGGCGACGAGCCACGCGCAGGTCGGAACCACCCGTCGCCAGCACTGGCAGCACTTCCTTATCCGGGAAGAATTCGTGGGCGGTCTCTTCAATGCAGCGCCACAGCTCAGTATCAGTCGAGGACTGTGTGGCGTCCTCAGTAATAAGGTGCTCGATTTCTACCTCCTCGGCCATATCGCCGAGCGCTTCACGTAGGAAATCATCAAGCTCCTCCTGGGTCTGGCCGGGGAAGGGGCGGATGTCCATCTCTAGGTAGGCGTGGGAGGGCAGCACGTTGATGGCACCACCTGCGCGCAGGACCGTTTGAGCAATCGTCGTGTGCGAGAAGGCGTGGGCGTAGGCAGACAAATTACCGAACTTTTCGTAGTCGGCGGCGTCAGCGGAGCCGTCGAGAAGCGCTGCCTCCGTTGCGGGATCGAAGCGGAAGGTCTTGACGAATCCCTGCCACACCTCATCCGTGGCCACTGGTGGCTCGGCGACGGCGATGCAGCGAGCAACTTCACCAATCTTGACGATGGCAAAGTCCTTCCCAAACGGCGTCGAGCCATGGCCGGCATCGCCGTGCACGTGCAGGCGGCGCTGGCCCGCGCCCTTCTCACCGACGTTGAAGCCGAGCGCGCCGGGCAGGTGGCTGCCGCCGGTCTCCGAGAGACAGTTGCGCACCGAGTAGGCCTCCGGGTGGTGCTTATCCATCCAGATGGAGCCCAAACCGCCGCGGGCCTCCTCGTCCGCCATACCCACAAACGCCAGGGTGCCGCCGGGGTTGCCGCGCTGAGCCACATCGCGAGTCACCGCCGCCATCGTCGCCGTAATAAAGAGCATGTCCACCGCGCCGCGGCCGTAGAGCTTGCCATCCTCGATGACGGCGTCGAAGGGTGGCTTGGTCCACTTGGGCTGGTCGACGGGCACGACGTCCGTGTGGCCCATGAGCGTGAGCGGCTCCTTGTCCGGGTCACCCGGAACGGTCACCACGATGGTCACGCGGCCGGGGTGCGATTCATAGCGTTGAACCTCCACCGGGGTGCCTGCGAAAAACCGCTCCAACGTGTCGGCATTGCGGACCTCGTGGCCGGAATCCGGAGTGAGGTCATTCACGCAGGCATTGCGAATAAGCTCCTGAAGCAGTGCAAGGGTGTCGTCGTAGAGCGTGGAATCCATGGCCTAGAGGTTAGTCCGGACTACATGAAACCGGCAGATTTACCACAACTTGAACGGTGTTCAAGTAATGTTTCCCGCATGAGCATCGTAGACATCGCACGCGAGAAGGCCCTGGAGCAGGGCATCGGCCTCAACGAAGAAGAACTCTTGCAGGTTCTCCAGATCCCGGATGAGCAGCTGGAAGAGATCGCGGACATCGCCCACAAGACCCGCCTGAAGTGGTGCGGCCCGGACGTGTCCGTGGAAGGCATCATCTCCATTAAGACCGGCGGCTGCCCGGAGGATTGCCACTTCTGCTCGCAGTCGGGGCTTTTCGAGTCCCCAGTACGCGCCGCGCGCCTCAACATCCCGGAGCTGGTGGAGGCCGCCAAGAAGACCGCCAAGACCGGCGCCACGGAGTTCTGCATCGTGGCTGCGGTCAAAGCACCAGATGGGAACCTCCTGTCCCAGGTTGCCGAGGCCATCCCGGCCATCCTCGATGAAGTCGATATCGAAATCTCCTTGTCCCTCGGTACTCTCACCCGCGAGCAAGCCCAGCGCCTCAAGGACATGGGCGCCCAGCGCTACAACCACAACCTGGAGACCTCCAAGTCCTTTTTCCCCAACGTGGTCACCACGCATACCTGGGAGGAGCGCAAAGAGACCCTCGAGAACGTCCGTGCAGTCGGCATGGAAGTCTGCTCCGGCGGCATCATCGGAATGGGCGAATCACTAGAAGACCGCGCCGAGTTCGCCTACCAGCTGGCCCAGATCGAGCCCTGCGAGGTGCCGATGAACTTCCTTGACCCGCGCCCGGGCACACCATTCGCGGACTACCCGCTGGTCCCGCTCGGTGAGGCACTGCGCGCAGTGGCTGCCTTCCGCCTGGCCATGCCGTCTGTAACCCTCCGCTTTGCGGGCGGCCGCGAGCTCTCCCTGGGTGACGACGGTACCGAAAAGGGCCTTCTCGGCGGCATCAACGCCATCATCGCCGGCAACTACCTGACCACTCTGGGCAAGCAGATTGAGAAGGATGTCGACATGCTCGGCCGCATCGACCTGCCCATCAAGGCGCTCTGATGAGCAATTCGACGGAGCTGGCCGCTGCCGTCCTCGCCGGCGAGGAGCCGCTGTTCCACCCCAACACTGGGAAACCACTGAGCGAGGAATTCACCTTGCACCCGGCGGCCGCGGCCGGCCTGGACGTCCCGCGCTATTGCCAGTTGTGCGGGCGCCGCATGGTGGTGCAGGTGCGCCCGGATGGTTGGAACGCGCGCTGTTCGCGGCACGGCGAGCTTGACTCGGACCACCTTTATGAGGAGGCACTTCCGTAAGCTGGGGCACCATGGATCCCGCTGTTGCCCACGCCCATCGGTCTGCGCTGCGCTCGATTTCCCGCGTCGTCACCGAGATTGCGACCCCGACGCCTCCACAACAAGCGTTGAAGGCCGTCGCCGAGCAACTGCGCCGCGGCAACGTCATGGTCCTCACCGGGGCGGGTGTGTCCACGGAATCAGGCGTGCCCGACTACCGCGGCCCGCACGGTTCTCTCAGCCGGCACCGCCCCATGACCTACCAGGAGTTTCTGCACGACCCGCAGGCCTCGCACCGCTACTGGGCCCGTGCTTTCGTTGGCTGGCGGGTCATGCAGGCCGCGCACCCCAACCGCACGCACTATGCCCTCGTCGAGCTTGAGCGCGCCGGGCTCCTTACAGGTGTTGTCACACAAAACGTCGACGGCCTGCACGAGGAAGCCGGGCAGGGCAACCTCATTGCCCTGCACGGGGACATGCAGCACGTGGTGTGCTTGAGCTGCGGATATGAAGAGACACGCGCGGATTACGACGCCCGAGCCGCCACAGCCAACCCGACGTACCTCCAACGCTGGGCAGTCAACAAAGAGGACGTTAACCCCGACGGTGATGTTGCCCTCAGCCAAGAAGCGGTCGAAGAATTTGTCATGCCCGGCTGCGTGCGGTGCGGCTCGCAGCGCCTCAAACCAGACGTGGTCTATTTTGGGGAGCCCGTCCCCACCCATAAGAAGGACGCCGCCTACGCGATGGTCAACGTGTCTGACTCCCTGCTGGTAGCTGGTTCTTCGCTGGCGGTCATGAGCGGCTTCCGCTTCGTTCTGGAGGCCAAGAAACAGGGCAAGCGCGTGGCCACCATCAATGGTGGGCCGGGGCGCGCGGATGACCGTGTGGACACGCTGTGGCGCACCCAGGTGGGCCCGGCTTTCGACGCGATTCTGGACGAGCTAGAACTCTAGAGTCGCTCCAGTTCTTCGAGCACTACCTGGCAGACCCGTTTATCCATGGGCATATCCTCGTGGCGAATAATCGCAAGGCGTTCGATGTCCTGAATGTAGATATTTCGTACCTGCTCGCCATTGAGGAAACAGGTGTTGGGCGGAACCACGATGGCATCGGAGCGGGTGGCGATGCACGTATAGCTCACCCCGGGTTCGACCTCGCTGCCCCGGTTCGTATCCTCCACAATCTTGCTGCCGGCCACTTGCTGCATGCCGGCGGGGCCAAACCAGCCGTCGATAAGCGAGCGCGCCACCTCCTCCTGTCTTTCGCTGCGAAAGAGAGGGCTGGCAATTCCGCCCTGGGTCGTTCCGTGGTTGGGAGCACTGATGCAGACGACGTGCCGTACAAACTCCGCGCCGTCGTGCATGCGCATCCAGTAGCGAGCCAGCAATCCGCCCTGGGAATGCCCCACGAGGATCACCTTTTCCGCGCCGGTGATGGTGCGTACGGCATTGATGTAGGCGTCGAGCTGACGGGCGGATTCCTGCAGGGGAGCGGTGGCGCGGGTCCCGTAGTCAGGCGCGAAGGTGGCCCAGCCAGCGGCGCGGAGCATGTCTGCGAGGACTTGCCAGACGCCTTTGCTGTCGCAGGTTCCGTGGATCAAAATAACCGGCCAGGGTCGTTCGGCGGTGGGGCGCGCGGACCAGTCGTCTTCGCACACGCCTCGCGTCCGCCTGCGGGCACCGAGGGGGAGTGTGGTCATGGGATTGCAGTTTACCCTTGACGCCCCTCCAACTTTTTTACTAAGCTAAGGCTTGCCTAATACGGGCCGGGCGGTGAGCTCCACACCGCACGCGTTACCGGATTAGTCATGGGGATAGAGCCCGCCGCCTCACCGCGGCGGGCTTCTTTCATGGATACACTCGCGAGCATGACCGACCTGCAGCATGTCCACTCCGTCAATGAAGCGATTTCCCGCCTCAGTGAGCTCTATGACAGTTCCTGCGAGCTGGCACGTCACGCTCTCGCCTCGGGGGACCACGACGCCTACCGCCACGTGGTCTACCCGAAGATCACCGTGGATATCCGCCAATGGACGCCCATCGACCGCTCCGAACCTTTCGGCTACGTGGACCAAGAGGGCCGCTACTCGGCAGTGATATCAAAACCATGGCTGATTCGTAGCTACCTCACGGAGCAGCTCACGCGGCTCACCAATAACTACCCCTGCGATATCTACGTCGGTCAATCGGATGAGCGCATCCCGCCGGAATATATCCGGGGGATTACAGAAATTCCCCAGGACCGCGGCGACATACCCCGGCCCACCCTCGATGCGGTTCATGACGGAATCGTTGACGGCGCGTGGAAGGCCTTCCATGGGAAAGAAAAGCCGCTCTTTCACTTTGGCCCGCAGCGCTTCGACATCGCCTGCGCTCGCATCGAGCACTACACCGGCATCGAGGTGGACACCGTGCAGAAGTACATCCTGTTCACCAACTACGCCATGCACACCACCGAGTTCGTTAAGTTCGGCCTGCGCGAGCTGGCCCGGGAAGACTCGCGCTACACCGCGCTCGTGCTGCCCACGGGGGAGACCATCCACTCCAATGACGCGGTGCTTCTCGACGTCGACGAGCTCACCCTCACCTCCCGCTACCAGATGCCCCGCTTTGATCTCATCACCGCCGGCGGCGATGGCATCACCATGATCAATATCGGTGTAGGCCCCTCTAACGCCAAGACCATTACGGACTGCTTGGCGGTCCTGCGCCCGGAGGCCTGGATCATGATCGGACACTGCGCGGGGCTCGATGGCCGCATGCGCATCGGCGACCTCATCCTGGGCAACGCCTACCAGCGCGAGGACCACATCCTCGACGGCACCGTCACCACCAGCAACCCGATTCCCGCCATTCCAGAAATCCAGCGCATGCTGGAGGCCGCCGTCGACGAGGTCTATGGGAAAGACAATTCACTCATGCGCACCGGCACGGTGCTCTCCACCGATGACCGCAACTGGGAGTGGCGAACCTCACGGGACTTGTGGGAATGGCTGCGCCACTCCACCGCAGTGGCCGTGGACATGGAATCCTGCACCCTCGCCGCCAACGGCTACCGCTACCGCATCCCGTACGGCACGCTATTGTCGGTTTCTGATTTGCCCCTGCACGCCGTACCCAAACTTCCCGCCCAAGCGCAGGCCTTTTATTCGAATTCGAAGGAGGCCCACGTCATGTGCGCGGTGCGCGCGGTGGAAGCTTTGGCGGAGAATCCGGAGCGTCTGCGCACCCGCAAATTGCGGCGAACGGTGGCAGAGGTTCCGTTCCGCTGAGGGAGATGATTAGACTGAGGGAAATGCAAAATCTGGCGAAGGAGACCTAGACGATGAGCACCCCGGATTGGTGGAACCCGGAACGCGAGAACCTGACGTGGGAGGTCTTCGGTGAGGCCAGCCGCTACCTTTCGCAACAAATCGTGGATTCGGGCTGGTTCCCAGACCTCATCGTGGGCGTTGCTCGCGGCGGGCTGATCCCTGCCGGCGCCATTGGCTACGCCATCGGCGTCAAAGAAATGGGCGCTATCAATGTGGAGTTTTACACCGATATCGGTGAGACCCTCCCGGAGCCGATTCTCCTTAACCCGCAGCTGGATACGGATTCGCTGAAGGGCAAGAAGGTCCTCGTCGTTGATGACGTGGCGGATTCTGGCAAGACCCTCGACCTCGTGGTTAACCTGCTTGAGCAGACCGCATCCGAGGTCAAGTCCGCGGTGATCTATACGAAGCCGACCACCATCTTTGAGCCGGACTTCTCGTGGAAGAAGACCGACCAGTGGATCAACTTCGCGTGGTCCGTCCTGCCGGTCATCACCCGCGATGGCTCTTTCCAGGAAGGACATTAATGCCAGAAGCCTCCGCCGGTTCTTTCCGCGCGGCCTTCAGCTCGCCCGCCCGCTTCCGCAAGGAGGTGTTTGGCGGGCTTGCTGTTGCGCTGGCCCTCATCCCGGAAGTTTTAAGTTTCTCCATTCTCGCCGGGCTCGACCCTAAGGTGGGGCTCTTCGCCTCCGTCATTATGGCGATGTCCATCGCCATCACCGGTGGGCGCCCGGCCATGATTTCCGCTGCGGCGGGCTCGGTCGCCGTCGTCATCGCGCCGCTCGCTCACGAGCATGGCTTGCAGTACGTGCTGCTGACCATCTGGATGGCGGGAATTCTGCAAGTAGTGATGGCAATGCTGGGCGTCGCCAAGCTCATGCGTTTCATCCCCCGCAGCGTCATGCTGGGTTTTGTCAACGCGCTGGGCATCCTCATGTTCACCGCGCAGCTGGGCCATCTGTGGCAGGTGCCGTGGCTGGTCTATCCCCTTGTCGCGCTAGGTCTGGGAATCATGGTGGTGTGGCCGCGAATCACCACGGTGATCCCCGCGCCGCTCGTGGCGATCGTGGTTGTCACCATGTTGACTGTGATTTTCGGCTGGCAGGTTCCCGACGTCGCGGATCAAGGCGAGCTGCCGACCTCCCTGCCCGGTTTCGTCATTCCAGACGTGCCGTTTAGCCGCGATACCTTCCTCCTCTGCCTTCCCTATGCACTGGGGGTGGCACTCGTCGGACTCATGGAATCCCTGCTCACCGCCAAGCTTGTCGACGACCTCACGGATACCCACTCCGATAAAACGCGCGAATCCGTAGGCCAGGGCATCGGCAACATGCTCGCCGCTGCCATCGGCGGCATGGGCGTGTGCGCGATGATTGGCCAGACCATGATCAACGTCAAGGAATCGCAGGCACGCACGCGCTTGTCGACGTTCCTCGCCGGCGTCTTCCTCCTTATCCTCATCCTCGTGTTGGGGGACACCGTAGGGAAAATCCCCATGGCTGCTCTCGTGGCGGTCATGTTCATGGTGTCCTTTCACACCGTGGATTGGCGCTCGGTGCGCACGATTCACCGCATGCCTCTGAGCGAAACCCTCGTCATGCTGGTGACGGTGATTGGCACCTTGGCCACGAATAACCTGGCGGTCGGTGTGATCCTCGGTGTGCTCACTGCCTCGGTGGCCTTTGCACGCCGCGTCGCCCACCTCGTGTCGGTGGAGCTAGAGGGCAACGTTTATACCGTGCGCGGCCAGCTCTTCTTCGCCTCTTCGAACGATCTGGTCTATGCCTTCGACTACACCCTGCCGGTGGAGAAGGTCATCGTGGATTTCTCAGAGGCCGATATTTGGGATGCCTCAACCGTGGCGGTGCTTGAATCCGTGGAAAACAAGTACGCAAGCCGGGGAGTAGCGGTGGAATTCCGCGGCCTCGATGGTGTGAGCCTCGCGCGCTACCAGAGGATTTCTGGTTTGGGTTAGGTAAACCTACCAGAAAAAGTGTTATGACGTGCGAGTTTGCTTAAGATCGCCTTGCTAGCGCGTCCTGAGTTTTCCTGTATTGTGGGTAACACAAAAACGGATGAAAGGAAGCACCCTCATGGATGAGAAGCTGCAAACCCTCCTCAACGAGCAGGTCAACAACGAGCACGGCGCGGCCCTGATTTATACCCAGCTGGCATATGAGATGGACAATCTGTCCTTCCCGGGCATGCGCGATTGGTTCTTCAAGCAGGCAGAGGAAGAGCGCGAGCACGCGCAGAAGTTCGCCGAGCACCTGCTGGACCGCGGCTACCGCGTGGAGCTGGAGGATATCCAGGTTGGCTCCGTCAAGGCCGCTACGCCGCTGGATGCCTTCGAGGCATCCCTCGCGCATGAGCAGAAGGTCTCGGAGCAGATCCGAGAGATCGCCCGCACCGCAGATGCGGCTGGGGACCTGGATTCCCGTGGTCTCATCAACTGGTTCCTCGAGGAGCAGGTTGAGGAAGAGTCCTCCGTGTCTGAGATCATTGACCAGCTCAAGCTGGTGGGCAATGACGGTTCGGGCCTGTTGCGCGTCGATGGCTCGCTGGCGCAACGGTAACGAAGCCATATAGTTTGCGTGGATTCTCCCACGGCCCCCTGCGGTTGGTGGGAGAATTTTTTTATGACTACAACGCGCCTCATGCTCATCTGCGGTGCCCTTGCCGGGCTAGCGATTGCATTGGTCGGTGGCATGTGGCTGGCGGCAACGAACATGGCTCTGGGAACCTTTTTCTTCGCCCTCGCGGTGATGCTCGGCCCGTTTGCCGGGCTTGCCCTCTTATTGTGCGCCGCCGCGGCGGCGACGGCGCTGAGCCGCTCCCTGTTTAGCGTCGGCGGCTTGTTCCTAGTGGGGGCAACCTCGACGCTGTGGGCGCATGGCACACTATCGCTTCCGCTCTTCGTAGCGGGCACGCTGACTGGCGCTCTTGCGGTCTGGCTACACTGGGCGCATGGCCACTTTGCTCTTCGACCTCTACGGCGTGCTCATGCGGTCAGCTACGCCCGCCGGGAACGCTGAGCTGGAGGATTACCTCCGTCCCGACAATGTAGAGCACTTTTGGTCTCTTTATGAGGAGTTTCGCCCTGCATATGACGCTGGGCACCTGAGCGATGCGCAATATTGGGGCCGCATTCGCGCGCTGGCCGGTCTTGCTCCTTTTGATGTCAGCCACGCTATCGAATTGGACACCGAGCATTTGCTGGTAGCCGACGAAGAAATGGTTCGTGCGGTCCTAGGGTTTATTGGCCAAGGCCATAGTGTTGGCATCCTGGCGAATGTGCCAGCGGCATTGGGAACCAGGATCCGCCAGACGCAGCCCTGGCTGGAAGAATGCGCCGCCGTGACGCTGAGCTGCGATATCGGGGTGGCCAAGCCGGATCCGGAAGCCTACCTCGTGGCCGTGGATGCCCTCGGGGCCCAGGCCAAGGACACCCACTTCTTCGACGATCGGCCGGACTTCGTCGCCGGTGCTCAGCACCTTGGGCTCAAGGCCCACCTTTTTACGGGAATTACTTCAATCCCCTTCTAGGCAGCTTTGGCCTCGCGGCCGAGCTCCAGCGGAACTCGCAGCAGCGGATCGAGCGCCACGGCGCGGGTGCAGGCGCGAACAATCTCGGTGTGCGAGGGAATCATGCGCAGCTCCACTGGGTGCTCAGTGGCTTGGCGCACGGCGGAAGCAAAGAGCTTCGGAGCCGCCGGATCGTCCGAGAAAGCACCGCCGGCAACCACGAGGGTATCGGGCTTATGCTGCGTCAAAAGTTCAGCAGCGGTGGCCCCGAGGGAGCGCGCGCGGTCGTCGAGAAGCGCCCGCGTCTCATCGTCAGCGTTCGCAACCACGTCTGGGAAAGACTCCTCACCTGTCACATCGAGCACCGCCTGCGTAGCGAGAGAATCAGGGTCATCGATGTCGAGCTGCACGATCTCATCGCCGACTGTGAGCGCAGCACCAACGGAGTCATCCGCGTAGAGCACCATGACGGGTTTCTCCGCGCCCAGCTCCGCGGACTGCGTCTCGGATCCCAGGATGGCGGGGATGACGGAGGATACGACAACCGGAACGCCGAACTGGTACTCCAGACGGCTAGCAATATCCATCTCGTCCCAGCCCAGGTTGTGGGCGGTAATGCGTCCAGCTTCGTTCACGCTGCCGGAGGTGGTCACGCCGACTGAAACCAAACGTCGATCCAGGCCGGTCATCAGGCGGTTGACACCAGCGATGATGTGCTCGATGACATCACTTGCACTCAAGCGTGACACCGGGGTAGCCACGTCTTCCTCGCGCAGGGTGCGCCCCTTGGTGTCGAAGAAGGCGATGTGGGTGAAGGCGGTACCGACCGCGATGCCGGCCAGCATCCAATCATTATCCGCTACTTCCAGGGGCACGGTGGGGCGCCCGCGGCCGCGGGACTGCGTCAAATCCGTGCGCTCGCGAATCAGTCCAGCGCCCAGCAGCGCAGCAGTGGCGCGGGTAATCGTCGGCTGGGAGAGTCCCGTGGCTTCGACAAGTTCACTGCGGGTAACAACGGGGTTGAGTCGAATGATGTGGAGGCACTTCGCCGCCGGGGTGCGGGGGCGAGTGAACACGGGACCAGATTTAATCATGGCGCAAGTATAAATTCACCAGACCGCATTGTCTAATAGAAATTGGGATTCAGTAGACATCATAGTCTAGAAATGTGCCTGCGTTAGAGTAGTATTCATGGATTCTGTTGCTGTGTACTGCGGCTCCGCCGCTGGAAACTCTGAAGCCTATGGCCAAGCCGCACACCTTTTGGGGGAGGAGCTCGCGCGGCGAAACCTCACCCTGGTCTATGGCGGTGGTGACGTAGGCCTGATGGGCATCGTTGCAGATTCCTGCCTTGCCGCCGGCGGCACAGTCATTGGGGTAATCCCGCGGCAGCTCGTTGATTACGAGATGTCACACCAGCGGGTAACCAAGCTCGAGGTCGTGGACACCATGGCACAGCGCAAGACGCGCATGGAGGAACTCGCGGATGCCTTCGTGTGCCTGCCGGGTGGCGTGGGGACCCTAGAAGAGCTCACCGAGGTGCTCACCCTGCAGCAATTAGGCAACCTCGACGGCCCGGTGGGTCTGGTAGACGTCAACGGTTTCTGGCAGCCTTTCGTGCAGATGTACTCCGCAATGGTGCAGGAAGGCTTTGTTCAGAAGCGCTTCCTCGATGCTCTCGTGGTCAACCCTTCCCCGGCCGGGGTACTCGATGGATTCTCGTCGTGGACAAGCCCGGGAAGTAAGTGGAGCAACAATTAGCTAACAACCTGGTAAATAAGGCGGCGCTGGGTTGGCCCAAACCCCTGGATCTTCGTTAGACTTCGCCCTTATGAGTTTTGACCAGAACGCAGAGCGCCAGCCTTCGCTGCTGGACGCGTCGTGCGATAACTTCGTCCACGACCTCGCGCAGCTCACGCCCACCGATGCCACCGCGTGGGGAATTCCCGGCTTCGACGGTGAGTTGGAAGATTTCTCCCCGGAGTACTACTCCTCAGTGGCGGATCGCACTCGTGAGATGATGGCGGATCTCGATGCCCTCGATGACACCACCGACGAGTCTGATGATGACGATGACTTCGATGAAGTTGACTACGTCACCGCCGCCGTCTTGCGCGACCGTCTCTGCCTGGATCTTGACCTGCACCATGCCGGTGAGGACATCCGCTGCCTTAACAACATTGCCTCCCCGGTGCAGACTATCCGCGACACCCTCATGCTCATGCCGAAGGACACCCCGGAGCAGCTTGATGCACTGCGTTCGCGCCTGTCGAAGGTAGCAACCTCGCTCAACGGCTACAAGGAGTCCCTTACCGAGGCGGCCTCGCGTGGCATGGTGGCGCCGCAGCGCCAGATCTCCGATGTCTTCGTGCAATGCGAGCGGCTTGCCGACGCCGGCTCCATGCTCGAGGACCTTGGCGTTGAGGGCCCAGAGGTGGACGCGGCCAAGGAAGCCTTCGGCGAATTCGCCGATTGGCTCTCTAACGAGCTCCAGCCGCAGGCTCCATCGCAGGATGCGGTGGGCCGCGAGCGCTACGAGCGCTTCTCCAGGCTCTTCGTCGGCGATGTTGTGGACCTCGATGAGGCCTATGAGTGGGGCATGGACCAAGTGCGCTCCATCAAGGCGGAACAAGAAAAAATCGCCCACGAGCTCTATGGCTCCGACGCCACCGTGCGCGCGGCCATGCGCAAGCTCAACGAGGAAGAGCGCTACCAGCTGCACGGCACCGACGCGTTAGTGGAGTGGATGCAGTCCACCGCGGACCGCGTGATCAAGGACCTTGACGGCAACGCCTTCGACATCCCGGAGGCCGTTAAAGAAATCGAGTGTTGCATCGACCCGGCAGGCACCGGCGGCATCTTCTACACCTCGCCGTCTGATGACTTCTCCCGCCCCGGCCGCATGTGGTGGTCCGTACCCGCTGGTCAGGAGCTTTTCCACACCTGGCAGGAACTAACCACCGTCCACCATGAGGGCGCGCCGGGCCACCATCTGCAGATTGGCGCCGCGCTGACCCAGCCGGATCTCAACCTATGGCGCCGTGCGGTGACGTGGAACTCTGGCCACGGTGAGGGCTGGGCGCTCTATGCAGAAGCCCTCATGGCGGAGCTGGGATACATGGATGATCCGGGCTTCCGCATGGGGCTTCTCGACGCCCAACGCTTCCGCGCCGCCCGCGTCGTGGTCGACATCGGACTTCACCTGGGTAAAGCCCTTCCGGATTGCACCGCGTCCGGCGTCTGGGACAAGTCCCACGTCAAGACCTTCATGCGTGAAAACACCGCGATGGATGACGCCAACCTCTCCTTCGAGGTCACCCGCTACCTGGGTTGGCCGGGCCAGGCGCCGTCTTATGCCCTGGGCCAGCGCCTGTGGCAGCAGACCCGCGACGCCGCAGTTGAACAAGGGATGGACGTACGTGACTTCCACTCCCAGGCGTTGGCCCTAGGCTCGGTGCCGATGTCGATTCTGCGCGAGACCATCCTGGACTAGCGGCGGAATAGCCGCAAAATCTGCGGCAGGTAGCCGGCGATAACCAGCACGATGATGAGCCGGATAATCTGCACGGCTACCACGGTGGGGCCCGCCCCGCCTTCCGCAGACAGCGCAAGCACCGTCTCCAGTGCGCCGGGGGAGGTGGCGAGGTAAGCCTCGAAGTAGGTGATGTCCAGCCATGCGGTCAAAGGCAGGGCGGTCAGTGCGCACACGCCGATCACGACAATGATAAAGAGGATCGTCGCCGGCAGCTGCTTGGCGAAGGCCCGCAGTGCCGGTACCGACAGCCCACCACCGCAGACCCAGCCGATGGACATAAACGCCATGATTTTGAACACGTAGAGCGGCTCCAAAGTGTGGCCGGCTGGAATAACCTGAGCGACCAGCACCGTCAAGATGAGCGGCCCCAATACAGCAGCAGCGGGCAAACGCACCAGCTTGCCCAGCTTTTCACCAACCACAGCGATGGCGAGGGTCAGCAGCACGATCCACCACGTGATCTCGCCGTCAACGCTCATGTCCACGCCCTTGCCCGCGGGGGCGTCTAACAAGGAGACCACCAAAGGCAGCGATACCGAGACCGCCAGAAGGCGCAGGTATTGCGTCAGCGCCACGTAGCGGTAGTCAGCACCCAGCTCGCTAGCCAGCGCGGGCATGAGTGAGGCTCCGCCGGGCAGCATGGATAAAATGCCCGTTTCCCAGGAAATATCCTTCGGCTGTGAGCGGTGTAGCAGCACGCCGCCGGCGACGCCGATTAAAACAGTTATGAGTGACATCGTCACCGCGGCCGGCACAAAGCCAATGAGCGTGGAGGCAGGAACCAGGGTTAGTGGTATGCCGGCCATCATTCCGATGAATCCGCGGGCGACAGAATAGAAGTGCTTATTAACGGCGAGTTCTTTGCCCGTCGTCAAGGCCATGGCACCCGAGACCACGATGGCGCCGAGGATCCAGGCTGCGGGTACGTGAAGGTAGCTAAATAATGCCCCGAGTGCTGCAGACCCCGGGGCCACGATGACCCATCTCGTACGAACAGACATGGAATCGAGTTTAATGATGGACATGGATTTCGGATTAAGCGGTTGGGCGATACTCACCATTGGCGCTGCCGTGGCCGGATGGATCGATGCCGTCATTGGCGGCGGCGGGCTCGTGCTCATTCCGCTCATCCTGGCGGTCGCACCCCAGCTTGCTCCCGCCACCGCCCTGGCCACGAACAAGGTGGCGGCGGTCTCTGGAACGGCCTCTGCTGCCATCACACTGGTCAAGAAGGTGCGCCCACCGAAGGGCGAGCTCATCCGTATGGGCCTTATCGCCCTCCTATGCTCCGGGCTCGGCGCTGCAGCAGCCGCACTCATGGACAAGGACGTCATGCGGCCGGTCATCATCGTGCTCATGGTGGCAGTCGGCCTCTTCGTGGCCTTTCGCCCAGACTTCGGCAGCGGCGAAGGAGACGGTATCCGCGGCGGCTGGCGCACGTGGGCAGGGTTAGCCGCTGTAGCAGCCATTGCCTTCTACGACGGCATCTTTGGCCCCGGCACCGGTATGTTCCTCATCATGGCCTTCACCGCCATCTTTTCCCAGAACTTCCTTACCTCCGCCGCGATGTCCAAGGTGGTCAACACGTGCACCAACGTTGGCGCGCTCGTGGTCTTCATCGTGGGCGGCCACGTGGTGTGGGGCCTCGCCTTAGTTCTCGCAGCAGCAAATATCATTGGCGCGCAACTGGGCGCGCGAACAGTGCTCGGCGGCGGTGCGAAGCTCATCCGTTATGCACTCCTCACGCTCGTCGTGGTGATGAGCGTGTACCTGGCTTGGCAGCAGTGGGGTTAAATCCTGTTCTTCGTCTTTGCGGTGGCCACCGCAATCCACGGATCCTCCGGCCACGGGTGCTTGGGGTAGCGCCCGCGCATGTCCGCGCGCACACCGGCATAAGGCCCGGACCAGAAGCTCGCTAGATCATCGGTGACGGCGAGCGGCCGGCCGGCGGGGGACAGTAGATGGAATTGCACTCGGTGGCCGCAGTATTCGGGAGACTCCGCCAATCCGAAACACTCCTGCAACTTGATGGAGACCACTGGGCGCTCGCCGGACCAATCGATCCTCGCAGCACGTCCGGACGGAACTGGCAAACGTTCCGGTGCGAGCTCATCCAAGCGGCTAGCTTCGGGCCACGGCAGCAGACGCTGCAGCGCTGGATACATGTCTGGGCGCCCGCCAATCGCCAACTCATGCAGCTCCGGCTCCAGCCAGCTCAGGTCATCGCTGTCCACGTCTGGCCAGGGCGCACCGTATGCTTTATGCAGATGCCGCATACGTTCCCGCAGGTTCTGGGCCTTGTCGTTGAAGTGAAACAGGTTTAAACCCTGTCCGGAGTTGCGGAGCGCCTCCACTGCTTCATCGCCGGAGACCTTCACTGGCGTCTCCGACAACACGATGGCACCTGCCGCACGCACGCGCACGCCGCGGACCTTGGAGCCGTCGAGAAAAGCTCGGGTTTCCTCCGTCACGCCGATGATTTCGAGCGCATCCTTCTCCGCGATGGGCACTGCTTCACGAATGATGGCGTTACCGGATTGCGCCAACGACACCTCCGCCACCGCCAACCAGTCGTGGCCATTCTCGAGAAACTGCGCACGCGTACCGCTGGCGAGCAAAAACTCCTTGTCACCCACGCGCTTAGCCACGAACTCCGGGAAGGCGCTAGCGACCACCACGCCTGGGTCCACCGGACCTTTGTTGGGCACCAAGCGGGCCAGCCGCTTCGGATCCGAATCATCCAGCCGGGCAATCGTCTGTGCTGCCCCCGCGCCGTACTTCAACAGTGCCGCGCCCCACCGTGGGTGCGTCGGCAGCAGCGCCAGCTCTTCGCCAGCATCGAGCAGATCTAGGGTGCGGTGGGCGTCGGCAAGCGCAGCCTTCGGCGGTTGATCAAGCAACGGGAAGTCCGGTCCCGCGCCCCAACAGTCCATGAACAGCGCCGCCTGCGTGAGGTCCGCGGAAAGGATCTCTGGAATCACGTGCGGAGAAAAGTGCTGGTAGTCCTCCTGTGAATAGCAGCGGACGACGGTACCGGGCGCCTCACGTCCGGCACGTCCGGCGCGTTGATCGGCGCTGCTTTTCGACGTCGACACCGTCACCAACCCACTCATCCCGCGCTGCGCATCCCGCTTGGGCACGCGGGACAACCCGGCATCGATGACGGTGCGTACACCCGGCACGGTCAGTGAAGATTCTGCGATGGACGTCGCTACCACGATGCGCTGCTCTCTGGTGTAGAGCGCAGCGTCCTGCTCCTGCGTGGTCTGGCGGCCGTGGAGCGGAAAAACGTTGTGGCCGCTCAAGGCATCACACACCAGGTTGACCTCGCGTACACCCGGCACAAAGACCAGCGTGGACTCGTGCTGCCGCGCGGCAACCTTGGCCACGCCTTTCCAAAAGTCCCGATCGCCCGCGGCACGTCCTGGAATCGGTTCATAGGAGAGGCTGAGCGGGTACGTTACCGCCTCAGTGGAATGGATCGGAGCCCCTCCCATGAGCTGGGAGAAGCGGGAGGCGTCGACAGTCGCGGACATGGCAATAACCCGAAAATCATCGCGGAGCTGCGCCAACTCCAAGCACATGCCCAGTACCAGATCGGTATCGAGCTGGCGTTCATGAACCTCGTCGATGGCCACGGCGGAAATCCCTTCAAGTTCCGGATCCCGCAACAGTCGGCGCAACAGCACGCCGGGGGTAACAAACTCGACGTCTGCGCCTTTGCGGGAATCACCGCGTACCGCATAGCCGATGCGCTGGCCTGACAACTCCTGAAGGCGGTTTGCCGCCGCACGCACAGCTACGCGGCGCGGCGCGGTAACGAGAACCTTGCCCTCTACTTGGTTAGCCAGCGCCGGCGGAACGAGCGTGGTCTTACCCGTGCCGGGCGGAGCCTGGACTACGACGTGACCGGCGGAAGGCAGAGAATCAATGGTTTCCAGGACGGGAAGTCCTGTGCCGATCGCCTTGAGATCAAACATCGAGATCGTGGCGCTCCCACCTATCCTCGTTGCCCTCCAGCGTGCGTACCACACGCCCCGGTGAGCCCAGGACCAGCGAGTTATCGGGGATATCCTTAGTCACCAGTGTGCCTGCTCCCACGACGCAGTTCTTGCCGATTGTCACGCCCGGCAACACAGTGACATTGGCACCAAACCACGTGTTATCGCCGACGCTGATAGGCTTCGCAATCTCCCAACCTTCTGCCCGCATCTCATGATCGTTGACAGGATGCCCCACGGTAATAAGCGAGCAGTTCGGACCAATCATGACGTGGTCCCCGAGGGTTACAGGCGCCTGTGCCAGGATCGTCGCACCAAAGTTGATGAAGACGCCTTTTCCGATGGTCACATTGCAGCCATACTCCAAGTTGAGCGGGACGTGCAGCCCGGGAACCTCGGACTCCGGCGAAAACAGCTCCCGCAAGATCTCCCTCGCGCGCTCTGGATTGGTGTTGTGCAGCTCATTGAGCTCCTTGACCAGCAGGAAGCCGCGTCGATGTTCGGTGCTGACCTCCTCGTTGACACCGGGCATGAACCACTGCCCGCTGGTCATGCGTTCAAAGGATCCGCGATCCGCCAAGTTCTCCTGTGACATGGCAAAAGAATAGACATGTTGGGGTGGAAATGTCGATTGCGTCGGCATATCGGCGTAGGCTCAGACGTTGACACGTTAACAAAATGTGAAAGGTATATCTATGGCGAAAATCGGCATCATCCTCGGCTCTACCCGCGACGACCGCGCCGGGCTGGCCATCGCCCAGTGGGTCACCGACCTCGCTCAGGGCCGCGACGTGGACTACGAGCTCATCGACCTTAAGGCTTTCGATGTCCCGATCCTCACCTCCTCCGTTGTTCCTATGGCGGCAAACAAAAACTATGAGGACCCGAATGTGCAGGCCTGGTCCGATGCTATCGATTCCTGTGATGCCTTTATCTTCGTCACCCCGGAGTACAACCACTCCGTGCCGGGCGCTTTCAAGAACGCCGTCGATTCCCTCGGTGCCGAGTGGGTGGCCAAGCCGATTGCTTACGTGGGCTACAGCTTCAGCGGCGGCATCCGCGCGGTAGAGGCGTGGCGCCTCATCATGGCGAACTTCTCTATGAAGCAGCTGCGCACCCAGCTGGATATCTCGCTGAATACCGACATGAAGGATGGCACCTTCACCCCGGCTGATTTCAAGGTCGGGATCGTCGAAAACATCTGCGCCGAGCTGGAAGAAGCCCTATCCTAGGGCGCATGGAAAAAGTAGCAGTCGTTACAGGAGCGTCCTCGGGGATTGGGGAGGCGTCGGCAAGAGCGTTGGCGGCTGACGGCTGGCATGTCGTCGTCGGCGCGCGGCGCGTGGAGCGCCTTGAGGCCCTCGCGAACGACATCGGCGGCGAGGCCTATGCCCTCGACGTCACTTCGGACGAATCCGTAGCCGAATTCGTTTCCCACCTCGACCGCGTTGACCTCTTGGTCAACAACGCCGGTGGCGCGAAGGGCCTGGAGCCCCTCGTGGAGACCACCATCGAGGATTGGCAGTGGATGTATGACGTCAACGTCCTCGGCACTGTCCGCATGATCCAAGCCCTCATGCCGAAACTGCAGGGCGGACTCATTATTAACATGGGCTCCGTTGCCGGGTGGAACGTCTACGAGGGCGGCTCCGGCTACAACGCCGCCAAGCATGGCGTCCGCGTGATTTCTCGTGCATTACGTATCGAGGAGCACGGCGTTCGTGTCACCGAGCTCGACCCCGGCCGTGTAGCCACGGAAGAATTTTCCCTGAATCGTTTTCGGGGCGACACCGATCGTGCCGCACAGGTGTATGACGGCGAACTCAACCTCACCGCGGAAGACATCGCTGAGGCTGTGCGTTGGGTGGCCTCGCTGCCGGAGCACGTCAACATCGACACCATGACCATTAAGCCGCGTACGCAAAGCTAAATTACCTGTTTCGCTGCAGGTGAGACGCCTCTTATAGTGGCATGCGTTAGTAATAGTGCATGTGAGTATGGGGGTGTTAGGTGGCTTTCAGCGCCATAGTGGCCTTGATGGGTGTGTGGTTCGCGGCGATGGCTTCGCCGGGGCCAGACGTGGTGCAGATTATTCGTTTGGGCGCACGCTCTACGCGCGCGGCGGTGTGGGCCGCAATCGGTAGCACCACCGGCTTGATGCTGTGGACCGTTGCTTCGCTAGCGGGGCTTACCGCATTGATTTCGGCGCATCCGGAAATCCTGGTGGCGCTGCAGGTTGCCGGCGGCAGCTATCTGCTGTGGATGGCATTTTCTGCAATAAGCAGCGGCATCAAAGAGCGTCGTGCTCCAGCAACCATCAATCCGCAACCGCGCGGGTTTACCCCGGACGGCATCATCAGACTCGGCACGGCGTACCGCATGGGCCTAGTCAGCGATCTTTCTAATCCCAAGGTACTCATCTTCTTCGGCGCTATTTTCGCCAACTTCATCGATCCGGGCATGGGATTGAGCGCGAATGCCACGGTTGGCTCTGTGTTGATTATTGAAAGCCTCATCATTTTCGTCGGCGTTGCGTTGTGCACCCGTGCGGTGGCGAAGTGGATGGCAAAGAATTCCGCCGGGGTAGATATCTTCAGCGGAGTCGTGTTTGCCCTGCTTGGCATCATCATTCTGGCAGAGGGAGTTCTTGCGCTTTGAGCTGGGTATGCTGGTCAACATGCTAGAAGTCTCAATTAAGGGAGAATCCATTAAGCTCGGCCAGTTCCTCAAACTGGCCTCCTTGGTCGCCACCGGGGGTGAGGCCAAAGAACTCATCGAGCAGGGGCAGGTCACCGTCAATGGGGAGGTGACTAAGCAGCGCGGAGCAACGCTGGCGCTTGGCGACGTCATCTGCGTCTCCGACACCTGCGCCCGCGTCGTCGAAGACGACGACGATTATTTTGATGAAGCCACCGCCGATGATGACTTCGACCCGGAGAAGTGGAGGAACCTTTAATGCCTGCATTTGAAGCAGAAGTAGGAATGCCCTACTGGATTACCCTGGCCAGCTCTGATGTGAAAGCCTCCGAGAAGTTTTACTCGGCCGTGCTGGGCTGGGAATTCGAAGATGGCATTGCTCGGCTGCAGGGCCTTCCCATCGCAGAAATTGTTCCGGGTCAGGACACCTGGGCTACCTACTTCCTCTCCCGCGACTTGGAAGCCGACTGCGCCCGGGTTGAACAACTCGGCGGAAAAATCCTCGCTTTAGGTGCCCCGCTGGCGCTCGTACTCGATAAGTCCGGTGCCATGTTTGGTTTGACGCAGCCGGAGCTCGACCGCTTTGTCGCCGGTGGTGAGCCTGGCACACCGGTGTGGCACGAGCTGACGGTCTCGGATGATTTCCACTCCGCGCTGGACTTTTATGGCGAGCTCTTCGATTGGGAAATCCGCGGCGATGAGCATTACGCGGTTGCGGAGGAAGAAGGCGCTGCCTTCGCTGGATTCTGGCACGCGGAAGGTTTGCCGAGCTTTTGGCAAACCTACTTGGGTGTGCGGGATATTGACCAGGCAGCGAAGGCTGTTACGGACAATGGTGGGCAGATTATCCGCGAGCCCCACGATTCGCCATTCGGCCGCCTGTGCTTGATTGAGGATTCCACGGGCGCGGCACTTACCTTGTGTGAGGTCGAGGATGCCCCCGAAGAACCCATCGAGCTCTAGAGTCACGGAGGTAGTTCTCCGCATACCTCTTGGCAATGTCTCCACCTACGGAGAGATTGCAAAAGTGGCAGGGGTCGGCCCGCGGTATGTGGGTTGGGTAATGTCGAAAAGCGCGGATCTGCCCTGGTGGCGGGTGGTCAACAGTACCGGCCGCGCCCACACCTCTGCCGCCCAGGCCCATTGGGATGAAGAAGGAATCCCGCACCGCGGTGACCGCGTGGTGCTCTCTGAGTGCGGGCTGGATGCGGCGGATCTGGGAGGGTGAAAGTGCGCGCTTGGCTCTTTTTGAGCATCGCCATCTTCAGTGAGGTGTTGGCGACACTAAGCCTCAAAGTGGCGCTGGAGTACCCTGCGGTCTATATCGTGGTGGTGGCGGGTTACGTCGTCGCTTTTTCCGCCCTGCACCAAGTGTTGCGCTGTGGCATGCACGTGGGTGTGGCCTATGGGATTTGGGGCGCAACCGGAGTGGTGCTTACCGCAGGGCTGTCCGCATACCTTTTTGGCGAACAGCTCACGCCGCTCATGCTGGTGGGCATGGGCTGCATCATCGTCGGCGTAGTTTGCGTAGAGATGGGCGGCCGGGCGCCGAAGACAACGCTCGTGGAAGTGGAGACATGATCTGGTTATCCCTTGCCATCCTCATCGAAGTTGCTGGCACTTTGGGCCTGCGCATGCTGGCCGTTCACGGCCAGAAGGCATGGGTGGCGTGGGTCGTCGTGGCCTATGTGTCCTCTTATGCTTTCTTGTCGTTGGCGCTTCGGCAGGGCATACCGCTAGGCGTGGCCTATGGAATTTGGACTGCCTCGGGCGTAGCGCTTACTGCTCTTTTGTCCTTCATGCTTTTCCGTGAGCCTTTCACCTGGTTTAAGGTCTTAGGGGTCGCGCTGATCATTGGTGGAGTTCTTCTAGTCGACATGGGGTAGACGACGATCCCTTCGTCGTTTTAAACGACGGACCTTTCTTAGAAGGGGATCTCCTCTCCGCCTTCAGATCCCTTGTTCTCTGCCTTTTCTGTATGTGCGTGGTTTACGGCTTCTTGTTGTTCTTTGTCTAGCTCAGTTTTAAGTTCTTGGGCCTCACGGTGTTTCCGGGCGCGGAATTCCTCAATATCTTGTGCCACACTTCGCGCCCAACGCTTGTTCTTAGGGGCTAGTGGTCCGGAAGGTTCGGTGATTGCCCACGTCCCATCCTCAAAAAGCCAGACCACATCCCCGGTATCCGGGTCCAAAATATAAAAGGCCCGTCCGTCGGTCTTCATGTTGTGGTGATGCTGGCATAGCGCGACCATGTTGTCTGGGTGCGTTGGCCCGCCATCGGCGTAGTTAATACGGTGGTCCAACTGACATAGCCACGCAGGCATTCCGCAACCAGCTGCACGACAGGTGCCATCGCGGCCCTCAACGTATTTGCGTACCATCGTGCTTGGTCCGTAGCTTTGAGAGGCTTCCGGCTTAGTGCTCAAATCCCTTTTTGTTTCGGCCTGCGCGGGGATATTGCCTAGCTGCCAGCCATGACCTTCTACATATACTGGTGCATCCGCGACATCACTAGCTTGATAGGCGTGGAGTACTACGCGGGCTGCTTCTGGCTCTACTTTCCCAGTGACGAGAAGGATGAGTGCTTCGGCCATCGACACCTCATGCTTTTCGGCCGCTGCTTTAATAGCCTCATGAATAATGACCCCGATGCTGCTGTCAACTTCTAGTTCGATGGTGGCGCGCTGGGCGCGCGTGAGTATGGAATACCGGTTCTTCGGGCGTGTATCTTCCACCGCGATGGAGTCATCATGAACCTTGACCAGATCACGCATGCGGCGGCGAATCTGCGAGGTGCTGGGAAACGCCTGGTTGGGCTTCGTCGGAGTGAACCAACGGGCCAACGAAGTATCAATGGCAGCTACTACCTCTGGGGAAGGCTGACCCAGCTTAGCCATGACCTGGTCAATGGCAATCAAGGCAGGCAGGTCCAGCAAATAATAAGCATCTTGCAGGGCTTTGAGCTGGGGGAGTTCTCTAAGGCGGTAAATCCCCATGACTATGTGAGCAACTGCCCCGGCCGTTTTGCCGGTCTTGAGCCCAAGGCGCATACACGCTGTGTCTGAGTCTTCGTCCAAGGCGGGAAGGACGCTAGACCAGAACTCGTAGTCTGCTTGGCGTATGTCTTTACCTTTCATACATACTGGGTCGCTCGGATTGGAATGAGAAAAATAGGAAACAACAACGTCTGAAGTGGAAGACACTTCAACCCCCTACTATTGGTCGAGTTACTGCGAAGGGACGAACCCCCACCGTTCGAAATCCCTTTCGAAGTAAGAGCTTATTCGGTATCTCTGGGGGAGTCCATACCGCGGAAGGAAGTTGTGATTAAAGGGGTAAATGGGAAAACTGATGCTCCACGCTCTCTGTGGGATAAGAGCTGGATGAAACGAACATTCGAGACTTCCAGTAGGGGTTTAGGGCGTTAAAGCTCCAATTAGGGCTGTTAAAGCTGTGACTTGAGTTAATCTATACAAGTGTTTAAGTCTCGCTCCTTTATTGTTGGCCTTGCACTGGCGGCCACCACCGCGCCTACTGCCCAGGCTCTGACGTTCGATCCTGGAAAAGTCCCACCACGCACCCAGATGACCGTGCGCTACGCCGATGGAAATTCAGTTTCCACTGGGAATAGCCACGAGTCCCGCCCCGCGCTTTCCCTGGCGAAGCTGTATCTCGGTATGTGGGTGCTGAAATATGGCGCATCGGAGGATAAGGCACGGGTGGAGAACATGATTCGTTTTTCTGAGGACGGCACCGCCAGCGACTTGGAGCGGAAGTACCCACAGGCCATTCCCTCCATCATCGGGGAGTATCGACTGGGGGAGACTCACCACAATGGTTATTGGGGAAATACTACGACGTCGACGGAGGATCTCACTCGCTTCATAGGGGCGATATCTGGCGATCCGGTTGCCGCGCCGCTCATGAAGGGCATGGCGACGGCGGCGCCTGTAGCATCAGACGGCTACCGCCAGGACTTTGGCACCGCACGCATCCCGGGCATCATTGGAACGAAATTCGGGTGGTCGGATAACCGTCAGGTTCACGCTAGTGCTTCTTTCGGTCCTGGATATAGCGTGGCGGCTAATACCTATGGATCCCCTGCGGATCTCACGGGGGATGTGCTGGGAGCAGTGGAGGTTGCACCGCAGGTGCCTGGCTTGCCGACGCCTCTACAGGACGCGCGCGATCGAGCGTGTGCGGAACTAAAGCGGGCGGTGCCGAGCTCTTCGCAGGCATGCTAAGCGTAGCCATTGTGAAAATACCCTTGGCGGGGCACCTCGACTAAATCACTGCAGGCTGGCGAGGCCGGGCGAGTGCGAGTAGGTATCATCCGTCTTAGCCAGACGGTGGGCCCGAATCCCTAGAGTGATGACGGTGGGGTAGAGGATGAGTGCGACGACAATATACTGCGTGACCAACTGCCACGTCTCATCCCACATGTAGTTCCATGCAAAGTGGAGACAGAAGGAAGCAAAGAGCGCTCCTACGCCTACGCCGAGACGCCACCACCAGGTTTTATGGGCAGCGTAAATGGCCCAGCCGATGCCGAAACCCGCGATGGCCGTCAGTGACATGTGCAGGCCTGGGCCTGCCACAAGGCGGAGTCCCCACATCTGCAGCATGCCGATCCAATCAGACGTCGGGTGCATCACGGCGCCGAGGGAAACGTAGAGGATGTTCTCAAAAACATCGAAAGCCCAGCCCACAAGCGCACCGACGATAAACCCATGCCAAGGTCGGTTGAGCTGGCGGAAGCTGAGCAACACAAAGACCACGCCCAGCGCCTTGGCGAACTCCTCCGGATAAGCGCCGGACCAGGACATCATGGATTCCTCCCAGCCCACTCCTTTGGTGAGGGAGGTGAACGGAAGCGCGGAGAGGAGAGCCAAAGACACCGCGGTGCCGGCTCCCCACAACACGCTGGCTGTAGCCCAGCCCTTGGCCGGTGACGCCCACATTGGGCTGAGATGCCACAGGTATAGACCCAGTGCGAGGAAGGCTAGTCCGATGAGCAGGCTTATCAGGCCCGGCAGCGGGGCAACGATAAAGGAACCCAACAGATTGATCAGAGCTGCGGGTAGGCACACGCCAATGAAGACCCACAGCGCCACGCGGAAGATCTTGCTCACTTGAAGGCCTCCATAAACTGATCGGCGATTTCTTCTGGGTTTCCGTCTGAAAAGACGAGCTCGTAGTTGAGATCGTCCTTGGCCACGCTAAAGGCAACGACCGGGATGTATGTATACGTTCGCAGTACGAGGATGCCGTCTTGGTTTTCTACTTCTTCTTTCGGCATCGACCCGAAGGTCGTGGCGCGCACAGCTCGGCGCAGGGCCAGCTCGTCATCGTCGACATCAGAGGTGAGGTAGGCCTCGACCAAGGTATCGCCGCAATCCCACGCCTGGTTGGCCACGGAATCGTAGTTCACGCTGCATTCGACGCCGTCGATAGGCTGACGCCACTCAGGATCGTCGAGGACAACAGGCTCGGTTTCAGGATCGTGGTCCGGCAGCGCCAAGCTGAGGACGGCGGGCGTGCCGAGCACGAGGAGGGTCACCCCAAGCACAGCGAAAAACGGCCCCGTCATCTTCGCTGGCGGGAAACGATAAGAAGTCATGCACACCACACTAATGGGTACATCTGACATAGAGTGAAGTGCATGAAGGATCTGTATCAGTTTGTTAATGGCCCTTGGATCGAGTCCCACGTTATTCCCGACGATCGCGGTGTCGACGGGACTTTTCACGCGCTTCGCGACGAAGCCGAGGAACTCGTCCACGACATCGTTAAGGAAGACACGGGCCGCCCAGGGATCGTGTATTCCTCCCACATGGACGTTGAAGGAGTTAATGCTGCGGGAACGGCACCGCTTTCCGAGGATCTGGACAAGCTGGTGGCGGCGGACCCGGAGGAGCTGGCACATAACCTGGGAGTGCTGGAGCGCGAGGGCGTCGGCGCCCCGGTTACCTTCTGGGTAGAAAAGGACTCCGGCGCCGAGGAGGCGGTGGCCTACATTATTCAGTCCGGTTTAGGTCTGCCGGATGAGGCTTATTACCGCGAGGAAGCTCACGCGCAGACGCTCGAGGCCTACGAGAAGCACGTTGCGGCGATGCTTGAATTCTTAGATCCCGCGCGCCTCTTCGGGCTGGGTGCGGATGCGGCCGCAACGCGCATCGTAAACCTAGAGAAGGAAATCGCGGCCGGCCACTGGGACGTGGTGGCCTCGCGTGATGCGGTGAAGACGTATAACCCGGTGGACGTCGCCAAGCTGCCCAGCATCACCCGCGCCATCCTGCAGGGTGGGGGACTGCCCGAGCACCGTGTGGTGGCTATGATGCCATCTTATTTTGAGCACCTCGAGGGCCTGTTTACCGCCGGCCGTATGGCGGATTGGCAGCTGTGGGCGACGTGGCACATTCTGCTGTCGCGCGCGCCGTACCTTACTGAGGAGATCGGTAAGAAGAATTTCGAGTTCTACGGAACCAAGCTTTCGGGCGCCACGGAGCAGCGTGATCGCTGGAAGCGCGCCGTGGGCTTGGCGGAAAACATGGTGGGACAGGAGATCGGCAAGGTTTTCGTGGACAAGCACTTCCCGCCCTCCTCGAAGTCCGAGATGGATGAGCTGGTGGAGTACCTTACCGCCGCTTATCGTGAGAGGATTTCGCAGCTGGAGTGGATGACCCCGGCTACCCGCGAGCGCGCGCTGGAGAAGCTCGCCCAGTTCAAGGCTAAAATCGGTTATCCAGATACCTGGCGTGACTATTCTGACCTGGAGTTTTCACCGAAGGGCGCGGACTTGGTGGCCAATGTGCGCGCGGGTAATGCGTGGAACCACGATTATGAACTGGCCAAGATTGGTAAGCCGGCGGACCGCGATGAATGGTTCGCCACCCCGCAAACGGTCAATGCTTTTTATAATCCAGTGGTCAATGACATCACCTTCCCGGCAGCGATTCTGCGCCCGCCGTTCTACAATCCTGAGGCGGACGCCGCGGAGAACTTCGGTGCTATCGGTGCGGTGATTGGTCACGAGATTGGCCACGGTTTTGATGACCAGGGCTCGCAGTACGACGGCCAGGGTAACCTCAACTCTTGGTGGACGGATGAGGACCGCGTGGCCTTCGAGAAGTTGACCGCGAAGCTGGTGGACCAGTTCCAGGGGCAGGTGCCGAAGGTGCTGGAGGGCACTGATTCCGCAGGCGTCAACGGCAGCTTCACCCTGGGTGAGAACATCGGTGACTTGGGCGGATTGGGCATTGCCGTGGTGGCCTACAAGAACTACTGCGCCGACAAGGGCCTGGACATCAACGGCCAGGTCGCGCCGTTTGAGGCCGAGGGCGCTGAGCCGGAATTGGCAGAGCACGAGTACACCGGTCTGCAGCGCTTCTTCCTGGCGTGGGCGCGCGTGTGGCGTACTGCCATCCGTCCGGAGATGGCCACGCAGTATTTGGCCATTGACCCGCACTCGCCGGCAGAGTTCCGCTGCAACATCATCGCCGAGAACATCGATGAATTCTACGAGGCTTTTGATGTCGAGGGTGGTCTTGCACCGGAGGAGCGCGTCACCATCTGGTAGTACTCTTGGGGGCCATGAGTGAGTGGAATATCGGCGGCCAGGGTCGCCAGCTAAGCCCTGAACAACAGCTCGAGCAGCTCTCCTCCTACATGGAGGTGCACTACCCGCTGCCGGATTTCCGCCCGCCGTGGGCTGGTGGAGGTTCGCCGGATGCGGACCGCTATTGTGCGCTGCTTCCGGACCGCATCGTGCAAGCCTCCATGATGGTGCTGGGCTCCGCAGTGGATCACTCGCTGCCCGGCACCGCCTTTACGGAAGGCGTGAGCGTTGAGGACTCTGAGGTGGGAGCGATTTTTGTTCCTTCAGAGCCGAATGGCCGCTGGGCAGTGTCGCTGCACTCCGGCGGCTGGTGGCGCGGTGACGGCAAGGCACTAGAAATGCAATGGCGGCCCGAAGTTGCTGCCGCAGCGCAGTTGTCGGGCACGACGATCATTGACGTCGATTATCCGTTGGCGCCGGAGCGCACCGTGGCGGAGATGGTCCAGTCGGTTCAGGCGGCCGTCGATTATGCGCGCGACCATGGGGCCAACCGCGTGACGGTGTGGGGATATTCCTCCGGTGGGGCGCTCGCAGCGCTGGTGCCTGCCGACGCCCTCCTCCTCACCTTCCCCGACTTCGGCGCGCTGGCCAAGCTGCCGGAGGAGATCCGCGGCGACTACGTCCTCGATGTTGAGAAGCTGCCGGGGCTGTATTCTGACATCTTGGTCCAGACCGCGGCGCAGGACGAGATTGCTGAGCGCGTGGAGATCCCCGGTGCACAGACTGCGGAGTATGTGTCCATGCACCGTATTTCGACCCCGACCGTGGCGCGTCAGCGCATTAAAGATTCGGCCGAGTTTCTCTAATCCCTACTGCTCACCCTCCGGGCGAATCTTCATCTCGGAGTTCTTCCACAGTCCGGAGCGCTGGATGATTTCCTGGTCGATGTCCGCCTCGAGCGGGGCCTCGCCGCGGGAGTTGGTGCGCAGCTCATACTTTTCAATGGAGCCCCAGTCGCGCGCCCAATCGTTGTTGAGGTAGCTCGGGATCTCATAGGAGTAGTTCACTGCCTCCGCGGTTGCCAGCGCACCACCACCGGAGAAGGACTGGAAGTCCGTGAGGGAGGTCTGTGCGGCGGCGTCGGGAAGAATGCGGAACTGCGGGATCTCGGTCACGCCGGCGTAGTGGTCGAAGGTGCGCTGGCAGGGGAACTGCAGGGCCACGGACCAGTCGAGGAGTGCCGGGGTAGAGGAATCGAACTGGGAGTTGATGGTGGCAAGCTCCGGGACGCGCGGCGGGGTAAACGCCATCCAGTCGTCTTCATCGGTGGAATCGTCTACCGCAACGAGGCGCACAACGTTGGCCTCCTCTGGGAGCTCGTCCAGAGCAATGCGGAGGTTGCGCCATTTGGGGGTCGCGCCGACGTCGGAAAGCTCGGCCTCACCCTTGTTGGTGACCTTGCCGTCCTTGAGGGTGCCGTACTCCAAGGTGAGCTCGGTGCCTTCCTGCTCCACGCCGTTGACGTCGTGGTGATAAATCTTACCGGCGGCAGAGACCGCGAGGACGGGGGTGTTTTCTCCCGGCTCCGGCAAGTTGTACCACTGGGTGGTGATGGTAGCGGTGGAGCGCTGCGACTCATCGTAGGAGCCCATGACCGGGACCTTCGTGTAATCCAGGTTGAAGGGCAGGTGCATCTCGGAGCCGTTGATGCCTAGGGTTCCGCGCACGCCACCGGCGGAAGAGTCGGTGACTTCGGTTGCCTTTTCCTCGGATTCGGTGAGTTCCTTTTGTTCATTGGACGCAGCCGAGTCATCACCTGTGGTGTTGGCAATGGCGCCTACTGATGCCGAGTTGAGGTTCTCCGGCTCAATATCTTCCTTGATCATGTTGGGGCCGAAACCGAAGTTGTCCTCATCCTCATCAACCAGCGAATCCTTGAGGTCGCCATTGACCGGAGTGAGGAAGGAATCGTTGGTGTTGGTTTCCACCATGGTGGCATCTGCCAGCGAGCAGACATCGCCGTGCAGGGATGCCAGGTTGCCCTTGCCCACGGAGTAGGAATCCGCCTGGGCCACGTAGCCCTTGGCAAAGGAGGCGCAGGAGAAGGCCACGATGAGGATGCAGGCCATCGCAATCGGTGCGGACATGGCGCCTGCCCAGCGAGAGACCTTGGCGGCGTTGGCGGCCTCGAATTCCTCGAGGGTGCCGTCGGCTTCAGCCTTGTTCTTGCGGTAGCTGTGGACGAGAGATTGGTAAAGGCCAATCGCTAGGACCACCATGGCGATCGCGAGAACCACGGTGTTGGCCTCGATGGCCTTGAACTGCACCGTGCGGTCCCACCACGGGATGCCGAAGGAGGACACGTACCACCAAGCGTTCCAGCCACCCAGGGAGATGGCGAGGAGGAAAATCACCGCGGCGATGGAGAAGGTCCGGGCGCGCGGGGAGCGCATGGCGATCTGGGAAAGGACCACCGAGCCCAGCGCGGCGATGACACCGGCGATACCGGCGTAGATACCGAAGTGGTGCGTCCACTTCGTCGGCGTGAACATGAGGAAGAAGGCCGAGAGCGCCATGATGGCCAGCAGGCGCTTGGTGGGATCTGCCTCCGCACCGACGACGCGGTGGTTCTTGATGAAGGCGTAGATGATGAGCGCCAAGCAGAAAAGCATGGTGAACATGGCGAAACGGCGCGTCAGGGAGCCATCCACGGAGGGCTCGAAGAGCGTGGAGTAGCGGACGAACTCGGAGTACCACGGCAGGGACGGGCCGACCGCGGAACGCACGCGCGTGGATTCGATGACTGACGCTAACGTTTGGTCCCCGAAGGCGGCAACCATAACCGCAGTGCCGCAGGCAAGGAACGGGGCAATGAGTGCCGGCCAGGTGACTTCGGGGGCGCGCGTGCCCATGATGCGGAACAGCGCGGGCAGGCAGACCAAGAAGATGCCTACCGCGGTCAGGCCGGTGGGGCCAGCGGCCAGGGTGATGGTGGCGATGATGGTGCCCACCGCTGCAGGCAGAAGACGCTGGGTGGAGATGGCGCGCTCGAAGGAAGCCCACGTAAGCATGACACCGAGGGCCACGATGGGCTCTGGACGTACGCCGTTGTTATAGGGCAGCCAGAAAGCCAGGAACATGAACGCGGCGGTCCAGTGCGCGAGGCGGCGCTCGTTCACGCGGGCACCGAAGCGCGGGAGCATCTCGCGCGACAAAACGAACCAGATGATGAGCGCCGAGATGAGGGAGGGCAGGCGCACGATGATGGAGGCGCTGGAGATTTGCGCCAGCCATGCCACGAGGTCGTAATACGGCGCGCCGAACGGGGCCTCGGGGACGCCGTACCAGCGGTAATAGTTCGCCATATAGGTCGCGTGATCGGAAACGCGCCCCATGGTGAGGATGAAGCCATCATCGGAGGTATTGGCGCCGAAGACATACCACCAGCCGAGTACAGCTGCCACGACGCCATCGAGCGGGCGGATCTGCTTCCAGGTTTCGGGCATGAAGCCAAGGCGTTTGCCATCGAGGCGGTCAATCCTCCACAGGCAGACCAGGCTGATGACCACCATGGCCAGGCCCAGCCACATGGCGATGAGCTTGAGCGGTGTCGGGGAGGAGGTAAACCGGGAGTTGATCTCGACGTGGATGCGGAGGTCGTCGCCAAGCTCGGCGAGGTTCTCCGGAGTGTCGTCGATCTCGGTGTAGACGCCGGTGACCTGCGGGCGCAGATCTTCCTCGGTGGTTTTCTTGTGCTTGCCCACGGAGACGGTGGTCCCATCCCCCGTGGAGGCGATGCTGAGGGTGGCGTCCTCTGGCAGCTGTGCCACCTGCTCGGCCGTGAGAGAGAAAATGACCTCATCGAGGCTTGTCACCGAGAGGCCACCCTCGCCGGCGCGGACAAACATGCCGCGGTTGGAGGCCTTCTTGGACTCCGGGGGCACGGTGCCGTAGAGCAGGTCCTGGCCATCGCGCAGCTTGTCGACGGCTCCCAGGGGGATCTCTGCATCAATTTCTTCCGGCGCCACCGAGATGAGCGGGGCGTTGATGGACTGCAGGGAGCCCTGCTGGGGCCAATCGAAGGAGGATTGGGTCTGGTTCACCGGCAGCAGCGGCGTCGCCACGAAGCACAGGAAACCAATGAATCCAGCGATGATGGCGGTGAGTCGCAGGGACTGCGGTGCACGTAATGAAGAGGTTTTCCGATCTGACACGGCGATCAGTCTACGTCACCGCCTTGGCTTCTTAAGATCGCGCCGCCACGATGAAGGGGCCGATTTGTTGCGTGTTCCACCCTTCCTCAAAGACCTCCGGGTTGAAGAACACCGCGCGGTAGCGCACGTTGGGCTGGTTGGGGTAGATGTCTTCAGCCAAGTGCGTCTTATAACCATCGCCGGGCTCTTCTAGATCGCCGCGGAAGATGAGGACGTCCGGCCCGCGCCACGGCGCGGACTCAAGCGACTTCGCAAACTCTTCCGGAGTCTGTTCCCAAGACTTGGAAGCCCACTCCTCGATTTGCAGGTTGCGGGTACTGAACTCTCCCAACGGGTTGGCGTAGTTGCTGGTGAAGGCGTTGAAACCGTAATAGGGGTTATAGGCCATGAAGAGCTTTTCGTCCGTGAGGACGACGGTGTCATTGGCCTCGTAGCCCTGGGCATCAATGAACTCACGGATCTTGCCGTAATTAGCGGAAGAATCGCTGGTGTAGCGGTCCGCGCGTTCCCCGTAGCCGTCGGTATCGGTATAAGCGTGGTCCAAGGCGGTCACGTTCGTTGCCGGGATCTGTTGGGCATAGTAAACACCGCCAAGCCCCATGAGGATGGCAAAGGCCAGGGTCACGCGCTTGCTGGTGGCTTCAGAGAATCCTGCCGGATAAAGCGTGGGAAGGCCCATGAGGCGGACGTCGGCCAGCGCGAGAATGCCGGCCGTGGCGAAAAGCACCGCGACGATAAGCTCCAGGCGGAAGCCCAGCAGCGTGCTGCCGGCAAGGGTCATGACCATGGAGGCCAGAGTCCACAGGTAGGTTCCGACAAGCGCGGTGCCCATGGCTCTGATTTCGGGTTCGTCAACGCGCAAGATGAGGTAGATCAGGCCAATAAGGCTGAGGGCGCCAATGACGGACAAGGAGAGGAAAGGCGCCGGGATTTGGGTGCCTTCCTCCGGCAGGTAGTGCTGCGCGGTGGATTCTAGCGGGGCGGTGGCGTGCAGGACGGCGTGCAGATACGGTGCCCAAGCAATCGCGGCGATGGCCAGGGATCCGGCCGCGATGGCGGCGAGGCGCACGAGGGGAGTCCACGTACGGTCGCCCACGCACGTGACGAGTGCAATGAGGCTGACGATGGTCAGCGCCACGGCGCCCGTGTACAGCGTGTAGAAGCAGGCTGAGATTCCCAAGTAGATAGCGATTGCGGCGGTGGAGAACCAGGAAGCCCTATAGAAAGCGTGCGAACACAGGACGGCGACCGCTGGGACACCCATGGCGATGACTGCGGAATAGGGCTCCTCAGCACCGATGGTCAGGGTCACCGCCGTGGTGGTCAAGGCAATGGCGGTGGCAACGGGCAGGGATCCGGTAAGCCGTTGCCACAGCGGAACCAGGATGCACCCGGCCATGGCCAGGGAGATGAGGCTCCAGGGTTGGTAGACCTCCCAGCCCGGCATGTTGAGAAGGTTGGCGAGCCGCCCGCCCATCCAGAACCAGCCCAGCGGGTAGAAGGTAGGCAAGCCCTCGTAGTTCATGTCCGCATAAGAGCTGGCCTCTGTGGCGCGGGTGAGGAATTGGGTGCGGAATACCTGGTCGACTTGGACACCGTCGAGCCACAGGCGGGAGGCCGAAAGAGGCAAGCCGATACTGGTTAGTGTGAGCAGCGCGGGCGAAATGTAGCACACAGCGGTGGTGAGCCACGTCCGCCAACGGGGGCGCGGCGAAGCGCCAATCACCCACCACGCGCACAGAGCTCCCACCAGCAGAACGGTGAGTGCAGTTCCCGCCGTGCTCAACGCGCGGGTCACCATCGACGTACTGAACGCCGGGAGGGAGACCGTCTTAAAGGCAAAGAAACCAATCAACGTAACAAGGCCGCCACCTACAGCGGCGGCGGCAATGCCCACGAGACTGGCGCGACGCGAGAGGCGGTCGACGTCATATTCAATGGTGGGAGACTCAGTCATGTAAGTAGTCTCCCACACGCCGTGGACTTAGCGGAACTTTAGAAAGGCAGCTTCCGGAAGATTGCCTGCGGGATGAACTTGAATCCCAAGGACACGTACTCAAACAGCGGGTGCACGAAGATGGACTGCTTGCCATCCAGCACCGCCTTGACGGTGGCCTTAGCCACGTCGGAGACGTTGACGGTCAGTGGCGCTTCGCCGGCTTCCGCCGACATCTTGGTGCGCACCTGGCCCGGGCGAACTACGAGCACCTTGGCGCCGGAGCCGCGCAGGGCCTCACCCAGGTTGATGAAGAAGCCATCCACGCCGGCCTTAGAGGCGCCGTAGACAAAGTTGGAGCGGCGCACGCGCATGCCGGCGACGGAGGAGATCGCCACGATGGTGCCGTGGCCCTGCTCCTTGAACTTCTGGCCGAGCAAGACGCCGAGGGAGACCGGTGCGGTGTAGTTGGTCTGGGCGGAGGCGACCGCCTTGGCCTGGTCCTGCCACAGTTCTTCCTGGTCACCGAGGGTGCCGAAGGCGATGATGGCAACGTCGACGTCGTCGCGCTCAAAGGCGCGCTTGACGACGTCCCCGTGGCCCTCGAAGTCAGTCGCGTCAAAGTCGATGACCTCGACGTCGCCACCGCGGGACTCGATGGTCGCGCGGGCATCCGCGATGCGCGGGGAGTCGGCGCGTGCCGCGAGGGTGACCTTGGCCGGGCCGCGCTCGAGGAATTCTTCGACGATGCCCAGGCCGATTTCGGAGGTGCCGCCGAGAAGGAGGATGTGTTGTGCTTGGCCTACTGCATTCAGCATGAGGGTGTTCCTTTCTAGTGCAGCTCGAGGCGGCGGGACATATCGGAGGCGAAGACGCCGGTCGGGTCGATGTCGTTGCGGGTCTTGAGCCAGCCCTCGAGGCCCGGGTACATCTTGTGGAAGTTCTCCGCCGAGGTGCGGGACTCCTTGGCCAGGTAGAGGCGGCCGCCGAATTCCATGACGCGCTTATCCAGGTCGTCGAGGAAGGCGCCCAGGCCCGGCTTGATGGGGAAGTCCACGCAGACATTCCAGCCCGGCATCGGGTAGGACAGCGGGGCCTTGTTACCCGGGCCGAAGAGCTTGAACACGTTGAGCGCGGAGTAGTGTCCGGACTTCTGCATGTCGCGGATGATGTCCTTGAAGGGCTCGACGGCGTCGGTCGGCACCACGAACTGGTACTGCAGGAAGCCGTTGGAGCCGTAGCCACGGTTCCACTCTCCGATAAGATCCAGCGGCTGGTAGAACTGCGTGAGGTTCTTGACCTGGTTACGCGCCGGGGCGCCCATGAGGTAGTAGGCCTCGCCGATAGCCATGAGCGAGAGCTTGTTCATGGTGAAGTTCGGGAAGATATCCGGAACCGTCATCAGCTGCGGGGCATTGAACTTCAGCGGGTCTTTCGCCAGCTTCGGGGCGAGCTCCTCGAGCTGCTCCAGGGTGGCCAGGGAGCCGCGGGAAATGGTGGAGCGGCCCAGCTTTGGTTCCGGGGAGATGACGTCGAACCACGCGGAGGAGTACGTGTAGTTGTGCTCCGAGCCATCGGAGTGGAAGGCCACGGTTTCATCGAGGTTATCCGTGCGGTCGGTATCCGCGATGAAGTAGGCGGTTTCCGTCTTCGTCATCTTGATCTTGGCGCGCAGGATGATGCCGGTCAGGCCCATGCCGCCGACGGTGGCCCAGAAGAGATCGCTGTTCTCACCTTCCGGTTCCAGGTGTAGGACTCGGCCGTCTGCCACGAGCAGCTCCATGGAGGTGACGTGGTCGCCGAAAGAACCGGCGGAGTGGTGGTTCTTGCCGTGGATGTCCGGGCCAATAGCACCGCCGATGGTGACCTGGCGGGTACCCGGCAGAACAGGAACCCACAGGCCGTAGGGCAGGGCGGCCTTCATGAGCTGGTCGAGGGTGACACCACCGTCGACGTCGACAATGCCCGACTCCGGATCGATGGAGTGGATCTTGTTGAGCGGTTGCATGTCGATGACGAGGCCACCGGCGTTCTGCGCGGGGTCGCCATAGGAGCGGCCCATACCGCGGGCGATGACGCCGCGGCGCAGGTGGGAAGGCTTATCAGCATTGTCCTCAGCCACCTGGGCGACGGCGGTCTTGATGACGTCGACGTCTGGGGTGGACAAAACGTGGGCGGTTGTCGCCGCCGTGCGGCCCCAACCGTGGAGGGACTTCTCAGTAGTATGCAGTTCCATCTCTTACTCTTTGATTCGATGTGATGGGTCGGTTTTCTACACTACCTAGGCGGTAGTGCCTGTGGCGGGAGTGAAAACGTGAGATTAGGTACAAAAGCCAAGTAAACGGAACGTTTGTATTGTCCGAGTCTGTGGTTTTAGTTCGGAATTAGTACAGATCCATGATCTCTCGGATTTCTTCCGGCAGTTCTTCTTGGGAGCTAATCTCTGGGCCGTCATACTCACGCAGGATCTCATAGACGCGGCCGCGCGAAGTGGAATCGAGGATGGGAAGTTCCTCGGCGATGAGCCGCGTCATAAAACCATTGAGCGGTAGCGACGTGTGTTCTGTCGCCAGAAAGTGGCCGTGGCGCTTGTCTTCCTCGGCGCGCTCATCTTGCGCTGCTCGCTGTGCTGGGGTGAGGTGCTCTTTTTTAGAGGAGTACATGCACGGTAGCCTACCGCCCGCTTAAAGTGGGGCGGTATGACTTCTCCCAAGCAAGATAATTATGCGCTGGATGACACCCTTGCCGGACGCATCATCCAAGCCGCGGCCGTGGGCATTATGACCGCGTTCCCCGACTGGATTAAGAATAAGACTGCGCTCGTTCTCGCCTATGTGCTGTCAATCCTCGGGTTCGGCGCACTCGTGGCCATTACTAATGCCGAGAGCCACGAGGACCGGCCGGAGCCGGAGACTCCCGATGTCCCCGTGTGGGCCATCCCGGTTGCCTTCGGCATTCTGCTGCTGGGCGGATGGATCACCGTAAAGACTGAGCGCAGCGTGGTGCGATTTATTCGCCGCCGCGGGGTGGCAAGACCCTGGACCGTCTGGGGTGGAATCAGTGCCGCCATCGTTTTCATTCTCAGCGAGCTTGAAGCACGCGAGCTCACCGCCCGCAACTAAAAGTGCGTATGGTGGGGCACATGAGCTCAAAGGTCACAGATTTGGCGCAGGTCCGCGCCAATCGTGGTGATTCTGCTCGAACCCTGCTGTGTCAGGTATCTAACGTCCGCGCGGATGCCGAGGTTCACCGTCAGATCGGTTTTTCCGATGCGCTCACGTTGGAAGAGCTCCACCATATTCTTGAAATCTGCTTCGGGCTGCCGCACGAGGATTCACCGTGGCACTTTTTTGAGCACACAGATGCCCGCGGCCAGCGCATCGATCCGAACCACACCGTGCGCGAATTCTTGAGCCGCGAAGGCGAGCAGGTTGATTATGCCTGGGGGCTGTGGGATTTCGAGATTGTTGTGGTGGAGACCTACCCGCGCGATAGCGGGACGCCGGAGGCCCTGTGCGTGGGCGGTTCCGGTTCTTTCCACACACCCTTCGATCTCACCGCCGTGAATGCGGAGCTCACCGGTCAGGAAACAATTGATGAGGTTCTGGAACTTGTGGCTAGTCCCGTTCGCGCGCTGATTGAAAGAACCCGGCTCTATGACTTCGTTCCACTTCTCCAAGCGCTGGATTTGAAGCGTGAGGTGAGCATTGATGCTGGGGTGTTTCGCCAGCTGCGCACTTTGCCGCGTGAGGTGACGAACGAGGGTAAGGATGCTTTCTGGTCGTTGGCTCTAGCGCTGTCCTGCATGGGCGGGCGCGAATTGACCGATTCCGTAGCGGAGACCTCTATGGCCGCGCTGGGGTGGGTCGACGATGATGGCGAGGAGCTGCGTGGCCCGGAAATTCGGGAGCTGTGCTTGGCTTCGCTTAAGGTGCTTTCTTCTCTCGGCGCCTATGGTGAAAACGCCGTCGCGCCCGTGGACCGCCTGGACATTTACCGCGCTCTTGTCCGCGGGTAGAGTATTTCGCCGTGACTGAACCTACCTCTAGCATGAAGACCCAACTCGTGCGCTTCGTATCCGTCGGTGTTTTCACTGCGGCGATTGATTATGGCCTTACCCTCTTTCTGACGTACCTAGGCCTGCACCGTTCTTTGGCGAAGGCGATTGGCTGGGTCTTCGGCACTATCGCCGCCTATGTGGCGAATGCCCGGTGGACTTTTGGCGCCCAGGTTTCTGGTCGCACCGCCGGTGCCGTGGGCTTGTTGTATCTGTCTACTTTCGCCGTGCAGAATTTCTTGTATTGGGTGCTCAACGCCCCGCTGATCAGCCTGGGCTTCGACGGCGCACTCAAGGACACCATCGCCTTCGTCATCGCACAAGGCGTGGCCACGGTGACCAACTTCGCCATTCAGCGCGCCTTCATCTTCAAAGGAAAGTAACCATGCCCGGTCGCGCCGAACGCCTCTCACGGTCGAATTCCCTGCAGGCGCAGGGTACGAAGTTCGCGATCACGGGGGCTATTGCCGCGCTTATCGACGTCTCCCTGACCTGGCTCTTTCAAATTGGTTTAGGTCTGTTTGGCGATGTGGCCTCGAGAACTATTGGCTTTGCCGCCGGCACCTTCGTGGCTTATTTATTGAACCGGCGGTGGACCTTCAACGCGCGGGCTTCGAAGCGCCGCTTTGCTGCCGTGTTTGCCACCTACGCCATGACCTATGCGATCAACATTGTGCTGTATCGCTGGGCTTTCCCCTTCTTTGATCACACGCTGGACTGGCCTTCGTCCTGGGCGCTGACAGTGGCTTTCGTGATTGCCCAGGGCACGGCAACGCTTATCAACTTCTTTGTTCAGCGGTGGGTGATTTTCCGCAGCACGCGAAAGTCCTTTGAGTTTTAGGGCCGGCGGAAGTCTTCTTTGCGGCCGCGGTTGTGGAGGCGCAGCCATTCCATGAATCCCTTCACGTCGTGCTGCTGCACGATGAAGAACCAGCCGAAACGCGCGAATTCCTGCGGCAGCAGCTTGCGCATGCCGCGCTGCCACAGAAGGTAGCCGCGGTTGCGGTAGGTGAAGAAGCGCTTGAACTCGCCCTCCGGATACTGCGTGTGCATCTTGCCGCCGAGGATGGGCTTGAATTCATCGGAGCCATCCGGGTGCAGGTAGCTGGTGGTCAGCGCGGTGCCGAAGCTTAAGCCTGAGTTGACCAGGCGGCGGTGGTACTCCACTTCATCGCCACGGATGAACAGGCGGTAGTCCGGTACGCCGATGATCTCCATGGCTTCGGCAGAGATGAGTGCCCCGTTGAAGAGAGAGGCAATGCCGGGGAGGAAATCACCCTCTAGTTCGCTCATGTAACGCCGCCACACCAGGCCCTGGCGCAGTGGGAAAGCCAGCTTGGCGGGCTCGTCGATATTGCACACGGCTGGGGAGACTTCGTGGAGGCTGTTGTTTTCCGCAACTCGGTAGAGCTCCTCGAGCACGTGGTGGTCGGCGGGGCGGCCGTCATCGTCAGCACACCACACTGCATCCGCGCCGAGGGCCAGAGCTGTCAGGAATCCCAGCGCAAAGCCGCCCGCACCGCCAAGGTTGGTTTCCGAAGGCACGTAGACGCCGCGCTCGCCGGCGAGTTCGTGGAGGAGATCCTCTACTGCTGCTTCCGCACCGTTATCCACCACGATCACCCACTGCACCGGGTGTGTCTGGTTCACCACCTGCTCAAGGGAGGCGCGCAGCAGCTCCACGCGCTGGTGGGTGACGATCACAGCGGCCGTCGTTCCGGCCTGGGACAGGGTGGCAGTCATGGATTCTATTGTGCCATCCGTGATGAGTTATACGATGCTGCCATGGCTGTAAAAAGTATCGAAGAGATGTGGGCTCCATTCAAACTCACTGTGCAGGTCGGCGAGCTGACCTTGCGGGTGCTGCGTGATAGCGACATCGCCGCCATCCACGGTGTTAGTGCCACTGAGATTTTTGGTGAGCCGCTTCCGGAGTACACGTTCCCGTGGTTGAAGCAGAAGCCGGACCCGAGTTTCCGGTGGGCGCACCGTGCGCAGATGTCTCCGGAGGAGTGGTCGTTGGACTTCGGCGTGCACCTTGGCGGTGAAGTCATTGGTTCGGTGGATCTGCGGGCGCAGAATTTTCCCGATAACCATGAGGTCGTAACCGGATCGTGGATCTACCACCGTCTTCAGGGTCGCGGGATAGGTACGCAGGTCCGCCACGCCGCTGCGGTATTTTGCTTCGAGTACTTGGGCGCGCGCCAGCTGCGCTCCGAGTGGGAACTGGGCAATGAGGCTTCCCAGGCTGTATCGCGCAAGCTGGGCTACACCATCGAAGGAAACAAGGCCGTGCTGCGCAAAGAGGATTATCAGCCGGGGCCGGAAGTGACTGTGGCCGGGATGAGTGAAGAGCTGCGCGAAATGCTTGGGTATTAGCTCTAGACGTTCTCCTCGTTGTCGAAGCGCTTGCGCAAATCCCGCACGTACTGGCCCACCTCGGGGCCTTCGTACTCGCCGACGACCTCGGAGACCTCGCCTACCGAGCGAATCTGGCCGTGGTCGATCCACAGGGCGGTATCGCACAGCTGCGCCAAGAAGTCGTTGGAGTGGGAGGCAAAGACTAGGATGCCGGAGCGCTTCACCAGGTCCTGAAGACGGACGCGGGCCTTGGCCATGAAGGCGGCGTCGACGGCGCCGATGCCTTCGTCGAGAAGCAGGATCTCCGGCTCAATGGAGGTCACCACGCCCAGTGCTAGGCGCACGCGCATACCGGTGGAATAGGTGCGCAGCGGCATGGAGAGGTAATCACCCAGCTCCGAGAATTCCGCGATCTCATCCATCTTGGCCTTCATCTGCTTGATGGTCTGGCCCAAAAAGAGGCCGCGGATGATGATGTTGTCATAGCCGGAGACCTCTGGGTCCATGCCCACGCCGAGGTCGAAGACCGGGGCCACACGCCCGCGGACGTCGGCAGCGCCGCGCGTGGGTTCGTAGATGCCGGAGAGCAGTCGCAGCAGAGTGGTTTTGCCTGCGCCGTTGTGGCCGACGAGGCCGACGCGGTCGCCCTCACGCAGGTGGAGGTTGATGTCTTTGAGCGCTTCCACCATGACCACGTTCTGGTCATTCTTGCCAATGGAGCCACCGGCCGTGGAGAGCATCGCCTTCTTGAGGGAGCGGGACTTGGCATCAAAGATGGGAAAGTCCACGCAAGCGTTATACGTATCAATGGAAACCATGGACGATCCTTTCTAGACCCAGTAGGAGACGCGGAAGCGCCACTGGCGCATGGCCAGGCCGGCGATGAGCAGGCCGGCGACGGTGCAGCCGATGACGATGAGCCAGTGATAGCCGGCGACGGGCTCGCCGATCATGGGGGCGCGGATGATCTCCATGTAGTGGTAGAGCGGGTTGATCTCAGCGATGCGTGCGCGGCTGGCCACGGCACCTCCCTGATCCTTCAGGGTGTTGGTCATCCACACGATCGGCGTGACGTAGAAGAGCAGCTGGGTTAGGGCCTCCAGCAGCGGGGCAACGTCACGGAAACGGGTGGCGATGATGCCGAAGAACATGGCTACCCACACGCCGTTGACTAGGAAGAGTCCTAGCGCCGGGATGAACAGGAAGAACTCCCAGCCCAAGTGGCGCGGGAAAATAAGAATGAGCAACAGCCAGATGATGAGGTTGTGACCCAAGAAGAGGGTCTGCCGCCAGACCAGGCGGTAGACGTGTACCGACAGTGGTGCGGGCAGCTGTTTGATCAGGCCCTCGTTGTCGATGAAGACCGTCGAGCCTTCCTTGATGGCACCCGAAATGAAGTTCCACATAATCAGGCCCACAGTCACGTGGGGCAGGAACTCTGCCACGGGGATCTGGAAGAGCATGGAGTACAGCAGGCCCAGGGCCGCGGCCATCACGCCGGTCGCGATGGTGATCCAGAAAGGCCCCAGCACCGAGCGGCGGTAGCGCTGCTTGATGTCTTGGATGCCCAGCTTGAACCACAGCTCGCGCTGGCGAGCGCCTTGCAACAGATCGGCGAAGGCCGCCGACATGGTCATGGAACGCGAGGCCGGCTCCTCACCGGGTGCAGGCGCGGAGGTCATGCGGGCGACGTCGTCACGCAGGTTTTTCTTGTCTTGCACGTCCTTCACCCTAGCGCGCACGTCCGGCAAACACCTACACACACGCCCTTAACCTGGGAAAACACGAACGAGCTGGGAAAATCGAGGGTTAGGAAAGATGTACATGGGGCGTATAGAGTAGGGAGCGTTCATCCGCATCGGGAGGAAGGGTTGAAGCATGACGGAACAGTATGACGTCGCCAGCGTGCGAGGTCTTTACACTGGTCTGTCCGATGGTTGGACCTACCTGAACGCGCATGCCGCGCCGCAGATTGCGGAGCGCGTGGCCTCTGGCGTGGCCCGTTCTTTCCGCATGTCCGCCACGGTGAAACCGTTGGAGGATGCCGTGGGCGCGCACTCGGCGCATCACGACCCAGGAGAGCTCCACGCGGCGGATATGTATGCTTCCGCGCGCCGGGCGGTGGCCGATCTCACGGGAGCGACGGCGGAGCGCGTCATCCTGGGCCCATCGCTGCCGGTGCTGTACCAGGCTTTGGGCGCTGCACTGCGCCCGCTACTGCGCCGCCAGTCCTCGGTGGTGCTCTCCCGTTTTGATTCTCCGGAGTTTACGAGCGCGTTCGCACACCTCGGTACTGACATTCGGTGGGCGCAGCCGGACTTGGGCACGGGCGAGCTACCGGCCTTCCAGTACGCCGATCTGGTTGATGGATCGACGCGTTTCGTGGCCTTTTCTGCCGCCCACGAGTTGCTGGGTACGGTCACCTCGGCGTCGGAGATTATTGATACGGTCCATGAGCGCTCGCGCGCCTGGGTGCTTGTCGACGTCTCCTCGATCGCCCCCTACCGTCTCCTCGACTTTGATGCGATTGGGGCGGATATCCTCGGCGTGGATGTGGGTGCTCTCGGTGGCCCGCAGATGGCAGCGCTGGTCTTCCGCGATACCGCGATGTTCCGCCGCCTCGATGAGCTTGTCGTTGGCCCGGTTTCCGCGGGCTTGGCGGGTGGCGTTGGCCCCCTAGTGGATCATGTGGCGGAACTCGCCGGCGGGGAGCGCGGTTCGCGCCGCGTGCGCCTGACGCGTTCGATGCAAGCTCTCTCCGGCTATATGGAGGATCTCACCGGGGATCTCTACAGCTTGTTGGGCACGCTGCCGGCCGTCCACATCCTTGGTGTGACGGGGGAAGCGGCAGCCGACGCCTCCGATGACCGCCTCCCGCGCCTGACCTTCGCCGTGCGCGATGTGCCTGCGGACGTGATCCACCGCCGCCTCTTCGATAATGGGTTGGTGACTACCATCGCCCCGCACACCCCACTGCTTACGGAGATGGGTGTGGAGGAGGTTGGCGGTGCCGTTACGGTTTCGCTGAGTCCGTTTAGCACCTATCACGACGTCGAGCACCTCACCCGCGTGGTCGCGTCTTTGGCTTAGACCTCGAGGACGAGCTTGCCCGTGACCTCGCCGGAGTCGAGGGCTTTGTGGGCTTCGGCGGCGCGAGCAAGCGCAAATGTGCGATGCAGGTGGTGCTTGACGCTGCCGTCTTCCAACCAAGGCCAGACATTTTTGACGGTGTCCGCAACGATGGCGGCCTTGCCCTCCAACGAGCGGGAGCGCAGCGTGGTGCCCTGCAGGGTCAGGCGCTTGTTAAGCAGAATACCCATGTTGAGCTCGGCCTTCGTGCCACCCTGCATGCCGATGGTGACCATGTGGCCACCCTTGGCTAGCGCGATGAGGTTCTTTTTGAGGTACTTCGCGCCCATGATGTCGAGGATGACATCGCACTGGTTCTTCAGTTCCTCGGCGAAGTCCTGCTCGTTGTAGTTGATGAGGATGTCCGCGCCGAGTTCCTTGCAGGTCTCGAGTTTTTCGTCCGAGCCAGCCGTCACGGCGACGGTGGCGCCCAGTTGCTTCGCCACCTGGATGGCGAAGGTGCCGATGCCACCCGCGCCGCCGTGGATGAGGATGGTCTGGCCCTTTTCTAGTTTCGCTTCCATAGCAATGTTGGACCAGACCGTGCAGGCCACCTCGATGACGGAGGCGGCCTCGGCAAAGGAGTAGCCGCTGGGGATGGGCAGCAGCTGGCCCTGCGGCACGGCCACATACTCGGCGTAGCCGCCGCCGGCCAGCAGTGCGCCGACCTTGGAGCCAACCGCGACGTCGGTGTCGCCTGCGTCGACGACTTCGCCTGCGACTTCGAGGCCGATAATCTCCGAAGCGCCCGGCGGCGGTGGGTAGTGCCCGCGGGCCTGGAGCAGGTCGGCGCGGTTTACGCCGGCGGCTTTGACTTTAACGAGGACTTCGCCGGCGCCTAGCTGCGGCTTATCTGCATCCCCTAGCTCCAGCGAGTGTGGGTCTTCCGGATTGGTCTGAATGATGGCTTTCATGCCACACCACCGTACTTAAATCCAATCGTCCTCGACGAGGAAGCCGTTGACCGTAATAGCAGCAGCATTGGCCTGGCCCATGGCCATGGCCACCTGTGCGCCTGGATTGACCACGTTGCCCACCGCCCAGACGCGCGGGTGGCTGGTGGCACCGGTGAGATCAGCCTCGATCAGGCTGCCGCCCATCGCAGCCGGTGGGCTGTGGCGCTTGAGGTTGAGGTCAGCGAGGAAGTCATCGTGTGGGTGGGGAATGGGCATGTAAAACAGTGCATCGACGGCATGCTCGCCGCTTTCCACCAGGACTTTTCCGTCCTGGAAGGCGGTGACGGGGCCGTCGATAAGCGCAATGCCCCGCCGGGTCAGATCCGCGCGCTGTTCGTCGGTGAATTCCATTCCATTGGTGAAGAAAGTGATGTCCTTCGACCACTGGCGGAGGGTTGCCGCATGGTGGAAGGAGAACTCGCCGATGTAGAGCACGCCGAGCTTCTTGTCCGCCACCTCGTATCCGTGGCAGTAGGGGCAGTGGAGGACCGTATTTCCCCAGTTTTCTTGCAGGCCCGGGATGTTTGGATGTACGTCGTCCACGCCGCTGGCGACGATGATGGAGCGGGCCGCGACGGTCTCACCGTTGCTCAACGTGGCGGTGAGTGTTCGGTCATTATCGGTGACGGATTTTACGGTGGCGTTTAGGATCTGTACGCCGTAGTTGCGCAGCTGCTCCTTGCCGCGCTCCTGGAACTCAAGGGGTGGCGTGCCCTCGAGGGCAATGACTCCATGAATTTCATGGGCGAAACGGTTGCGGGGAGTGGCGGAATCAACAATGAGCACGCTGCGGCGGGCGCGGACCATGACTAGGGCTGCCTGCAGGCCGGCCGCGCCACCGCCGATGATGAGGGTATCTACTGTCTGCATGGCCGCGAGTAAACCAGAGGAGGGTTTATATGGCAATGGTTTTCATTAATTTGTGGCAGGCGTCACGCCCAACCCTGACTTGGCCAAGTTAGTGTCGAAGGGTTGGGGTGTGGTGGGAATTCGTCAACATGAGGCATCGGCCAGAATTGCGAATGCGGCCCGTCGAAGGATGGCGCCTTGTGTATCCTTTGGATGTCGTTGAGCTTTTAAGGAGCAAGAAAGTAGCATGACCTACCCCTCCACCGTCTCTAAGGTGGGCATCCGATCGCGTGCCCTGCGTTTCGCACCGCGCCGCTCGGACTGGTCCCGCGCGACGATCGGGCGCGACCTTTCGGCAGGCCTCATGGTGGCCCTCGTCGCACTGCCCCTCGCGCTCGGCTTCGGCGTTGCGTCCGGTGTTGGCGCCGCAGCCGGAATTACGACGGCCATCGTCGCGGGCATCTTGGCCGCGGTCTTCGGTGGTAGCAATGTTCAGGTAAGCGGCCCGACCGGCGCAATGACCGTCGTGTTAATCCCCATCGTGGCCGACCATGGTGCCGATGGGGTGCTCGTTGTCGGCGTGCTGGCGGGACTCATGCTGCTCTTACTGGCATTCACCGGCGCTGGCCGCGCGATGAAGTACATGCCTTTGCCTGTCGTCGAAGGTTTCACAGCCGGTATTGCGGTGATCATCGGCCTCCAACAGCTGCCTGCTGCACTCGGTGTTGACGTCGACGGCGAGAAGGTCCTCGGGTTGGCGTGGGGCGCAATCAAAGCTTGGTTAGATGCCCCGGGATGGCAGGCGCCAGTGATGACCCTCGCGGTGGCGGCCGGAATCGTGGTTGCGGCGCGCGTTCGTAGTGGCTTTCCCGCGGCGCTGGTGTTGGTAGCTGCCGCGACGGCCATCAACATGCTGGCAGACAGTAACCTGAAGACAATCGGCTACATCCCGTCGACGTTGCCTGCTCCGCGCTTGCCGCACATCCCGTGGGAGCACCTGGATTCCTTGCTGTTGGCAGCGGTCGCCGTCGCAGCTCTCGGTGCGTTGGAATCGTTACTGTCTGCAACGGTTGCCGACGCGATGACTGTCGGCGACCGTCACGATCCCGACCGCGAGCTCTTTGGGCAGGGCGTGGCCAATGTCGTCGCGCCCCTGTTCGGCGGAATCCCCGCGACCGCCGCGATCGCCCGAACTGCCGTCAACGTGCGGGCCGGCGCAGGTACGCGCCTGGCGGCGGTGTTCCATTCGCTGCTTTTGCTCGTCGCAGTGCTCGTCGCGGCCCGGTGGGTGGGCGAGATTCCTCTCGCTGCGCTTGCCGGCGTGCTTATCGCCACTGCGATCCAGATGATCCATCCGCGGAACCTCCGCTCGGTGATGCGCGCCACCAAGGGCGACGGGGTCACCCTGCTTATTACGGCTGCCGCCACCGTCGTGTTCGACCTTGTCGTCGCCGTGCTCATTGGCCTTGTAATAGCGGGCTTCTTCGCGCTGCGCGATACCGCCCGCACGGCGGTGTTAGAGGCCGCTCCACTGGAGACAGGAGACCACCGCGACAAGGAACGCGAACTCCTCGATGAGCACATCGCCGCCTTCCGCTTGGAAGGCCCACTCTTCTTTGGCGCAGCGCACGATTTCCTCCTCGATCTCGCTGATGCTTCGTCGGTCAAGGTTGTCGTGCTCCGCATGCGCTATGTCACGACGATTGACGCCACTGGCGCCCAGATGCTCGCTGACACGATCGGGCGCCTTGAACGTCACGGCACCCGGGTCCTACTCTCAGCCACGAAGCCCGAACATGTTCCGGTGTTACGCGAACTCGGCGTATTTGACCAGCTTGCGCACGAGAATCACGTCTTCGACGACACTCTCGACGCCATCGCCCACGCCCGACTGCATGTCTCGCGCATTCAGCATGAGGAGTCGGATGGCGCACCCGCGGCGTCGCAAAGCAATCAGTAGGACGAGTAGCACTGGCGAACCTGCGGTTGTGAGGCGATTATCGGTGACGTGTTGAGCCGAATTCTTCTCCCGCGGCGGAGTCTAGTACTCTGAACGTGTTGCGCGCGGTGCATGCTGACGCGTGACGAGGAGGCGTGGCAGAGCGGCCGAATGCACTGGTCTTGAAAACCAGCGTGGGGAAACTCACCGCGGGTTCAAATCCCGCCGCCTCCGCCAATTGTTTTGGTGATTGCACCAGAATCTTGCGTATATTTAGCAGTGGCACTGGGCTATTCTGGTTCCATGGCCAATCGGCAAATATTCCTCCGCCCAGAGTACAGCCACCCAAGTTCGCTGTGGCCGTCTGAAGAACTCATAGTTTCTGGGGCTAATAGAATCGGATTCTATCTTCCTGAAGACTTAGGGATTGGGCCCGGTCTGGGAAGCGAAATCCTTGAGTGGACGGAGGAATTCCAGCAGAATTTCCTCGAGAAACCCGATAGCTTTTGCCAGCGTCCGCGTTGGAAGGACCAATTCGATAGATTTCGATGGTACGACGCGGGATGGCGTATTACTCGCCAATTAAGGGAGCTTTTTCCATCGGTACAGATTGTTCCCCAGTTCGCTCAATTCGTTTTCTCCGTTAATGAGCGAAGAGAAAATGCAGGGAAGAAGCCCTTATGCCTCCCCGGAGAACAACTCACAGGGTTTGTATGCATTAGGGATGTGAGGAATGACGATTAAGGGACGTTATCGCTCTACGGCGTCAGGCATTGTCTCCGTTGTTCATCGCTGCAGTCACCCAGCTCAGAACGCATCCCACTAGTAGGAACCCGCTAATTTGCAGGTGGGTGGCCCAGTTTCCGCCGCCGCCAGGCAAGGCGAGAAAAATTGAAAATGCAACTGCGGCAAGGCAGTGGAGGGTCAACCGGCTATGTGCGCCTAGACGTCGTTGTGGCCAGGCTTTTTCGATGGCCCAGCTCACTGCTATGAGAATGGCGTAAAAGGTGATTCCCGCTAAGGCTCCTGGAACAAGGTAGAGCATGGATTCATCTCCTCTCGGGGGGAATAATGGTTGTGGTAAGGAAGGCGGTTTCGTGATGTCAGAGGATAACTATTCGGCGTGGGTAGAGACTGATTATCTTTTCGGCTCCCCAGTCAATGCTCGCCGGCTATTGGAGTCTTACGAGCAAGTACTGGACGGAAAGGCTAAGGAGCACGACATCGATCTAGATGTGTAAGAACTATCTTCCGATCGAAGTGGAGTATTCACCTTCTGGCAGGGTGGAACCGGTTTAGTTTATCTGAGAGGAATTTTACCTATTTCCGGTAAACATCTCGTCGGTGAGCAACGCGCAGGACGAGCACCACGAGTTTTCCGTCTATGATTTCATAAACCACGCGATAGTGTCCGACTCGAATTCTGTACAGGTCATCTGAAGCTTTTAGTTTCTTTACTCCATCCGGGCGAGGGGTAACGGCTAAGTCTTCGATTGCAGCAAGTAGTCGCCTCTGTGTCGGCCTGTCGAGCTTGCGTAGCTCCTTGGCTGCGGATGCCTTATAGGTGATGTGATAAGTGGAGTTAGCCATAGAAGGCGATTAGGTGAGTCCGAGTTCTTTTTTGAGGTCTTCGTGTGAAATCTCTACGGCTTCTCCTCGGGCAATCTCTGCCGCCTGAACATCCTCACGATCTTCTAGTGCTTCGACTGCGCGGGCGAAAAATGAGGGAGAGACGACAAAAGCGCGAACACGGCTTCCACGGCTAGTGATGGCGACGGGTGTGTGCTGTGCCTCTTCAAGAATTTGGCTTTGGGATTGGCGGAATTGGCTGGATGCCACTGACATCGTTTTCATACTGCAAATGTACATCTTGTACATTTCGGTGGGCAAGGGTCGCGGGATATCGGGTTGCTGTTTATCCGATCCGCCCCGCCAGGATGCGAGATAGCGCCTCCGCTGCGGTGGCGGTGACCACCACGCTGGCAAGCGGCGAGAGGTCCGTGGGCTGCGGGGTGACTTCCACGATGGGGATGCCGCGCGCGTGGGCAATCTGCGGCAGGCCGGCGGCAGGGTAGACCACGCCGGAGGTTCCAACGATGAGCAGCGCGTCCGCGGTGGACATGCGGCGCTCGGCCTCGGCCCATTCGTCGTCGGGCAGGGCCTCGCCGAACCACACCACGCCCGGGCGTACGAGCCCGCCGCACACGGGGCATTCGGGTGGGGTGATGCTCTCGACCGGTTCGTTCGGCAGCGCAATGTCCTCGTCATACGGCGTATCGCAGTCGGTGCAGCGGAAGGCGAACAAGGAGCCGTGTAGGTGAACCACGTCCTGGCTTCCGGCGCGCTCGTGCAGGTTATCGATGTTTTGCGTGGTCACCGTCATGCCGCGTGCGGCAGCAATCGCGCGGTGCCCGGCGTTGGGCTCGGCCCGCTGCGCCAGCTGTGCGCGCCACAGGTACCAGGCGAACATGGGCTTAGGCTCGGTTCGCCATGCGCTTATCGACGCCATCGCCACCGGATCCACATTCTCCCAGATGCCCGTCTGCGCATCGCGGTACGTGGCGATGCCGCTGTCCGCGCTCATGCCCGCGCCGGTGAAAACCTCGACGTGGGTGGCATCAGAAAGAATCGAGTGTGCGCGCTCAAACAGCTGCTCCATGCATCTAGAGTACGGCGATGAGCACGCAGAATGCCATGGATGCGCTAAGGGCGATGCCCATGCGCCACAGGTAGCGCCGGCCCGGTTCGTGCGCGGTGTTGATCTGCAGCTTCGAAGGGTTCATGGAAAAGACCGCCATGCACATGGGGTCTATGGGCTCGTTGTAGATGCCCATGCTGCCGGCAAAACGAAGTGCTTCGTTGCGAACCTGTTCATCATCGTCGGTTGGTATGGCTTTCACAGCCTTCGCAGATGTCAGCGTCAATCTGAGGCCCTGAATCATGATGAACACGGTGAAGGCTATCCACGCGGCCACGAGGAGAAAGCCCGAGAAGGGGATGTCCGGAATGACGGTGCACACCGCGGTGAGGCACAGGCAGACCGTCATAGTGAGGACTGTTTGGGCAATGAACATGGTGGTCTTTCCAGTGAGCAGCTCCGCGCGCTGGGCGGTGGCCTCGGAGAACGGAAGAGCTGACTCTGCTGGAACCTGCGCTGTCTTTCGAGCCAGCGAGAGCGGCGGCACGCACAACGGAAGCGCGATGGCGAACACAACGCCGATCCACACGAGGACCGTTGCGTTGAGGAATGACTTTGGCTCGAAGCGGTCCGGGTTGCCCGAACCATCGAAGTGGACCGGGATGGGATCGGGCACCGAGCCCCAGCGCAGCAGCATGTACGCCAGCGTGAGAGCACACACCACAGCGGTAGCGACGTAATACTGGCGGCTTCTCATGCCAGTGAGTTTACAAGGCGACCGGCCGAGGACCTCTGCGAAAGGCGTCTGGCAAATGGCATCTGTCAAAAGGCATCTCTGGGATCAAAAACGCCATTTGCGCGGGGGTAAAAGGCGTTTTTGGCTCTGAAAACGCCTTCTGGTTGATGCCTTTTACAAGATGCCATGTGAGCAGAGGAGACTGAGCAAGAGTGCGAGCTATGTGTCGTTGTGCTCTTGCCAGGCGTCGATGCCGCCGCGCAGCGAGTAGACGCTGCTGAAGCCGTGGGCGCGGAATGGATCTTCATTGGAGATGAGCTTAAAGGGCGACCGGCTGATTCTTTCCACGCTACGTGGTCTGGGTGAGCAGGTAGAGTCGAGCCCAAGCTGACCAAGAACCGGAAAGGACAGTAGCCGGCAATGGAACCTTATGTTGGAATTGTCGTGATGGAGCTTGCTAAGAAGTCCAGTTCATCTGCCCAAAGCTTCTTCCGCGAGGACTTTTATATTGTGTATGCGGAGTCGGAAGAGAAGGCTCGAGAGCGCGTTGAAGCGATGGCGAACGAGCAGGCCGATGGTGAGGACGTGAAGGTACGGCATATCGTGGATGTCGCGCCAGCCCTCTATGGTTATGTAGACCGCGATTGTGATCTCTACTCGCGGCACTTTGCGAACCTAGAGGACTACGAGCGTTTCGAGATGAAGCTCGGCGGAACCGACCCGTTGGCTGATTAATCGTAGACTTCGCGAAGAAACCTGCTGACTCTCTTCTGCGTTGGCCTGGCTAGCTTTCGGAAGGCTTTCGCACCGCGCGGCATGAAGTTAATTCTCCACGCCACGTTCGGCCTCTAGGTCATCGAGAGAAATGGTCTCTAGCTCGCCTCGGCGTCGGCTTCGGCCGAGAGTTCGGAGATGTGCTCTTGCCAGGCGTCGATGCCGCCGC
>NZ_KV794821.1:160602-185215 GCF_001808885.1 Corynebacterium sp. HMSC074E01
GCGTCGATGCCGCCGCGCAGCGAGTAGACGTTGCTGAAGCCGCGGGCGCGCAGAGCCTCGGCGGCCTGGGCGGAGCGCAGGCCGCTGGCGCAGTAGAGGACGGCGAGGTCGGCGGGGTCTAGGGGTGGGTTGTGGCCGGCGAGGATGTCATCGAGCGGGAGGTGCTGCGAGCCGGGGATGAGGGAGGCGGCGCGCTCGGGGGAGGTGCGGACGTCGATAAGCGCGGCGTCCTCCGGGATGTCGCGGATGTCGGTGGGGTTGTCGGGGCGCGCCGGGGTGGCGCCGTTCGCGCGCACGGGGATGTACTCCCAGGTCCCGGCGAGGGAATCGTAGTAGCCCAGCGTGCCGATGAGCGGGGTGCCGATGCCCGTGAGGAGCTTGAGCGCCTCGACGGCCAGGGCGGAGCCGGCCACGCCGACGACCGGTCCCATCACGCCGGCCTGCGAGCAGGAGGGCACCTGCGGATCGGTGGGGAAGAGGTCTTCGTAGACCGGGCCGTGGCCGGAGTGGAAGACAGTGAGCTGCGCGTCGTAGCCTAGGAGCGAGGCCCACACGTGCGGAATGCCCAGCTCATGGGCGGCCCAGGAGGCTAGGTGGCGGGAGTAGAAGTTATCGGTTCCGTCGATGATGAGGTCAGCGCCGCACAGTTGCTCCAAGGCGGTATCGGGTGTCAGGCGCGAGAACTGCTCGACGGTGCACTCCGGGTTGAGGGCGTTCAAGGCCGCAGCGGCGGATTCGGTTTTGGGCTGGCCTACGGTTGCTGTGCTGTGGATGACTTGGCGGTGCAGGTTGGAGAGGGAGACGAGGTCGTCGTCGAAAAGCAGGATGCGCCCGACGCCCGCGCCTGCGAGATAGAGCAGGGCAGGCGAGCCCAGGCCGCCGGCGCCAATAACGGCGACGGTGGAAGCGCGAAGCCGTTCTTGTGTGGAGTTGCCCCACAGGGCTTCCTGGCGTGCGTAGCGTGAGCTCATTCCAGGCCTACCCACGTGGTGGTGTCATCGGTGTGGAGCTGTTCCTTCCAGATGGGGACTTCCGCCTTGACGCGGTCGGCGCAGGTCGACGCCGCTTCGAAGGCGTCCTTGCGGTGTGCGGAGGCGGCGGCGACGATGAACGCGGATTCGCCGATTTCTAGTGCTCCAGTGCGGTGCGCGCACCAGAGGCGGACGGCGGGGAAAGCGGCGGCGACTTCGCCAGCGACGCGCTCGATTTCCTGTTGGGCGGTTGGGTGCGCGGTGTAGGTAAGGAGCTTGACGCCGCGGCCGGAGTCGTGGTTGCGCACGATGCCGTCGAATAAAACGACAGCACCCGTTTCCGCAGTGGCGATGTCGGGGGCCGTGATGGGCTCAGCGCTGATGTGCGCGCCGAGAAGGCCGTAGTTAGTGCTCATTGATGCCTTCCAGCTGGTTGATGATGTGGTGAAGAACTGGTTCGAGGACCGCGCAGCCGTCCTTGGCAGCACCCGTGGAGCCGGGCAGGGCCATGGCGAAAGTGGACCCGGTGACTCCGGCAACCGTGCGGGAGAGCGCCGCGGTGGGGATGGCCGCCGAGTGCGCATAGAAGGCGTGGGCCAGGCCGGGCAGTTCGCGCTCCAGGTGTGGGGTGAGCGCTTCGACGGTGCGGTCATCCGGCGTGATGCCGGTGCCGCCGGAGGTGAGGATGACGGAGGGTGCATCGGCGAAGGCAGTGGCCAGGGCGGAGTCGATATAGGCGTCCGCGACGACGAGGGGCTGCGGGGTATCGAAGCCCTGCTCACGCAGGAAATTCACCAGGATGGGGCCGGATCGGTCCTCGTATTCGCCAGCGGCGGCGCGGGTCGAGGCAACGATAACGAGTGCGCGTCGGGTCATGAGAGTGGGAACACCTCCACGAGGTCGCCGGCTGAAAGCTGCGTGTTAGCCGGGATGCGGATGAGGGCGTTGGCGCCGATGGCCTGGGACATCAGGTGGGAGCTAGTACCGCCGAGGAAGGAGGCTTGGGCAGTGCCGTCGGAGATGCTGATAGTTCCACGGCGGAACTGTTCGCGGTTGTTGAGGCCTTCGGCGGGCTCAGTAAGGTGTGCGCGAACCGGCTCCCAGGCATGTCCAAGGACGGGGGCCAAGTAGAGGCGGAAGCTCACCAGCGTGGAGATGGGGTTGCCGGGGAAGCAGACGACGGGCACCTCGCCCAAGCGTGACAAGCCCTGCGGGCCGCCGGGCTGCTGCGCCACGTGGCCGAACCAGCCGTCCTCTTCGAAGATTTGGCGGATGACCTCAAATTTTCCGTGGGAGATGCCGCCGGAAGTAGCGATGACATCGGGGCGGTGGGTGATGACTGCTTCGGCGAGGTCCGCGCGCAGGGCAGAAGGATCGTCATTCGTGCGCACGAAGCCGGCCACCTCTATGCCGTATTGCGCGGCCAAGGCCGCGAGCATCGGTGCGTTGGAATCGGGGATGGTGGCCTCGCCCGCGCCACCGATTTCCGCGCCACCGGTGCAGATGAGGATGCGGGCGGGCGCGAAGGTGAGGACCTCGGTCAGGCCTTGGGAGGCGAGGGCGGCGATGGAGGGGGCGTCGAGAAGCGCGTGCTCGTTGACGAGGGTTGTGCCGGCCGTGACATCGGAGCCCGCGCGGCGGATGAACTGCTCGGGGGCTGCCGGCACAGTGACCGTGGCACCCTCCGATGGGAAGTGCGGGGGCTCGCAGTGCTCGACGGGGACGATGGTGGCAGTGCCCTCAGGGACCTTCGCGCCGGTCATGATGGGGAGGGCGGTGCCTTCATTGAGTGAACCCGGGGGATCTCCCGCCGCAATGGTGCGGCCTACGGTAAAGGTGCCGCCATCACATGTGGAAAGCGCATAGCCGTCCATCTGCGAATTATCGAAAGGTGGAAGGTTGTGTTCCGCGCGGTACGTCGCGGCGGCGCGGCGGCCGAAGGCGTTGGCCAGGGGAGTGGAGACCGCCCGGGGCTGCGGAAGGGCCGCGCGAACGGCGGCGAGGTGTTCCTCATAGGTGCGCATCGGGTTCCTTCCTGTCACAGAGGCTGGCATAGTGGCAACCATGGTTGACATACACTACTTTGCCGCAGCCCGCGCCGCCGCGGGGCGCGCGCAAGACACGGCGCAGGCGGCGACCTTGGGGGAGCTGTTGGACGTGTTGCGTGCTCGGCATACCGGCAGCACCGAGGCCGGCATGAGCTTTGCGGAGGTGTTGGAGCGCTGCACCTTCCTGGTGGATGGCGCGAGCGCTACCGAGGACGCCGTGCTTGGCCGCGCCTCCCGCGTCGACGTTCTCCCGCCCTTTGCTGGGGGTTAGTGTCGAGTTCGCAGCGGACTGGTGAAGAAGTTCACCACGCCGGAAACAATGGCGAGGACAACCGCGCCGATGATGGCGGCACCCCAGCCGTCGATGACGAGTGAGTCCATGAGCGCGCTGACGAGGAGCAGGACCGCGCCGTTGATGACGAGCGCGAAGAGGCCCAGTGTCAGGCAGGTCAGCGGTGCGCCGAGGAAGCGGAGCACCGGGGTGACGACCTCGTTGACGATGATGAAGACCGCCGCGATGAGCAAGAAATTCTGGGTGGTCGCAGGGACGATGTCGATTCCGGGGACAATCGCTACCACGGCCCAGAAGGCCACCGCGACGGCAATGACGTTGAGTGCAAAATTGATAAATGTCTTCACAACTGCACTCTAACGCGGAAACTAGCTCCGTGCAGCGAAGGCGGCGTCCCAGGCCTTGAGCAGCGTCTCGGTCTCCTCCGCCGTGGTGACGGTGACGCGTACGCCCTCGGGGAAGGCGCGGACCAGGACGTCATTCTCCGCGAGTTTTGCGGCGACGTCCTGCGGGGAGCCCAGCTTCGCAATGGAGTCGGCGGCGAACCAGATGTGGTTGGCCTGGGACTCCGGAACGCCAAAGTCCGCGAAGTGCGTGACCAGGCGGTCGCGCTGCTTAACGGTCTCATCGGTGCGCTCACGCAGCTCCTTCTGAGCGGCCAGCGAGGCCGCTGCACCAACCTGCGCCACCGAGTTCACGGAGAAGGGGATGGCCACCTTGCTCAGTGCCTCGATGATCTCGGCGTTGCCGAAGGCATAGCCCAAACGGATGCCGGCCAGGCCATAGGCCTTGGAGAAGGTGCGCAGGCCAATGACGTTGTCGTGGGTGTGGACATAGTCGGTGGCCAGCGGGACGGCATCGTTGCGGTTGTATTCGATGTAGGCCTCATCGAGCGCCACGATGACGTCCTTCGGGACCTTGGCCAAGAAGGCGTCGAACTCCTCCTTGGTGATGATGGAACCGGTGGGGTTATTCGGGTTGCACACGAAGATCAGGCGTGTCTTGTCCGTGATGGCAGCCGCCATGGCCTCCAAGTCCACGCGGTGATCCGCGGTGAGCGGGACCTTGACCGGGGTGGCGCCCACGACCTGCGCGAAGATGGGATAAGCCTCAAAGGAGCGCCAGGGGAAGACAATCTCATCACCGGGCACCGAGGTGATCTGCACCAGCTGCTGGCAAATCGCGGAGGAACCCGCGCCGGTGGTGACCTGCTCAGGGCTAACGCCAAGGTTTTCGGCGAGTGCCTTGCGGATTTCCACCGCACCCATGTCCGGGTAGCGGTTAACGTGCGCGACGGCAGTCTCCATGGCCTTGAGCGCGCCGGGCAGCGGCTCCTGGGTTGCCTCGTTGGAGGAGAGCTTCAAGGCGTGCTCGGCATTCTTGCCGGGGACGTAGGCGGGCAGGGAGGAAAGGTCTGGTCGAATCATGTTCTCCACCTTAGGCGTTGCGGGGGCCGCGGGGCCCGAAGTCGAATTCTGCAGTTTGCGGGCCGAAGGCCTGAAGTCCCTTCGGCGCATCGAAAGCGTCGAGGCGCACCTCGAGGAAGGCACCGCGCTCCGGGTGGGCGGCGATATCCTCCAGGGCCTTGGCCAATTCGCCCTCGGTCGAGGCCACGTAGGACTCCATCGTGGTGTCCTTCATGAACACCTTCGGCAGCGCCGTGTAATCCCACATTTGGATCTCGTTGTACTCGCGCTCCATGCCCAGGATGTAGCGCTCGATGGTGTAGCCATCGTTGTTGACCAGCACGATGATGGGCTTGAGGTCCTGGCGCACGATGGTGGAGAGTTCCTGGGCGGTGAGCTGGAAGGAGCCATCACCGATGAAGAGGACGTGGCGGCGCTCCGGGTTAGCCAGCTGCGATCCGAGGACGCACGGCAGGGTGAAGCCGATGGAACCCCAGATGGTGGAGTTGATGTACTGCACGCCCTCGGGCATGCGCTGCTGGCCCAGACCGATATTGGAGGTGCCAGCCTCGGCGATGACCACGTCATCTTCCTGGATGAAGCCGAGCATCTGCGGCCAGATGCGCTCCTGGGTCAGCGGGGCATCCGGGTTCGGCTCGAAGGGCTCGGGCTCGAAAGCCGCGCTTGTCGATGCCCCGGCTTCCGGGATGCGGTCGAGGAGGACGTCGAGAAGCTCCAGCGTATTGATGCCCACGAAGAACTCGCCGTCGGCGTTGAGGTGCTGGTCGCCGAAGTTATAGACGCGGGCATCGGCCAGGTTGTGGGTGAAGGAACCGGAGTTGACCTCGATGAAGCGCGGGTTCGTGGTGACCAGGAAATCAGATTTTTCAATGCGCTCCTGCACGCCCGGGGCAGAGGCCGCGCCGTTATAGGTGCCGATGAAGAGCGGATGGCGCTCAGACAAGATGGCCTTGCCGGAGGAGAGCTGGGAGTAGGGCAGCTGGGCCTTGTCGATGATGGCGCGGAATTTCTCAGTGAAACCGTGGCGGTTGGTGTCCTGGTCGATGAGGATGATCGGGTCCTTGGCCTTCGCTAGGTGTTCCAGCACGTAGTCCGCAGCGGCGTTCAGGCGTTCCGGATCGGAGGTTGCGAGCTCGGTGGAGAAAGGCTCGTCGGGGACCTCGATGGTCAGGTGAGTGATATCGGAAGGAATCTGGATGTGCACTGGGCGCTTCTCGCGCAGGCAGGTGTGCAGGGCGCGGTCGAATTCCTCGACCACGTTCATGGGGGACACACGCGTGGCCACCTCGGTGAAGGGTGCAAAGGAATCCAGCATGTTGGCAAAGTCGCCGTCGGCAAGCGAGTGGTGCAGGTTCCAGCGGAACTCCGTGGCATACTGCGGCGGCGCGCCCGCCAGCGACACCAGCGGGACGTGCTCGGCGCGGGCACCGGCGATGCCGTTGAGGGCGGAAAGCTCGCCCACGCCATAGGTGGTGAGCAGGCAGCCGACGCCTTTCTGGCGGGCATAGCCGTCGGCGGCATAGGCGGCGTTGAGCTCGTTGCAGGCGCCGACGAAGCGGATGCCCTCGGAAGCCTCAATCTGCTCGAGGAAGCTCAAGTTGAAGTCACCGGGAACGCCGATGATTTCGGTAATGCCGATGGCCTTGAGGCGGTCCAGGATGAAATCACCAATGGTGGTCTGCATGAGAGGGTCCTTTCTACTTGGTTCGTGCGTCGTGGCGCTTCTTGCCCAGCCAGATGAGGGCCAAGGTCACAATCCAACAGGGTAGGACAATGGCGCCGGTGCGGTAGTCGGGCAGCATGAACATCAAAGCGATGACAAGAGCGAAGAAGGCCAAGCACAGGTAGTTAGCGATGGGATAGAGGGGCGCGCGGAAAGCGGCGTCAGGGCAGCGCTTGCGGAAGTTCAGGTGTGCTAGCGCGATGGCGGACCAGGAGATGAGCTCTGCGCCAACGATGATGGCGAGGAGAACAATCAAGATCTTGCCCTCGAAGAGGAAATTAAGCAGCACCGCCGAGCCCATGAGCAGGGAGTTGAAGAGCAAGGCGCGAACCGGCACGCCCTTGGCGCTGACGGAGTTGAAGAAGGGCGGGGCTTGGCCGCCGCGGGAAAGATCCCGCAGCATGCGCGCGCCGGAGAAGGTCATGGTGTTGAACACGGAGACGGCGGCGACGAGCACGATGAGGTTGAGGCCCGTGGCCGCGGCACTAATACCCAGGGTGCTCAGCGCGCGCACGAAGGGCGAGGTAGAGGTATCAAGTTCATTCCACGGGGCGAGCAGAACGATGATGCCGATGCCGCCGACGTAGAAGATGAGGATGCGCCAGATGACGTTGTTGATGGCCTTGGGCAGGCTCTTGGCGGGATCCTGCGCCTCGCCCGCGGCGGTGCCGATGGAGATGATGCCGCCGAAGGAGAAAATCACCGCGACGAGGGAGAAGAGCACACCGGCGGCACCGTTGGGGAAGAAGCCGCCGTGCTCAGTGATATTGCTTAAGCCGAGGGCTGGCTCCGGGGTAAGGCCGAAGACGATGGCCGCGCCGACGACGATCATGAGGATGAGCGCGGCGACCTTGATGAGGGAGAGCCAGAACTCCGCCTCGGCGAAGGCGCCGACGTGCACCAGGTTGATGGCGGTGACGATGACGAGCGCGACGAGGGCGGTGAGCCAGTGCGGGATGCCGGGGAACCAGAAGTCCATGATGGTGCCCGCGGCGGTGAGCTCCACCATGCCGACGACGATGGTGGTAAACCACCAGTTCCAGCCGGTGACAAAACCGGCGATGGGGCCGATGTACTCGCGGGCATAAGCGCTGAAGGAGCCCGCGACGGGGTGCTCCACGGCCATCTCACCGAGCATGCGCATGATGAGGAAGATGATGAAGCCGCCGATGGCGTAAGCGGCGATAACGCCGGGGCCGGCCTCCTGGATGGAGGCGCCGGAGCCCAAGAAGAGGCCCGTGCCGATGCACGAGCCAAAAGCGATCATCTGCAGGTGGCGCGACTTCATGCCGCGCTGCAGGCCGTCGTCTGCACTGGTGTTGTCGCTGGCGACAACGTCCTGTGCCCTGACGGAATTGTTGGTTGTGGTCATGTAGACGCCCTTCATGAACGTATATGTGTGACGTGGGTCATTTAGCTGTAGGAGATTATTGCGCAGCACAGTTTTGTTTGTCACTAGACAAGAAGCGGAAGTACCTTTGACATATGTCAAAAGTACCGCCCCCGCAGCTGACGAGTATCCAAGATATCGTCGACGAATGCGCCCAGATCTTGCAGCGCTCCGTTGAGGTGACCACCCCCGCCATCGCGGTGATTGCGGCTAGTGCGCAAATCGGTGCCATCGATAAGAACAGGGCGGCCTCGATTCTTAATCGCACCCCGCCCCCGGAGCCCATCCCGTGGATGCTCAGCTTCGGCGTCCAGGAGGCTGTGCTGCCCGTGCGCCTGCCCTCCAACCCGCGCTATGACATGCTGCCCCGCGTGGTCATTCCCCTGCGTCACGAGGACAGGCTGGTGGGCTACCTGTGGATTATTGATGAGCCCGCGCTGGGCGACGCCCCCTTGGCCCACCTGGATTCATTGCTTGCGCCCCTTGCCAGGCTTATCGACGCACGCGATGCACCCCTCGCTGCCCGCGCCCAACAGCTCGGTGAGCTGGCCCGCGAGGTGCTCACCGGCGATCAGGCCGCGCTGGCCGGTGCGCGGGAGCGCGATCTCCTGCCCGCCGATGGTGAGCCGACCGTGCATCGCGTGCTGGTGGAAGGCGATCAGCGCGCGGTGGCCGTGGAACTTGCCCGCCCGTTGGTACGCCGGCCTTTCTTGGTCGCGGACTCTCACGATTCCCTCGTGCTTGTCGAATGCCGTCGCGACGACAAGGACACCGAGGCCCTCATGGAGGAGCTGCAGAGTGCCGCGCTTGTCGCCGGCGCTGAGGTAGTGGCGCGCGGCTCGGCGCCGACGGCCCCGCAGGCGCGACTCATGGCGGACGTGGCCAAGCTCTGCGGCCAGGATTCGCTGCGCTGGGAGGAGGCCGGCGCGTGGCGCCTGCTGCGCGGGTGGGAGCTGACCCCGGCAACCGTGGTGGAGATGAGCCCCGATGCCGCCGTGCTTCTCGACGACCCCCGCAATTCCTACTGGCATACCCTGCTGACCTACTTTGAGCATTCCCGCAACGTCTCTGCGACCGCCGCTGCGCTCTACATTCACCGCGCTACACTGCACTACCGCCTAGACCGCGTGCGTGAGATTCTCGGGCCCGGCGTGCTGGATGATGGCTGGCGCTGCGCGGCTCTCTACGTGGCCCTCAAGCTGCATGCGGCGCTTCAGGGAAAGAATAGGGAAGCCCCATTTTGTCCCTAGGGGAAGCGCTCAGGTAGAGTGATGGACGATTCATTGCGAATCGCTGGAGACGTGCCAGAGCGGCCGAATGGGGCTCCCTGCTAAGGAGTTGACTTACTTGCGTAGGTCCGGAGGTTCAAATCCTCTCGTCTCCGCAAACTGCAGAACCCGAGTCATCGTTTCACCGGTGGCTCGGGATTTTATGTTTCAGTCGCTTTGTATGTCAGCCGCCCGTGAGCAGAGAACTTAGAATGAAGGCGCTGAGCTTAATCTATGCTGGCTGGGAGCGTCGTGGAGTTACTAAAAGGGCCAATTTGGGATGTGGAAAGTAACGCGAACACCGATCCCGATGAGAGCTTTGTTCGAATTAGGTTGCATGAAGAAAGCGTTGTAGCTGAATTTACTATTTCCGAGCTGTGTAGCTTCTTTGGAATTAATGGTTTTGATTGCCTGCAACGCCAATTCAAGGCTTGGTATGATTTGAACGCTTTCGCGTGGGATTCAAAAGGTAGAGTCCATTGTGAACAGATCCCTTTCTCCGAATATTTTGTTCTTTCGAAAATTCATGAGTGCTATTCCCCGCAGCCACTTCCCGAAGCAACGAACGGCGTAGTGAGGTGGGGGATGAAAAAGAAGTAATTATCTGGCGAATGTGCTTGATGGAGAAATGAGGGCAGGGTGGTTCCGAAGAATTTTCGGTCTCCTAACTCAGCACTAGAGTCAGGATCAACACACAGGTTGAGAGCGCGAGCATGCCTAAGCAGTTGATCCAGAATTCACTGCCGAGGAAGTGGGCGCGTACATGGGCTGCTGCGGCTGCGCAGAAAAATGCGATGACTCAAAGCATGGCTGCGATTCCTACGCTTGGGAACCAGAATCCGGCGATGACTCCTGTGGCTGCGCGGCACTTGATGACAATGAGCGCCCACCAGTCTTTGGGGCGCTGGTTAACCCGAGTCTCAAAAGACTAGTGTTTGCGGGGAAGGGGAGAGATTATATTCCTTCTTGTGCGCCCTCGCAACAAATCTTGAGGAAGTTTATACGATAGTCTACATTTTTCATCTTTTGCTTCCAATTATCCCTACTGGATGTAACTCTAGGGGGTGTCCGATTTTCAGCCATCTTTTCTAGAAAGGATTATGGACATGTATCGTCTCAAGAAATCTACGCGTTTAGTGGTGCTGGTTGCGGCAGCAACAGTTTTTGCACCAGTCAATGCTAGTGCCGGTACTGAGACTGACCTCGCTGAGTCGACTCAGAATAATGCCTCTCAGTCTTCTGTTTCCTCAGAAGTTGCGGAAAAAGCAGATTCTTATGTTTTCCTTCAGGGAGACCAATTCGCGATTGCTAGAGAGGCAGAAAGCGCGCTTTCGCAAAAGGAACTGCAAGAAATCAAAAATGAAGTAGAGACTCAGAACGAGAGGATCAGCGAGGCCAAGGCTGATAGTAACCTTGAGATGAAGGTGGCGGGAGACTCGATAACTTTCTGGGAAAAAGGGCCGAAGATTTCGAGCGCTGATGATGATGACATTGATCCATACTATCAAGAGGGTCGGAATGGAATTGAATACCATGGGACTTATGTGAGGGTGCTCCTGTCTAAAACGACGATTAACCGGGTGGGTGGCGGTGTCGCAATCGCTGGAGTCTGGATTCCCGAGCCACTTCTTTCCAAAATCCTAGCTACTGGAGGGGTTATTGCTGGTCTTGCGCCCGGTGGTATGTACGCTGACTTTGGCATTCGTTCGATTGTGGCTGGCGCTTTCACACATACCGCATATCCTCAGCGGGTTGGTTTTCAATAAATTATCCTTCCGCTAAACAGAAAAGGGTTTAGGGAAAGGTAATTGGAATTTTTCCATATGGATGTTTCTGCATTGTTCAGATAACAGTCAAAGAGAATCTGCCGCCTGGCAAGAATAGAAATGGTTCTGGAGAGTAAAATATGTGGAAAAAGATATTGGCCACTGTGGGCGTTTTATTGATGATGCTTTCCGTTCATCTTCAGTGGCCGTATGGGGTCACGATTGCTCTAGCAATTTTGGTCATTTTCCTTTTGTTTGTTCCATCTGGGAAGAAGTAAATATCTGAGCAGAGGTGGGCATTTTGGCGTGCCTGCCTCTGTTTTAGATTGATTATTTATTAAGTTATGAAACAAAATTCTATTTCTATAATAGGCAGGCTAGCTCTTTTCTTTCTGGCTAGCGTATCTTTTGGGGCCACGGCTTCATCAATATCTACTGCTCAACAGAAAGATTTCGATCCTCTTTCATATGTTGAAAGTGGAGATGAGGTGCAGGTGGGCCCTCCCCGAGGGGCGGTGACGTGTTCTGTGACTATTATTTCCCAGCAGCGGGCCTTGACTGCCGGTCATTGTGGTGAAAGTGCGGATGAAGTGTATTCGAAAGGTAGGCGTATTGGAAGTATTGGTGAAAACTACTTGTGGAGTAACCAAGGGATAGATGTTTCAGAAATACTTCTTGATCCTCCGGTAGATTACGTTCTTCGGGCTGATAAAATTAGTGATAAAAGTATCGAAATACCTTCAGCTATTTTTGCAAAAACCTTTCTCGGAGGGAGAATTGATGGGGTTGTCAACGACAAGAACTTATATTGTGAGGCATTTTCCATCAATGGGAGAGAGTATCAGGCGCGAACTCTAAAGGCTCAAATGACTTCAAAACCTGGGGATTCAGGCGCCCCTGTCTATAATCCTGCAGGAGAATTGGTGGCCCTCATTGAAGGCGGCAATGGGAAAGGGGATACTACTATCACGCCGCTTTCTTTCCTGGAGGAAAAAATCTCTGAAGACTCTTCTTCTAATGAGTGTAAAGGAAATGGTTAAATTACACAGCCTGTTTGCTAGGAGATTTTCCGCTTTATCTAACGACTAGTTGCAGCTGCTACGCAAAAGAGGAGGCGGAATCTGCTCAACGACTTCCTGCGCTAGCGACGAGTCGGATTTGGACGGTGTTGGTTGTTGCCGAGTGTATTTTGTTAGTCGGCGGACGTAGCGCCATCGGCAGATGCCTCAATACTAGTCCTTGTCCTAACATCGACAAGTTTTAGAGTGCGTTAATTTTGTCGCTTTAGTCGAGGGCTTGTCGGTTTATTGATTGCTTGATTTCGCTGCTTCAACTTATAGAACCCTAGTCATCGTTCACCGGTGGCTCGGGTTCTGCGTTTTGTTGTCAATCTGAAAGCGGGTGCCAGCGCAGCTCTCGGAAGCGGGCAAAACCTTGATCTTGGCTCAGTAGGGTTGCTTCTTCTTCTATTACGGCCGCAGCTATCCAAGCATTAGGGGCTCTTCCGGTTTCGGGGTGCGTAGCGGGGTGAGGTAGAAAACGACGGGTTCAGCGGGTCACCACAACATGTAGGGGTCCCTGGTGTGAAGATGAAAGTTCCTACACAACCATCTAAACCCACCAGGGACCCGTACTGTGAAGCCTACTGGAAACCTCGTTGCTGACACTATCTGCCGTACCGCGGAAATCGGACTTGCTATCACCGGTGCCGCTGATGCCGGAGCGTTGACCATCATTGAGGCCACGCCAGTAGCCGTTATCGGCGTGTGCCCGGACTGCGGACAGCCAGGAAAGCTGCGCGACCACACCACCCGTCGACTCGTTGATCTTCCTGTCGTCGGATTCCCCACCAGGTTGCATGTAACAGTCCCCAGGTTCCTGTGCACAGCCGCCTCATGTAAGAGGAAGATCTTCCAAGAATCTTTAACCTGCGCGGATGACGGTGCCAAGCTCACTTATCGGGTCACCCGCTGGATCTTGCAGCGCCTTGCTATTGACCGGATGAGTGTGTCGGCTACCGCCAAAGCACTCGGTGTGGGCTGGGATCTGGTCAATCAGGTCGCACTGGATGCCTGCCGCCAGCTTGTCTACGGCGACCCCTGTCACCTAGACGGGGTTCGTATCCTTGGAGTCGATGAACATGTATGGAAACACACCCGCAAACCAGGTCAGGCATCAAACCTGGTGACCATACTTGTTGACCTCACCCCGCTGGTGGACGGGCGTGGTCCTGCTCGTTTGTTAGACATGCGACCGGGCAGATCCGCCGACGTGCTCAGCGGGTGGCTTAAAGAGCGTGCCCCCAGCTTCCGGGAGCAGATACAGGTGGTGACCATGGATGGGTTCACCGGTTATGCCACCGCAGTTGAAGAGCAACTACCACAGGCGAATAAAGTCATGGACCCTTTCCATGTGGTGCATCTGGCAGCCGACAAGCTCACCAGTTGCCGACAAAGACTCCAACGTGAGACCACCGGGCGCCGCGGACGCAAAGATGACCCGCTGTACAAGCACCGGCGCACCCTGTTGACCAGGACGAACTATCTCACCGAGCGGCAAAAGCAACGCTTAGAAATGCTGTGGGCCACCGATGACGACTACGTGGCCCTAGAAGTAACGTGGCTGCTCTACCAAGACGTGATCGCAGCGTACGCGCATCCGAAGAAATCGGAAGGCAAAAAGCTCATGGAACGCATCATCCACACCCTGCGTAAAGGACTACCAAAAGGCTTAGAAGAGCTCGCCCAACTGGGACGCACCCTGTGGCGTCGACGCAAAGATGTGCTCGCCTACTTTGATATCGGCGCATCCAACGGTCCCGTTGAGGCAATCAACGGCAGACTCGAACACCTACGCGGCATCGCCCTGGGATTTAAAAACCTCAACCACTACATCTTGCGATGCCTAATCCACTCCGGACAACTACAGGACAAAATCAACGCACTCTAAAACCGGAAGGGCCGCATTAGGGATGTCGCTGGCTTTAAGCTTGTGCAAGCGCACCAATTCAGTGAAGGTTGGCCAGGCCCCTGGGCTGGAGCTTAAAAGGGTGCCGTTTGGGGCTTCTAAAATGGTATTGAGAGCAGTCAGCGCTTGTTGGGCGGTAAGTGGTTTGTGAAATAGCTTGTGGTTCGTCATGACTCGAAGAAAGCCCGTTGCCACAACATCCAGGAGCCCAATTGTTTCGTGCCGATTCAGCGCACCACTTAACCACTGTTGAGTGGGCTTATGTTGTGGTGAAGCGGAGTGGAAGGCATAAACGAGAATGTTGGCATCAGGAATGATTATCGAGCACTGCCCACACGGCTTCTTTGTCGCTGAGATCAACTAGAGCTGGTCCGCCGCAATCGAAGGAGGGGAGGTTTATCGTGGTGCGCATACCTTTAGGGTAGAAAGCATCAAGTCATCAATCAAGAGATGCAATGATGTATCTGCCTTCATGAAGCTGTGAATGGTTGGCTAGTGTCTTAATTCAGTGCGAGCGTCAGGATGAGCACGCCGGTTGAGAGCGCGAGCATTCCCAAACAGTTGATCCAGAATTCACTGCCGAGGAAGTGGGCGCGGACATGGGCTGCTGCGGCTGCGCAGAAATATGCGATGACGCCAACCATGGCTGCGATACCTACGCCGGGGAACCAGAGGCCGGCGATGAGTCCTGTGGCTGCGAGGCATTTGATGACAATGAGTGCCCACCACCAGTCTTTGGGGAGTTTGACGCCGCTGAGGCAGGCTTCGATAAAGGGGACTGGTTTGAGGGAGAGGGCGGCGTCGCCAAGCAGAATGGCTGCTAGCAGTAGGGAGGGCCAGGCCGGGGAGGATTCTAGGATCATTGGGTTACTCCAAATGCGGTGTTGAGGCGTTCGATCGATGAGGCGGCTTGGGATGTGAGGTGCTCGGTGTCGTAGACTCCGGCGGCCCAGCCGATGAGCAAGCCGAGGTAGACGTTGTACAGCAGGTTGGAGTACTCGGCCGCATCGTCGCTGCTGAGTCTGGAGCCGAGACGCAGGGTGATTTCATCGGTCAGGAGCGTTTTGAGCGCGGTGAGCGCTTCGCCTTGGTTGCCTTGTTGGATGAGTGCCGCGCCGAACGCACGAGAGAGTTCTTCGTGGCCGGTGAACATCTGGAGGAATGGCTTGAGGACATCGAGGAGGCTATCGGATTGCCCTCGAATGTCGTCGTGGAGCTCTGAAATGTGTTGGCCAATGGTGCGGATGAGCAGCGTTTGTTTGTCGCCGACTCCCATGACGGTTCCCACGCTGACGCCAGCTTCGGATGCGATGGTCCGGATGCTGGTGGTGGCGTAACCCTGGCTGAGAAAGAGGTCATAGGCGGTGGCTAGGACCTTGCTGACGGTGCCAGCTTTGGCGGCCGAGCGCGATGAGTGAACGTGTTCAGTGAACATGTTCAAAAGGGTAGCTCTTGATGGTTTCGAGGTCAATGACGCCGAAGTGTTGACAGTTGGCGCTAGGCCAGCGTGGGGAAGACGCGGTCGCGCAGCAGGTGTGCAAGCTCGCGGTCGGGTGCAGCTGGGTTGACCCAGGCGGTGTCGCCGATTTCGGCGGCGGCGTGGGGCTCGTCGGTGGTGACGGTGCGGGTGCAGGTGAAGATGGTGCCGACGACGACCTCGCCCGGTTCGTTCGCGGCGGGGGCGTCGAAGGTGCCGAGTTTGTTGAGGCTCTCGGCGTCGAGGGTGAGGCCTACTTCTTCGGCGACTTCGCGTAGGGCGGCGTCGACAAGCGCCTCGCCCGCCTCGGGCTTGCCGCCGGGCAGTTGGTACTTGGTGGAGGACTTCTTGCGCACGGTAAGCACGTGGCCTTGTGGGTTGCGGATGACGACGGCTGCTACTTCAATCATGGCTGCTGATTGTAGGCGGCCTAGAGCAGCGGCAGGAGCACGAGGGCGAGATTGAGTGCGATGACCAGCGCGGCAAGCGTCCAGCCCACGGCCATAGACCAGGGTTTCGCGGCGAACTCACCCATGACGTCCCGGGAGCCGGCATAGCGGAAAAGCGGGATGATGGCGAAGGGGATGCCCAGGGAAAGAAGTGCCTGGCTGACCACCAGTGCCATAGTGGGGTCGACCCCGCAGCCGATGATGACCAGCGCCGGGATGAGCGTGACCAGGCGGCGGACTAGTAGGGGGACCTTGATGTGAAGCAGGCCGTCCATGATTTCGGAGCCGGCGTAGGCGCCCACTGACGTCGAGGCGAGGCCGCTGGCCAGCAGGCCGATGGCGAAGAGAACGCCGGCCAGCGGGCCGAGGTGGCTGGCAATCGCCGTGTGGGCCCCGGAGATGGTCTCTGTGCCGTCCACGCCGTAGAGGGCCGAGCCCGCCAGGACCAGCAGGCCCACGTTGACGAGCCCGGCGATGGACAGCGCCACGGCGATGTCCGCGCGGGTGCCGGCCAGCACGTGGGGGATTTCCAGGTCGGGGTAGCGCTGCTTGGTCAGGGAGGAGTGTAGGTAAATGGCGTGCGGCATGACGGTGGCGCCCAACATGGAGGCGGCCAGCAGGATGCTGTCCTTGCCCTCTAGGCGGGGGATGAGGCCGCCGGCCACGTCGGCGGGGTCGGGCGGGGCGATGGCGAGGCCGGCAAGGAAGCCGATGCAGATGACCAGGAGCAGGCCGATGACAAGCCCCTCGAACCACTGGTTCTTCTTCTGGAAGATGAGGAGAATGATGGAGACCGCGCCGATGATGAGCGCGCCCGCGAACAGGGGGAGGTTGAAGAGGAGTTGCAGGGCAATGGCGCCGCCGATGACTTCGGCGAGGTCGGTGGCCGCGGCGATGAGCTCGGCCTGGGCCCACATGCCTAGGCGCGCGCGGCGGGAGAGACGCTCGCCCATGATTTCCGGCAGGGAGCGGTGGGTGACTAGGCCCAGTTTGGCGGAGTGGTACTGGATGAACATGGCCATGAGGTTGGCCACGACGAGTACCCACACCAGGAGGTAGCCGTAGTGGGAGCCGGCGCTGATGTTGGCGGCTACGTTGCCGGGGTCGACGTAAGCCACTGCAGCAACGAAGGCGGGGCCGGTGAGGCTGATTAAGGTCTTACGCATAGGCATCTCCATACCAAAAGTTCAACTACTTGAAGTCTAGTTTTCATCGCCATATGTTCAAGCCAGGGGTTTGATCCGGCAAACCATGTTAAAGTTTATTTGTTAATTATTTAAATTACTTTATGTATTTCGGCAGGTTAGAGACTCGAAGCTTCAACGGGTACACTGCCTTCAGTGCGCCAAAGTTGGAAGATTTTTATTAGAGATGTAGCCAGGCTTGGCCGCGTCCCCAGGGCGTGGATCATCCTCATCGGGCTTATCATCACCCCCGCGTTGTATTCATGGGTGAACATCGCGGCTTTTCGTGACCCCTACGGCCATACCAACAACATCAAGGTGGCCGTGGTCAACGAGGATAAGGGTGCTAACAACGAGCTGACGGGGAAGATAGATGTCGGCAGCGAGGTCATTGAGAAACTCAAAAAGAATGACCAGCTAGGCTGGCAATTCCTCGAGCGCGACGAAGCCGAGAAAGCCCTTTTAGAGGGAGACGTGTATGCCTCGGTGACGATTCCTGAGGACTTCAGCGAGAACCTCGTGAGCATGCTCGACGGGAAGTTCACGCAGCCGCAACTGGTTTACCGCGTCAACGAGAAGAACAACGCCATCGCCGTGAAGATTACGGATACCGGTGCCAAAGGTCTGGACAAGCAGATCACGGCGGCCTTCAAGGAGCAGGTGGCCACCGTCGCGGCGGAGAACGTCAAGGACACCGGTACTGACTTCGAGCGAAAAGTCACGCGGGCGATGAACAACACCAGCTCCGCGTTCGGGGAGACCGCGCAGGAGATTGACGGTAACCGTGAGAACCTCGCGCGGATCCAGGGAAAGCTTGACGCCGCTGCTGATTCCACGTTGGGCGCCAAGTCCACGGTGGCTGATGTGAGTGCTGCGCTGGGCGACGCCCAAACAGCCCTCGCCGAGGTCTCCTCCCTAGTCGAGCAGGCCCAAGGGGGCATCGGTGACTTCACCGACCAGACCACCGGTGCCTTCGTCAGTGGCGCAAGTGCGGTGGCAGACGGCACCGCACAGGCGCAGGAATCCATTGCGGATGTCACAGCTGGCCTGAACCAGGCCGGTGACCGTTTCGATTACGCCACGCAACGGGCGAACACTGCTATTGACGCGAGTGCGGAATCGATTGCGCAGCTTAAGGCGTTGCGCGATTCCGCAACGCTTTCACCGCAGGTGGCCAAGGAGATCGATGACGCCATCCAGCGCCTCGATGAGGGCAATGAATCCAACCGCCAGCTGGTGGGGAACCTGAATGCGCTGAGCAAGGATACCCAGGCCGCAGCGGACAACGTGCAGGCAAGTGCGGAGGCCATCAACCAGGCGGCGGCAGATACCAAGGCCACCTCGCAAACGCTGCGCGATACCGTGACCACCGCTGTGCCCGAAATCAACCGTGCCATGAGCAATCTGAGCTCCATGGCGAGTGCTTTGAGCTCCACCCTGGAAGCTCAGAAGGGAACCATGCAGGAGGCCAATGGTCTCCTGGACGGCGTGGCCCAGCAGCTGCGCGCCACGAAGGACACCTTGTCCGATTTCGATACCAACCTCCTGGCCCTGCAGGACAGCCTGCGCGCTATGCAGGGCGATGTGGGTTCGCTGCGTGCCGCGATGAACTCCAAAGTCGTTCAAAATGTCACCGGGCTGGACGCGGAAGAAATCGGTAAATTCTTTGCGGAGCCCATCGAGCTGAAGACCGAAACCGTGTACCCGGTGGACAGCTACGGCTCCGCCATGGCGGCGCTGTTTACTAACCTCTCTCTGTGGATTGGTGCCTTCGTCCTCATGGTGATCTTCCGGGTTGAGGTCGATAAGGAGGGCTTCGACCGCATCACGGTGGGCCAGGCCTACTTGGGCCGCTTCCTCCTCATGGCCCTGATGGTCATCATCCAGGCCGTCACGGTGACCGTGGGTGATCTGCTCATCGGCGTGCAGACCGTGAACGCGCCTGCCTTCATTCTGACGGGCGTGCTCGTGGGGCTGGCCTACTTGAGCATTATCTATGGGTTGTCGACGTCTCTGGGTCACCTCGGCCGCGGCCTCTGCGTGGTCTTTGTCATTATCCAGATTCCGGGTGCTTCGGGCCTGTACCCGATTGAGCTGTTGCCCAACTTCTTCCACACCATCTACCCACTACTGCCATTCACGTACGGCATCGATGCCATGCGTGAAACCATCGGTGGGTTCTACGGCAACCACTATTTCAAGAACATGGGCGTGCTCGCCTTCATGTTCATTCTGTTCTTCGTCTTCGGCCTGTTGCTGCGTAAGGCTTTGGCGCACTTCAACGTCATCTTTAACCGCGAGCTGCGGGATACCGAGCTCTTTGACTATGAAAATGTGCAGGTTGTCGGCTCCGGCTACCGCATCGCGGACGTCATCCAGGCGTTGGATAGCCGCAGTGGTCTGAAGAAAGATTTGGACCGCCGCGCGCATGACTGGGGCTACTGGCTCAAGCTGGTGGCCATCGCCGGTGTTATCGGAGTGGTGATCCTCATCGTCGTCTCGGGTCTCTTGCCCGACCAGAAGCCGCTGCTTCTGGCTATTTGGACGGCATGGTGCTTCCTCATCATTATCGCCGCGGTCACCCTGGACTACCTACGCATCAGTCTGAAGCAGTCCGCAGAGCTGGTGACGTTGGATGAGGATGACATCAAACATCCGGCTCGCATCGGGGCCGACTCCACGGAGGGGGATAACTAATGCGTGGAACACTCGATCTTTTCGTCAACGACATGCGCACCGCATGCCGCAACGTGATGAGCACGGTGATGCTCGTGGGCCTCGTCGTTATCCCGATGCTGTTCACCTGGTTTAACGTTCTGGCCAGCTGGGATCCCTTCGATAACACCAGCCAGCTCAAGGTGGCGGTGGCTAGCAAGGACACCGGCTATAAAAGCGATCTGTTGCCGGTGCCCATCAACGTCGGCGACCAGGTGCTCAATGAGCTACGTGCAAACGAGCAGCTGGATTGGGTTGTGACGACTTCCGATGAGGCGATTGAAGGTACCAAGTCCGGTGAGTATTACGCAGCCATCGTGCTGCCGGAAGATTTCAGTACCGACATGATGAACTTCTACACGGATGGATCCAAGCCCGCCGACTTGTCCTTCTATACGAATGAGAAGAAGAATGCGCTGGCGCCGAAGATCACTGGTCAAGGCGCAGAGGGCGTGTCGGCTCAAGTGGCTGAAGCTTTCACCACGACGGTCGGTGACGTCTCCTTCGATCTGGTCACCTCACTCTCCGATTTCTTGAGCCAGGGTGATACCAAGGCTGTGTTGGACCGGATGCAGGCGCGCGCGGATGGCGTGCAGACCCAGCTCGATATGGCCGCCCGTACCGCGCGCTCCCTGGCTGGACTCGTGGATACCGCGGTTCCGCTCATGGAAAGCGCCCAGCGCATTGCGGACTCGGCGGACCTGCAGCTTCCGGAGATTCAGTCTTCCTCACTGAACGTGTCCACGGATGCGCTGCAGCAATCGCTCGATGCCACCAGCGCTAGTTATGACGTGGTGCGCCAACGCATTGATGCGCTTTACGACGACGCCTCCGCCTCCCGCGCCGACCGCGTCGCCACGCTCAACACTTTGGCCGGCCAGGTGGAAGGCACCATTGCGCAATACCAGAACCTGCATGGCCACATTGAGGCCCTGCCAATTCCTGCCGGGGATAAAGAGAAGGCGCTCAGCCGTATCGAGGAGGCCATCGACGCTCAGCGCACTCTCCACGCGCGCCTCACGGCGGCCGCGAACGCTCCCGAACCCACGAAGCCGGATCTCTCCAGCCTCGATGATGCCAAGAAGGCAGTGGAGGGAATCTCCACCTCCGGTCTGCGTGAATCCCTGCGCGCGCTGCAGGATTCCCTGGGCCAGGTGAGCGCGGATCTGGATACCGCGAAGACTCCCGTCACCATTGATTCCTCTTCCCTGACGGATGCTCGGGATGCGGTACAGAAGCTCGCCTCTGGCCTGCAGGATAAGGCCAACAAGTTCGGCGACCTGCGGAAGGATATCGACTCCGCTGCGGCATCTGGTGACCTGAAGAAGTTGGCGGACCTCATTGGTTCCGATCCGGATGCCTTGGCGCGTGCGATTGCGGCGCCGGTGGACGTCGACAGGCAAGCGGTCTACCCGGTTAAGAGCTTCGGCGCCGGCATGACGCCGATGTACACGGCGCTGGCGCTGTGGGTGGGTGCGCTGCTGACTGCGGTGAGCGTGCGCACGGATGTGGTGGATAAGGATACATATTCGCCGATGCAGCGCTTCTTCGGCCGCTTCGGAATGTTTGCCGCGGTTGGCCTCGTGCAGTCGACGATGCTGATTCTGGGCCTCATCTTCTTCGTGGGCATTGAGCCCGCGCACCCGATTCTCATGCTGTTGGCGGGCTGGGTTAGCTCGCTCATCTTTATGCTGATTTGCTACACGTTCGTGGTCTCCTTCGCCAACGCGGGCAAAGCCTTGGCGGTGCTCATGCTGGTGGTCCAAGTATCGTCGTCGGGCGGTGCCTACCCCTTGCAGGTGCTCCCGGACTGGTTCCAGAACATTAGCCCCTGGTTGCCAGCGACCTACACCATCCGTGCACTCCGCGCGGCCATCGCCGGAACCTACCACGGTGATTTCTGGCTCTCCCTGTTCGCTCTCTTGCTCTTTGCCGTACCGATGCTCATTCTGGGCGTGGTCTTCCACAAACCGCTGGAGAAATTCACCAACGGCTGGGTGGAGACCTTGGAGAAGACCAAGCTGATGTAGCGCTCCGCCGATGCTATTTACATAAAACTGTGGAGATATTCACAGGTTTGTGGGGTCCCGTGAAACGGCGCCCAGCGGTAGGCTGAACCGCTGTGAAACGCGGTCACTTCCTGGGCCCAGCTCGGCTCACCGCCGTGGGCTTTATCCTGCTCATCCTCGTGGGAACGCTGCTGCTGATGCTGCCGATTTCCGCCAATGTGCCGCAGTGGACTCCGTTCCTGCCGGCACTCTTTACGGCAACCTCGGCGGTCTCCTTGACGGGTCTCGTCGTGGAGGACACCGGTACCTATTGGACGTCCTTCGGCCAAGCGGTCATCATCGCGCTCATCCAGCTGGGCGGCCTCGGCATTATGAGCCTGGCATCGCTATCAGGCATGCTTCTGACCGGTCGCATCAGTTTCAAAGCCCGCCGGACCATGGCGGCGGAAGGTCGTGCTGTGGCTTCCGGCGGCATTCGGCATGCCCTGCTGCTCACCCTGATGATGACTCTGATCTGCGAGGCCACAGTTGCCGTGTTCATCGGTGTGCGCCTAGCCACCGAACACGGCGTGGCACCAGGGCGCGCGGTGTGGGAAGGTATCTTCCACGCTATTTCAGCCTTCAACAACGCCGGGTTCAGTACCTATTCAGACAGCGTCATTTCCTTCGCCGCCGATGGCTGGATTTTGATTCCTCTCGCCTTCGCCCTGATTGTCGGTGGTCTGGGCTATCCCTTGCTGGCGGAGTTCGTGCGACGGGCCCGCGCACGGCTAACGCGCTGGCGCGGCGGCACGCCCCGCATTCACCGCATGTCCATGACCGCCCGGATGACGTTGGGCGCCACCGCGTTCTTGCTGCTGGGTGGCACCGTGATCTTCTTCCTCTCTGAGGGCTCCGGTGTGCTGAACGGGATGCCGTTGGGCCAGAAGCTCATCAACGCCTTCTTCATGAGCGCTTCGCCCCGGACGGCAGGTTTTAACGCCATCGACTACGGGGAAGCGCACCCGTTGACGCTGATGGTTACGGACATCCTGATGTTCATCGGCGGCGGCTCCGCCGGTACGGCGGGTGGCATCAAGGTGACGACCGCATGCGTTCTGGGCGCGGCGATGATTTCTGAATTCTTGGGCCGGGAGGACACTTCCATCGGGCACCGGCGCCTGCCGCTGTCTACCTTCCGCCAAGCCCTCGCGCTGACGGCCGCCGGAATGATCGTCGTTGCCGTAGGCGTGGCGACGCTGCGCATCTGGGACCCCGAGTTCACCGCGGACCAGGTCACCTTTGAGGTCATGTCCGCTTTCGCCACCGTGGGTTTGTCCACGGGTATTACTGCAAGTTTGTCCGCACCATCGCAGCTCATGCTGTGTCTCATCATGTACGTTGGCCGCGTAGGCCCCACCACTTTCGTGGCGGCACTGGCCGCCCGGACCATCAGCCTGCGCTACCGCTACCCAGAAGAAAGGCCGTTCATTGGCTAACATGTTCAGCGCCCTGCGGCGCGAGAAGACGTCCATCAATATTCCACCGGTCGTCGTTATTGGTATGGGGCGGTTCGGTTCTTCCCTGGCCCGCGAGCTGATGGAGCACGGCGTGGAGGTTCTTGGCATCGACGCCGAGGAGAAGCACGTGCGCGAACACGCCGCGTACCTCACCGAGGCGGTGACCGCCGATACTACCGACGCCGAGGCCCTTCGCCAGCTCGGCGTCGATGAGGTAGAGCGCGTGGTCGTGGCCATCGGTTCGGATCTGGAGGATTCCATCCTTACCGCCTCCAACCTCGTGGAGCTCGGGGTGAGCGATATCTGGGCCAAGGCCGATTCAGATGCTCATGCCCGCATCCTGCGCCAACTCGGAGTGCATCACGTGATCCGACCGGAGCGCGATACGGGCCGCCGCGTGGCGCACCTGTTGGGCGGACGCTTCGAGGACTTTGCGGAGATCGCCACCGACTATGGTGTGACGGCGATGACCCCGCCGGCGTCGATTAGCAAGCGCCCGCTCAACCTCCACCAGGTGTGGAAGGAGCACAACGTTCAGCTCATTTCTCGCTGTGAGGGCCCGGGCCAATGGCGCCCGCTTGTCGACGGCACCGAGCTCACCCACCGCGACCTCATCGTCGTCGCTGGTAGCCCTGCGGATCTGGAGGCCTTCTCGCAGTCCTAGTCGGCGCGCTCTGGGCGCCTCACACTGTGGAGCGAGGAGCGGGGCGCTACAGTAGCGCCTATGACGAAGGCACGTTTCCCGGGCTCGGTGTATGGAACAGGGGAGGAACCCGACCCGCGCTTCAGCATGGCTAATGAGCGCACCTTTTTGGCGTGGATCCGCACGTCATTGGCCTTTATCGCGGGTGGCGTGGCTCTGGAGACCTTCGAGTTGCCGCTGAACACCACGCTGACTCGCGTCGTCTCCGTCATCATGCTGATCGTGGCCATCATCCTGCCGGCGGTGGCGTGGTTTCACTGGGGTGCCTCTGAGCGCGCGATGCGCCATGGGCGTCCGCTCCCGGCTAGCCCGGCGTTGGCGCTGATTGTCGGCGTGGTGATCCTTATTGGCCTGATGATTCTGGTGGGCGAGCTGCTAGCGTGAGCGAACTTTTTGATCCCGGCCTCCAACCCGAGCGCACCCGCTTAGCCTGGCAGCGCACGGGGCTTGCAGGCCTCATCGCGGGGCTGCTCGTCGTGCGCTCCATTGCGCCATGGGCCGCGCTGATTGTTGGGGTAGTGGTGGCGGTGGTGCTGTGGTTGGCCACCACCAAGCTCCGCGACGCTGACGAGATCCTGGCCCGGGCTGCGTCGCCCGCCCTGCCCGGTGCCCCGGCGCTTGCCGCCGTTGCGCTGGGGACGATGCTTCTTGGGGTGGTTGCTTTCTTCGCGCTGTGGTAGCACCAAAACCCAAACCCCCAGACCTCGATCCCGAAACTCCCTGGT
>NZ_KV794821.1:185315-222174 GCF_001808885.1 Corynebacterium sp. HMSC074E01
TCAAATGGTTATTTATCGACGACACTCCGTCGAGTTCAAGTTCAACGTGTAACGCGAGGCGTTAATGACGTTTCGCGTTATTGGGGGTAGGTTGAAGAGCGCTGTCTCTAACTCGGGTTTTCGTTCGGCCTCGGTCCATTCCGCTACCTCGTGTGAAGAATCTGCAAGCGGTATCGAACCGTTGAACTATTAGGTTCCCCCACAGTTCCCGTGCCTGCACGCATCGAGAAGGACCAGGTGGTGAACTCGAATGACTCGCCTGGTCCAACGTGTGTGCGCTCGGCGCGTGGTTTAACCCTTATAAGACTTGCCGGTCACAGCCTCAGCGTTTCGCTCGTGCAGCCCGCAGGCCGTTCAAGATCACGATGACTTCGGCGACTTCGTGTACCAAGACGACGGCGGCCAGGCCCAGTACACCGCTGATCGCCAGTGGCATCAACACGATGATGATGGCCAGAGACAGCACGATGTTTTGGTTGATGATCCTGCTGCCTCGGCGGGCGTGCTGCAGCGCCTGCGGGATCAGCCGGAGGTCGTGGCCAGTGAAGGCGACGTCAGCGGACTCGATCGCGGCGTCAGAGCCGGTTGCTCCCATCGCAATGCCCACCGTTGCGCCCGCCAGTGCCGGCGCGTCGTTGATGCCGTCGCCGATCATCGCCGTCGGCGTCTTGGAGGAGAGTTCGGCGACGATGCTTGCCTTGTCCTCCGGTCGCAGCTCGGCGCGCACGTCGTCGATTCCGGCGATGTCAGCCAGCGCCCGGGCGGTGCGAGTGTTATCGCCGGTGAGCATGCTCACTTCTACGTCGTTGTCGTGCAGGGACTGCACGGCATCGGGCACCTCGGGCCGCAACTCGTCGCGCACCCCGATCGCCCCGGCGAGAGCGTCATCGACGGTGACTAGGACGCAGGTCTGGCCTTCGGACTCCATGCGCTCAACGTCCGCCTTCAGTGGCCCGGCGTCGATCCATCGGGGGCTGCCGACCAGCACCCGTCGGCCTTCGACGGTGCCGCCGATGCCATGACCGGCTTCCTCGCTGATATCCAAGGCGGTGGGCGCTTCGGGCTCCGTTGCCACGATCGCCGCGGCGAGGGGGTGCGTCGATTGCTGCTCAACCGCCGCCGCGAAGGAAAGCACCTGCGCCCGATCGAATCCGTCTGCCGGGACCACTCCGGTAACCTCGGGCTGGTTGCGGGTAAGGGTTCCGGTTTTGTCTACCGCTAGGTGACGGATGCCGCCGAGTCGCTCGAACGCCGCGCCGGACTTGATGACTACTCCGAACTGGCTGGCCGCGCCGATCGCGGCCACGACCGTCAGCGGCACGGAGATTGCCAGCGCGCACGGCGACGCTGCGACCAGGACCACCAGCGCACGGGTGATCCAAGTCTCGGGGTCGCCCAACAGCGAGCCGATCACGCCGACCAGCACCGCCAGGATCATCACCCCGGGCACGAGAGGTCGGGCAATCCGGTCGGCGATCCGGGCGCGGTCACCCTTCTCCGCCTGCGCCTGCTCGACGAGGTCGACGAGTGTGGTCAGCGAGTTGTCCGTTCCAGCTGCGGTCGTCTCGACCTCCAGCACACCGGCGGAGTTGATCGCTCCCGCGGGTACCTCGTCGCCGGGCGCAACCTCCTCCGGAATGGATTCTCCGGTGATCGCTGAGGTGTCAAGGCTGGAGCGTCCGGACCGAATGATGCCGTCCGTGGCGATCCGCTCCCCGGGGCGTACGACCATTAGCTCGCCAACCTCAAGGTCCTTCGCAGTGATCTCGGCCGTCGTACCGTCGCGCAGCACGGTCGCGGTTTGCGGTACCAGCTTCAATAGTGCCCGCAGTCCGCCTTGGGCCCGGTCCATCGCCTTGTCTTCCAGCGCCTCGGCGATCGAGTACAGGAACGCCAGCGCCGCGGCCTCTCCGACGAAACCAAGGATCACCGCGCCGACCGCGCTGATCGTCATAAGCAAACCAATGCCGAGCTTGCGCTTCGTGACAAGGTTCCGGATCGCTCCAGGTGCGAACGTGTAAGCGCCTAACAGCAGGCCAAGCCAATACAGTACCGTTGCGGGCGTCTCCAAGTCGGACCAGTCCAGCGCCAGTCCTGTAATGAGGGCTACGCCGGAGAAGATCGGTAGCAGTAGCTCGGGGTCCTTCCACCATGGCCGATCGAGCTCTTCGATCTCCGTGGCGGGTTCGTGTTCGCATCCACATGCTGAACTCATGCGTCCGTTCCTTTCTCGCCGCAGCCGGGCACCGAGCACTCATTGTCGATGCAGGGGGCATTCTCGTCGACGGCCAGCGTCGCGTTGACCAGCGCTTCGAGCGCCGCCGCGAGGTGCGGATCGGCAATTTCGTAGCGGGTCTTACGGCCCTCCGGCTCAGCGACGACGATGCCGCAATCGCGTAGGCAGGACAGGTGGTTCGAGACGTTGGAGCGAGTCAGATCCAACCTTTGCGAAATCTCGGCCGGGTAGCCCGGACCGTCGAGTAGGGTCATCAGGATTCGGGAACGCGTCGGATCAGCCATGGCCCGGCCGAGCCGGTTCATAACGTCGAGGCGTGAAGCAATAGTCAGCATGTGCTGAACAGTACAACGTGTGCTGAACTATTCAAAATGCACTGAACTGACGGTTACGCGAAGGTCCTGCGACCTGCAGGAATTAGTCGATGGGATAGCAGATGACTGGTCCTTTGTGGTTCGGCTGCCACCCAACGCGGGAGCGACGTGCGCGGCGAGGTTCTCCAGAATCTTCACGTTGACGTCCACGCCATCCCGCACAACCTTTACGTGTTTCCATGCGCCCATATGTTCTCTGTGTGCTGACGTAATTACAGTTTTCTGATTGTTGCAGGCTAACGAGAAAGTAGCTTTGCAACTACATACCGTGGAGTTCAAATTTAACGCGTAGCGTTATTGACGCTTCGCGTTATCAGGGATAAGGTGAAGCATGATCCAGTCGTTCGCTGACAAGGACACTGAGCGTCTGTGGAATCGAGAGCGGATTCCCCCGGGAAACCGGCTCGAGGCGTTGAAAGGTGATCGGCGGGGCCAGAGGAGGTTGAGATCGTTGACTACCACTGACAAGCTCCCTCCGGTTCACCCCGGTGAGATCCTCATGGAGGACTTCCTCAAAGGAATGGGGATCACCCAGCACAAGCTCGCCGTCTCCATCGGCGTTCCGCCCCGCCGGATCAACGAAATTGTTCACGGTAAGCGCGCTGTAACCGCTGACACGGCCCTTCGTCTAGCGAAGTTTTTCGAGATGAGCCCCCAGTTCTGGCTCGGGTTACAGGCTCAATATGACTTGGACGTGGCGGAAGACAAGATCCTCTCGGAAATCGAGCGGATTCAACCGGTCCAAGCTGTCTCAGCGTAGCGGTTACCCGAACCAGGTCCGTCAGCGTGAGGATATGCATGCGGATGGTTCGAACTAGGGAATTTGGGGCCGCCGTCGCGTGGACTTGAGTTCCGAGCGCCGCTTTTTCGCTTCGAGACGGCGTCGCACCGAGCTCCGCGTCGGCTTGGTCCTGCGCCGCGGGGGAGGAGGCGGAGCGAGCGCCTCGCGCAAGAGGGCGGCCATGCGTTCGCGTGCCTCGGCGCGGTTGCGTACCTGCAATCGCTGGGTCGATGCGGTAACGGTAAGGACGGTGCCGTCTAGGCGGTGCTCGTGGTTGTGGAGGACGCGGCGACGCTGGGCGTCGGAAAGCGATGAGCACGTAGCGATATCGACGGAAAGCTGCACTTTGCTGTCCGTAGTATTGACGCCTTGGCCACCTGGTCCCGACGACTTCGCGAACCGCTCCGTCAGGTCGGCGGCGACGATGACCAGACCCCCGGGGATCCCTGGGCCAGGTGCGATGGTCAGGTCGTTCATACCGCCCAGCTTAGTTAGAGTTGCTTCCGGATCAGACCCGCCGTGCGAGATCAGGGTAGTGTACGACCACGCCGCCACCGTCGACCTCCAACTCGACGTCGACTCCCCGTGTTCCGCTTTCATATCGGACAGTTTCAGAATCGACGGAGCTGTAGTACTGGTCTGATGCGATCACCTGGAGGGACGGTATATCAATCCAAGCCATGATCAGCTGCGTTTTCGGAACCTGAGTCTCAAGTAGCGTCAAGCGACGAATAGGCATTGTGTTGGTGAGAGGGCACAGACCGAGAGCGCAATCGAGTGCGGCTTTCAGGTCGGCTGACTGGACGATACCGGGGGAGGGCAGATCTTCAAGCTGGGCGCCCTCTTCATTGGTTTCCGCCGACCACACGCCTTGCTCGGACCTAAACAGCTCGAGGCTTCGCCCCCATCCGTCGCCTTCAACGTTCATCGACACACGTTCAGTCACCCAGTTCTCCGCGGCGCGCAGCTCCCACGTGGCCTCGTATCCATCGCCGTATTGCACTCCGGAAGCGGTCAAACCGGCTCTTAAAAAATGAACTGCGGCCTAGTTCCGGATGAGGGGAATCTTGACATGCTCCCACTTATACGTGCGCTTCATGGTGAGGATTTTCCCACGCTTGATGGTGCGAAAAGGCAGGTAGCTTTCGATTTGGACCACGTATCGAGGACGAGGCTTACCGGCAGAATGGTGTATTCAGTAGGTCCGCGACGCAGAAGAATCCCATGAATGAGAGCACGGTCCACACGGCCGTTGCCATCTGCAAATGGGTGAATCGTTTTGAATTGAGCGTGAGCAATCGCGGCCTGGATGAGAGCACCGTGCGAAGCGCCATCGAGGTAAAGACATAAGTCGTCTACGAGGTCATGGACTAGACGTGGGGGCGCTGGGATGAACTCGGCCCCAAAGAGTGTGTGGTTACTTCCACCAATCCAGTTTTGAATAGTGCGGAGACCAGTGGGGATAGAGCCCTTCTCCCCCATCAACTCTCTTTGGAGCTTTTCAAGAAGGCCGATGGAGATGTTGGTTCGGTGGCAAAGCTCTTCTCAATGGAACACAGAACGGTGAGGTTACGCGCAACCTCTTCCGCGCTTTCCTTAAAGCCGCGGACTTCCTCCTTTTGGGCGAGTTCCGCGAGGACAACCTTGTCGACGTTGGGCGCAATACCTTCAATGCGTGAGGAAGAAATCGCCTCAGAACGCATGAGTAAGCGGGCCACAGATTCCAACTGGCCAGAAGCAGCATGACGGTTGAGATCCAAGATCTCTCGCTCGATACGTGCTGCCCGGCTGGTGAGCTCTGGGGAAAACTCCATGCCTTACTTACAAGATGGTCAGGGACATAGACCTAAAAAGGGCCTCCGGCCTTATCGCGCCGGGGAATGCCGGAGCCTGATTCGGGGATCCAGCTCTCGGTAACGTAGTGAGGCTTGTAGAGGCTATCCATTCGTCAGACAGCAAATGAGTGGTTGGATAACTCTTATCCAACCACTCATTGCGGTTTATGCGCTAGATAAAGCTTAAACATACGGGGTTTCAGGGCCATAATTTGGCCTCAATGAGAATGTCAATGACACCTCAATGGGAAGATCAATGAGAACTCTTGTCATTGAAGAGGAATGAAGTTAGCATTGAGCCGTCATTGTTAACATTGAGGGCGGGTATTCATCGTGAACAATTGGTCCGAGAATCAGCTGAGAGAGCTATTGGCTGAGCTTGAGTTGCGCGGCGGTGATTCAACAACAGTCGAGGTCAAAACCGCTCAAGGGGGCATTCCGGACTCTCTACCGCAGACATTGTGCGCGTTCGCAAACATGCCGAGTGGCGGCCTTATCATTCTCGGTGTCAATGAGAAGGAAGGATTCATTGTCACTGGCATTGAGAATCCTTCGGAGATGGAGGCTGCTCTGGCCTCGCAGGCGCGTCATGCCATCACCCCTCCAGTCACAGTGCATACCGACAGTGTGGCAATAGATGGCACGCATGTCGTGATTGCGGAGGTTACGGGTCTTCCGATCATTGATAAGCCTGCTATCTACAGGGGAGAAGCGTATCTTCGAATGGCTGATGGGGATTATCGTATGAGTGCCTCCGAGCTACGCATGATGGACGTAGCGAAGCTGCATGCCGAGGAGGCAGTGTCCTATGACACGACGATTGTGGAAGGCACGAGTATCGCAGACTTGGACCGCGCCGTGGTGGAAGATTTCTTGGTTCAGGCGCGGAGAAAGAATCGGCGACTATCGGGACTTACTCAAGATGAGGACGTCTTACGGGCACTAGCGGTGACGACCGCGACTGGAGAGCTGACGCTTGCTGGCCTGTATGCGCTGGGATTCTATCCTCAAGGACATTTTCCTTCCCTAGCAGTAACAGTGGCGCAAAGGCTACCGAATGGTTCGAAGCACGGGCGAGTGTTGGGGTTGGAGACCTTTGAGGGACCCATACCGGTCCTATTGAACTCAGTTATGGGCTGGGTAAGGCAACGTTTGGCCGCAGTTCGGCGCTATCGCGAGGATGGCTCAATGGTGGAAGTGCCGGAGCTTCCCCTTTCAGCCATTCGTGAAGCCGTGGCGAATGCATTGGTACACCGCGATCTTGGGCCGAACACCTTAGGAGTAGGAAAATCGATCGACGTTCGCCTACTACCGGACAAGTTGGTCATCTCCAGTCCAGGAGGCCTTCGGGATCTGACGGTTGAACAGCTGAAGTCGAGAGATCTGGCACGACAGGAGATTAACCAGCGTCTCTATAGACTGTGCCGATATCTCAAAGCAGACGATGGCTCTTTTGTCATTGAGGGCGAAGGCGGCGGCGTGCAGCTCATGTTGGATGCCGCGCGAGAGCAAGGACTGCCGGAGCCTGACCTGATAGATTCCGGTGTGCATTTTACGGTGAAGATGTGGCGGCCGGACACGCGTGGAGAAGCCCGTACCTGGGAGCCACTACGCAAGGAGGAATCCCGCATCGAATCGCAACGGCGAGTGGACGCACCAGCGAACGTGGATGGCCTAGGAGTCAACGCCCCGCGCGTAGCGGAGGCGCTGAGTGCGGCGGCACAACCCCTGTCCATTGGTGAAATAGAAACAGTCACAAACCTCACTCGAGCGCAGGTCCGATATGCGCTGAAGTCACTTGTGAGCGCTGGGTTCGTGCGTATGGATGGTACGCGCGGCTCACAAGCGACAACCTATGAATGGCTAGCTAACCGCGAGGGCTAAGGCGCTTGACCAGCTGATCGTGGTGGACTGGGGCGAGGCAGCCGGCGTCGACGACGCGCCGGGCTAGCTCCTTGTCCCCCATCTTGGCGGCAAAGGCCATGCCCATGGTGATGTCATGGTCGGGGCGCCCGATAAGCGTGATCTCATTGCCAGGAGTGATGCGGCCAGGCTCGATGATGCGCAGGTAGGAACCGCAATCGCCGCGCTCCGTGAAGGACTTGAGCCAACCGGGCTCGTCCATCCAACCGGAGAAGGTGGCGCAGGGCGTGCGCGGGATAGACACTTCGAGCACGCACTCCCCCACCTGAATCCGCTGGTTGATCAGCATATTCGGCCAGGAAATCCCTTCGGTGGTGAGATTCTCCCCGAAGTAGCCGTCACGCAGCACGCGGTTGAGCGTCCCCTCCCAGTAGTCAAGCTCCTCGCGGGCATAGGCGTAGACGGCCTTCTCGGCGCCGCCGTGGTGGGCGTGGTCACCAATGGAATCCCCCACCACGCCGGAGCCGTCACCATAGTTGGGCCCGGGGACCTCCAAGTCGAGGAAGGGGCGCGGCTGCTTATCGATGCCCGTGTACTCGTGCCGCCCGTGCGGCTCGGGGCGGCGGACAGCGACGTTCGTGGAGATAACCTTCATGCTCACCTATTGTGGCACACCTCACGCGGCTACATGTCGCGATTGTGGAAGAGTGCCTCCGCGGTCACGAGGTCGTAGAAGAAGAGGCGGGGGGCGAGGGGGAGGACGTCGGCAAGCATGGGCATGTCCTCCTTGAGCAACGGGCTTTCCATGATGATGTCGTTCGCCGCGGCGCGAGAGGCCAAGGCGAAGGCATAGGAGATGTAGGGCATCCACGCAGCGGCATTGAGCTCATCCGCCGTATTTCCGCTGGCAAAGGCGCCTAACGCGATAAGGGTGTGGCTGACGGACATGTCAACGCCCGCGTTCTGCACCAGCGAGGCCAGTGCCGTGGCGTCCTTGCGCAGGTGCTCGATGGTGCCCAGCGCATCGAGTGCGCCGTTGTTGGCAAAGCACTCGCGCAGCGCGGCGACGCGGCCGGCCTCCCCCATCAGATCATCGACGGGCGGCGTGGGGCTGTGAATGGTCGCAGCATTCAGCAGCATCGGGCGGGTTAGGCCATCGGCGCCGGATTCACGCACGGCGTTCAGCTCCGCGTTCTCGCTGGCGGAAGGATCGAGCAGGAGATCCAGGTAGCTATCGGCGCTCGACTCGGCGGTGGGCTCCAGCGGCGAGTGGAACAAGCGCGTGCGCGCGAGCGAGCGGGCCTGCTGGTTCACGCTAACGCCAGTGCGCGCCAGGGCGTGGAGCGCGTCCTCCGGTTGGGCGCGCAGGCGATCAATCGTGCTGTCGAACATCGCCTGCAGCTTTGGGTTCGGGCTGCGCTGCGAGAGCACGTGAAGCGCGCGGAAGGTGCCCCAGAGCTGCTCCGGGGTCCAGTCCTTCGAGGCGAGCGCCGCCGGCGAGCCTTCCGGCGTGACCACGATGGAGGCGCTGGAGGGGCGAGCGGGGGCGGCGAGGTTGGAGGAGGCGCGGAGCTCGCGGACGTCGACAAGCAATGAGCCCTGCTCGGCAAGGTCGGCGGGCAGCTCAAACCCCTCTTCGGTGGGAGTGAGTTGGGTAGGCGCCACGGTGGGCTCGGCCAATGGCCAGGCCCAGCCCACTAAATCTGCCTGCGGTTCTGCGTTCTGCTCGATGATAATCTCATCGCCGTTGAGCAGGCCGCGGCTGACGAAGGGGGACTTGCGGACGGTGGCCAGCGCCGCATAGATCAAGCTGGTGGATGCGGAAGCCTCGTACTCGACGATGCGCCGCTCCAAGCTACGGGCCTGGTGGGCCGCGCGCTCCTCCGCCGGAAGGGAGTCCAGGTAGTCCTCATAGGACAGCGTGGACCACATGAGGAAAAGCTCTGCCGTTGGCTGCTTGCGCACGGCGTTGGCCAGCGCGGCATTGGGGACGGCGAGGCTGGTGACCGCCTGTGTCGTCTTCGAGGTACGCGCCAGCTCCTTGATCTTCTGGCGGCCGTCGATGGTGACGAACTTCGCCAGCGGCAGCGGGCGGGGTGAGTGGACGGTGAACATGTCATCCTGATCGAGCTGCCCGGCAAAAATCACCGGCTTATCGGAGTGCTCAGTGGGTTCCAAGCCGATGCGCTTGACGCGGCTGAACAGGGCCTCAGGCCAGACATCGAATTCCAGCTCATAGCCAGCCTCACTGGCCACCACCTCGCGGCGCGAGACCTCGGTGTCCTCGAAGGTGCGCAGGCCCTTCTCCAGCGCGATTGGCTTCTTCGGTGGGGAGGCCAACGTGTAGCTGAAGGCAGAGTGCGCGCCGAGGGCGTCGATGATGCGGAAGTCCATGCCGCGCGGACCGTCGTTGGTCGCGCGCATGTGGAGGCCCTCGGCGAGGGAGATGAAGCGGACGTCGACAAGCTCCTCGTCGCGCCAGAGCGATACCTTGTAGCGGCCCACCCATGGGTCTTCGTAGAGGTCACCCGGGAAAGGCTCGGCGATGCCCGCGTCGAAGGTCTGCTCCGAAATCTCCTCCTGCTCGCCGCCAAGGGGCGCGTAGGTGAGATCGATGCGCCACTCCCCTTCCGCGATGAGATGCACGCGCGGGGACTTGGTGAACACCGGCTCGTTGTCGAGGCCCCGGGCGTTGGGCAGGATGGCGACGTCAAAGTCCCACTCGAAATCGCCGTGCTTGGCGACGTCCACCGGTTCCCTTTGCGGCACCTCAACCCGATCCGGCAGCGGGCCTACTTCCCAGCCGGCCCAGATTCCGAGCGGCTTAGCGTCCTTGAGGGTGCCCTGCGGCGCGATGAGAGTCGTGCGGTCATAGACGATGAACGGTGCTTCATCAGTGATGCCGGTGAAGGTGACGGTTTCGATGAGATCTTCTTCGTCATCGCGCAGGGTGACCTCGATACGGGTAAAAGGCCCAGGGATGCCGACTTCCAGCGGTTCTTCGGTGGCGAATTCGCGCACCGAATGGGGACGATCGATGAAATGGGACTTGACCACCCATCGTGGGTCCGTCAGGTCTGCTTCAGGGTAGGTAGCGGGCAGCTGAAGCATGAGGATGTTGCTTCCCCGGCGCAGTGAAATCCGGGGGCCCTGTTCGATGAAATCAGTGGTGACCAACGGCGTTGTGGGAAGTGAATAGATCTCCGCGCTCATTTTTTTCATCATAGGACACCGTGGGGTGCTGTTGCCATGTCGCTGGTAGAAGTATCACCTGTCCTATACGTAGGACACCTGTCCTATCTATAGGACAGCTAGCTATAGTAGGCCCATGGACCCAGTACAACTCCTCAAGAAAAGCCCACTGAGCCTTAGTGAAGTGTCGCGGCGTTCGGGGGTCTCGCGAAATACGCTCAATCTGTGGTTGCGTGGGACAGCTCAACCGAGTTTGGCTGGCTTGGAGAAGGTAATGCGGGTGCTCGGATACGAGGTTTCCATATCTGTACAGCGCAGCAGTGATGCCGCGGCCGCGACAGCCGCCCGAGTGCTTTGTGGGGACGTCAAAAGCGAGGAACCGGACGTGAAAGCCTGGATTGACCGCTTCGTGCAGTGGGGTGATGCCCCGGCCGCCGGCGGCAGTTACCAGGCTCTCATGGAACGGGCCGCGTGGGCCTCTAATCCTTATGGCCGCCACGGGGCTTTCCACTTCTTGCCGTCGAATCCCATAACGATTGCCTCAGCGGTTGATGCGAGCGGGCAACCATGGGCGATGTCGGGTGCTTTTGCGGCTCAACGAGTCGCGGGGCAGATCGCTGATGCAGGAGAACCTCAGTCAACGTTGATCTGGTGCACAAATCCAGCAAAGATAGTGCCTTCGTTGCCCACGCGGATTCGTGCGAGTGATGAGCCCGTAACCGGAGGGATCACCCTCGTGCCAGTGGCTGACGAAGAGCTAACGGGCGCAACAAAAGAGTCAGGGATACACTACGTGACACCGCACCAGCTTGCTATCGATGCGTGCGCAGAAAACTATGTGGGAGGGGCATAAGTGATGAGAAGAGCGACGAGCCGAGTGAGCTGGGAACACCATGAACGACCTCACATTGTGGAGTTGGGGACCGAGCGCGCGTTATTTCGACTAACCAAGCAACTTCCTGACTTGGTATGGAATGCCGCCGCGCTGGAAGGAAACACGTTTACCCTCCCGGAAGTCCGCACGTTGCTCGATGGCGTCACTGTGGGCGGAAAGGCACTTGCTGAACAGCAACAGATCTTGGATTTGTCAGAAGCGTTCAACCTGCTCCACGAGCTGGTCATCAACGAGAAGTATGCGGTGGATAAAGCCACCAGTGACGCGCTCCATGCTGTCCTAGCAAGGAACGAGGCTCTCGATGCCGGCCTTTTCCGTGGTGAAGGCCACGTGGAGGGAGATGGCGGTGGCGTGCGGCTCATGGACGGCGGGTTCATCTCCTTTGACCCTGCTGAAGAGTTGGGTGAAGCCCATGCTGATTTGCTGGCCTCCCTTCAAGGATGTGGAGACCCCGTCGAGCAAGCGTTGGCTTATTTCTGCTCTGCAACACGCAGCCAGTTCTATTTCGATGGAAATAAGCGGACCGCCAGGCTAGTGGCGTCCGGCCTCTTGCTGCGTCATGGATACAGCGCATTGAATATCCCCCACGCGCGGCGGCTGGAGTTCAACCTTGCCCTCGATGAGCTCTTCCGCGCGGACGACGCCACAACACTGATGGATTTCCTGTACGACTGTCTAGCGGAGTCCCCCAGTAAGCGGAGAATACTCGAAGTGCGTGAACGGCAAAGGCCCTCCGCTTCGAAAGCGGAGGGCCTGCTTGGGCGCTGATTGTTCAGCGCGTCGCTTAGCGCGTGGCGCTTAGCGGAACATCCTCTGCAGAGCGGAGAAGTCAGCCTTGACCACGCCGACAGACTGCAGGAATGCGGCGATGGCGCCGAGCAGGGCAGCCACAACGCCTGCGCCCAAGAAGCCGGCGCCGACGGGGTGGCGTGGCTAAAAGGAACAGAGTTGACGACACCAGCGGACTTGTTGTGGTCAATTGCCTGCTCGGAGATTTCTTCAGGGAGTGGCCGTATGGGGACTTGCCCAGAACACTGTTGACGTCGGCAAGCACTGCGTGGACACCATAAAACGACAAACGGTGAACCCCAGGAGGTGGGATTCACCGTGGTGAGTGAATGGGCAGATTATGCCATCTGCAGCGTGGTCACGCAGGTACCGCCTTCGTCAGAGGTATCCAGGGGAACCTCGCCGGTCTTGCCGTCCTGCTCGATGGTGATGGTGCCCTTCTTGTCGGCCGGCAGCCAGTAGCCAATGAAGCCGTTGTCGAACGTCGTGGTGTCTTCGTTGACTAGCTCATTTCCTTCGTCATCCGTGATGGTGACGTGGATGTCTTCCTGGCTGAGCTCACCGGTGCAGGTGGTCAGGGAGTGGTTGAAGCAGTCGTGCGTACGGGAGAGGTACGGCGCAATAGAGAGGTAGAACTTGTCCTCCGGCAGCGGCAGGGAGGCCTGACCCTGTTCAGTAGCGAGGATGAGCTCGTTCGGGCGCACGGATGCGAGGAGATCGCTATTGCGCTCGTCCTTGGACTGGCGGTCCAGCTTGTCCACGATTTCCTGGCCATCCAATCCTTCGAGGTCGAACTCGGCGAGGATCTCCTCGGCAGGCACCTGTTGGATGTCGGTGCTGGAAGCGGCGCTTTTCGAGGCTTCGCTCGGGACGGGGCTCTCCGTGGAGCAGGCGGACAGGGCGATGGCTGCGGCGCAGGCAGTGGTGAGGGCGATGAGGCGTTTCATAAGTCTTCCGAATGGGTCCGATTGTGTTTACTCAAGCCTATACCCCACCCGGGTATCTATCAATGGAATGAGAGAAGGATCATCTTTTCGTGCTACGCAGGCTAAACTCTCCCCTATGTCTGACACTTCGGCCGCAACTCTGCCGCCCTGCCCCGAATGCTCCTCTGAGTACACCTACGAGATGCCGCCGCTTATCGTCTGCCCGGAGTGTGCGCACGAGTTCTCCGCCGACTCTGCTGATGCTTCGGCCGCGGAAGGAAGCGAACCGACCATCGTCGACTCCGTGGGCAACGCGCTTGCTGACGGCGACACGGTCACCATCACCAAAACCCTTAAGGTCAAGGGCGCGCAGCAGCCGCTGAAGGCCGGCACGAAGGTGCGCGGCATCCGCCTGAACTTCGACGCCGGCACCGGCCAGGAAGACCACAACATTGATTGCCGGATTGATGGTTTTGGCGCGATGAAGCTGAAGCCTGCTGTGGTGAAGAAGGTTTAGTAGTGAAGACGATGTAGGGCTACCCCAGGACTTTTACTGGTCCCGACTTGGGTCATGGGGTGGGTGAGCACCGACTTGCTTGAGACCGCTGCCTTTTGTCAGACGCCTCCTGCAGGTCGATGGAGGCGCGCAGACGTTGCGCGCTGCGAGGGGGCAAAGAAGGTAATCCGCTTCGCGAAGATGCGTACAGTGTTCTACGGGAACGGTCGTTGTGTCCCGACTTAGGTCATCGGGCAGGTGCCGCAACGTCACTCTTGACGCTGCTACCTTGCATTTTTCGACGGCGGGGTGGAGTTGTTCCGCACCAATTTGGCCTAAGTCGGGTTGGTAGTGAAGACGAAGTAGAGGTACCCCCAAGACTTGTATTGGTGGTCGTCACTGTGGCGAGGGAAAGACAGCAAAACCTTGAGACTGGGCAGCGGCGTGGAGCTGTTTGTCGTAGGTGAAAAAGGTCAGGGTGAGGCCAGCGTCGCGGAGAAGGCAGGCGCTCGCCAGGTGGATGGCATCCAGGGAGCGAACGCCGGTCAGCGAGCAAGCTCGACGAATGACCTCATCGCTGATGCCAACTTTGGAGACCCCCTCCGTGAACTTCCGGTAACCGGCGCCGGTGAGGCCACTGCGCTGCCACACTTTAGATAACTCGATGTCAATGAGTGCAGAAGAAAACAGTTGCTGGCCTTCAAGGAGTGCAGCGACTTCGGAGCTTTCGCGCTCGGGCAAGGCCAACTTCGCTAGTGCCGAAGTATCGACGTAGATCATCACAAGCGGTCTTCCCTATCCAGTAGCGATACAACGTCTGTCCCGGAAGGCAGATAGTCTGTGGTGCTTGGCTGTGAGTAAGGCTTCGGGTTGTGGCTCAGGATTCCGGCAGCTACTAACTGCTCCACGGGGCTATCTAGAGATGAAATGGGAACAACGCGAGCAATGGGCCGATTGCGGTCGGTGATGACCACGCTTTGACCTGTAGCGGCAACTTCGCGAACGATGTGGCCAGAACGCTGGTTGAGTTCGCGCAAAGAAATGTTGGTCATTGCTCCAACCGCCTTTCCTTATTGGCTGGTGACTGTAAAAAGTTAAATGTAGAACAGTAGAACAATGGTGATTTTAGTGGCAGAGCTTAGAGGGGACAAGGGGGGCGTCGTCAGTTGCGTGGCCGCGCTGCGGAACGGAATTGCGGCCTAGCTGGGTCTAACTGGGGAGATGTCCGTGCGGTGACTACACTGTCTAACCATGACTAACCCGAGCGATAACACCACCCACCGCTACACGCCGGAGCTCGCCGCGCAGATTGAAAGTGCCTGGCAGCAGTACTGGAAGGACAACGGCACCTTTAACGCGCCGAACCCAGTCGGTCCGCTCGCGGAGGAGGGTAAGGAGCTTCCCGCGGAGAAGCTGAACATTCAGGACATGTTCCCCTACCCGTCTGGCGCGGGTCTGCACGTGGGCCACCCGCTGGGTTATATCGCCACGGATATTTATGCCCGCTTTAACCGCATGCTGGGCAAGAACGTCCTGCACACGCTGGGTTATGACGCCTTTGGCCTGCCAGCGGAGCAGTACGCCATCCAGACTGGTACGCACCCGCGCACCACCACGGAGGCGAATATCAACAATATGCGCCGCCAGCTGGGCATGCTGGGTCTGGGCCACGATCCGCGCCGCTCCGTGGAGTCCACCGACCCGTCTTTCTTCAAGTGGACGCAGTGGATCTTCCTGCAGATTTATAACTCCTGGTTCGATGAGGAGCAGCAGAAGGCACGCCCGATCTCTGAGCTCATCAAGGAACTTGAGGTGGGCAAGCGCACCACCAAGGACGGCCGCTACTACGCGGATCTCACCAAGGAAGAGCAGCGCCAGGCACTCGACGAGTTCCGTCTGGTTTACCTGTCCAACTCCACCGTGAACTGGTGCCCGGGCCTGGGCACGGTGCTGGCCAACGAGGAGGTCACCGCGGAGGGCAAGTCCGAGCGCGGTAACTTCCCGGTCTTCCGCAAGAACCTGCGCCAGTGGATGATGCGCATTACCGCCTACTCCGACCGCCTGCTCGATGACCTGGAGCTTCTGGATTGGCCGGAGAAGGTCAAGTCCATGCAGCGTAACTGGATTGGCCGCTCCCGCGGCGCGGAGGTGACCTTCCACGCCGAGGGCTACAACATCGACGTCTTCACCACCCGCCCGGATACCCTCTTCGGCGCCGAGTACGTGGTGCTGGCCCCGGAGCACGAGCTTGTCGACGCCCTCCTCTCCCCCATCCCTTATGACGATGATGTGGATGACCGCTGGACCTTCGGCCACGATGATCCGAAGGAGGCCGTGGAGGCTTACCGTGCATCCATCGCCGCGAAGTCAGACCTGGAGCGCCAGGAGAACAAGGAAAAGACCGGCGTCTTCCTGGGCACTTATGCCACCAACCCGGTCAACGGCAAGAAGGTCCCGATCTTCATCGCGGACTACGTCCTCACCGGCTACGGCACCGGCGCCATCATGGCGGTCCCGGCGCACGATACCCGTGACTACGAGTTCGCCACCGTCTTTGGCCTGCCGATTACTGAGGTGGTCGCTGGCGGCGACATCACCAAGGAGGCCTATACCGAGTCCGGCAAGGCCGTGAACTCCGCCAACGATTCCCTGGATATCAACGGCATGTCCAAGGATGAGGCCATCGCCGCCATCATCCCGTGGCTGGAGGAACAGGGCGTGGGCCGCGAGAAGATCCAGTACAAGCTGCGTGACTGGCTGTTTGCCCGCCAGCGCTACTGGGGCGAGCCCTTCCCCATCGTCTACGACGAAGCCGGTCAGGCCTACCCGCTGCCGGAGTCGATGCTGCCCATCGAGCTGCCGGAGGTAGAAGACTACAAGCCGGTCTCCTTCGACCCGGATGATGCCGATTCCGCCCCGCAGCCGCCGCTGGCCAAAGCCCGCGAGTGGGTTGAGGTGGAGCTGGACCTGGGTCTGGGCGATGGTCCCAAGACCTACTACCGCGATACCAACGTCATGCCGCAGTGGGCAGGTTCTTCCTGGTACCAGCTGCGCTACATCGATCCGACGAACGATGAGATCTTCTGCGACTTGGAGAACGAGCGCTACTGGACTGGCCCGCGCCCAGAGGAGCACGGTGCTAACGATCCGGGTGGCGTTGACCTCTACGTCGGCGGTGTTGAGCACGCCGTGCTGCACCTGCTCTACGCTCGCTTCTGGCACAAGGTCCTTTTTGACCTGGGCTACGTGAGCTCCAAGGAGCCCTACCGCCGCCTCTACAACCAGGGCTACATCCAGGCCTACGCCTACACCGATTCCCGCGGCGTCTACGTCCCGGCCGCCGAGGTTGAGGAGAAGGATGGCAAGTTCTTCTACAACGGCGAAGAGGTCAACCAGGAGTACGGCAAGATGGGCAAGTCCCTGAAGAACTCCGTCGCCCCGGATGACATTTGCCGCGATTATGGTGCCGATACCCTGCGCGTTTATGAGATGTCGATGGGTCCGCTGGATACCTCCCGCCCGTGGGCAACAAAGGACGTCGTCGGTGCGCAGCGCTTTTTGCAGCGCCTGTGGCGCCTAGCCGTCGACGAGAACTCTGGCGAGCTGTGCACGACGGACGCAGAGCTCTCCGAGGATGACCTGAAGCACCTCAACCGCACCATCGCCGGTGTGCGTGATGACTACGAGAACCTTCGCCTGAACACCGTGGTGGCCAAGCTCATCGAGTACGTGAACTACCTGACCAAGGCCTACCCGAAGGGCGCTCCGCGCGCCGCTGTGGAGCCCTTGGCCCAGCTGGTCTCCCCTGTCGCCCCGCACATCGCGGAAGAGCTGTGGAAGCGCTTCGGCCATGAAGAGACCATCACCTACGAGTCCTTCCCGGAGTTCGATGAGAAGTACCTCGTCGACGACGAGATTGAGGTTCCGGTGCAGATCAACGGCAAGGTCAAAGCCCGCGTGATGATTCCGGCCGATGCCGACCAAGCCACCGTCGTGGGTATTGCCAAGGAAGATGAGCGCATCGCTGAGCTGACGGCGGGCAAGAACGTGGTCAAGGAGATCTACGTGCCGGGCCGCATGGTCAACCTCGTTGTGAAGTAACTCGCCCCAAGAAAGCGCCGTTCCTGCGGTTACTCCGGCACCGCCTCTGAGGTGCCTCAGGAACGGCCTTAGGGGCACCTCATCCACGCTGTGTTCAATGCGCGCTCTAGGCGCTCCTTGATGTCATGGATGGTGGCCACGTTGCCGTCAAAGGCGTCGAAGGGGGAACTATAGTTGTCGTAAGGTGCTCTCAAAGAGCTCCGCGACAGTGACGATTCCGTTGTGGACTAACCCGCCGATGATCTGGTTCATGAAGGCCAGCTGCACCGAGTTCAGGCGTGCGCCGTCCATCATGTCCGCAAACGCGGAACGCGCCGCGGATTCGTCCAACCCGATGATGGTGCGGACTAAGCGGGGAAGGCCCACGCCGAGCTGTTCCTCCAGGGCGGGGGAGACCGCGACTAAATTCCCCAGCTCATCGGCTAAATCCATGACCGCGGCCTTGCGCGTGTCACGGTCCATGCCATTAGTAAAAGCTATCTTCTATTAAGTAGCCATATGTAATTTTCGGGGCGGCGCGACTTTTAGGGTTGAAGGCGCAAATGACGGTACGTCCAATTCTGCAGGTGGAATTCATACTCATTCCTTCTTTCAAAATTGCTGGTTGTATGCGGTTGGCGCTCCTTCTTTGAGTCCAAAACATGGACGTGCGCATTCCCTCGAGCGTGAATTTTCAAAAAATCCCTTGCCTGGTTCACCTCTCTTCGGTATCCATTTCCCAGGAAGTTGTTTTTCTGAGGCTTGAGTGTCGTGAAAAACAACTCTGAAACAACTTTGCCAACAACTGTGTCTAGTTTAGAGCTCCCCTTTGTTGTGAAAAAGCAGTTCAGACAGGTTGTTGCTGGTTGTTTGCAGTTGTTTCGAGGTTGTTGTGGGTTGTTTGTCGTTGTCTAAGGTTTTCGCCTACGGGGCGATCCAGCGGGTGTTTGGGCCGCGCTGTGGTCCGGCGGGGTCGATGATGGCGCGGCCGAGAGTGCGCAGGTGGCGCAGGATATTGGTGACTTCAGTTCGGCTGAGTCCAGTGTCTTCAGCAAGTTCGGAAGAACGTAAAGACTCACCGGACTTCAGGCGTTCCTCTATCCACTCCTGGACGCTGACAGTAGATAGATCCCCCGGGGATTCCTTGCCCATTGCCTTACGTGCGAAGTCGCTCAGCACCCATTCTTTGGCATCCCTTACCTTTGTCAACAGGTCCTTTTCCTCGAGGGCCGCCACGAGTTCCTCCATTTCGATGTCGGAAGTTTGAGTCTTTTTCTTTATCTGGTCGGCGGTGATAAGCGGAGCTTCCCACAAGTGCTTCAGTGTGAGGAGGGTATTAAGGTTGCCGATGAGTTGGGATCCCTTGACGTCCGCCAGGCGCTGTAGGCATCGAACGAAATCGACATCTGGCTTTCCTGCGGACATGATGACCTCCACATCAGTGTCGGTGGCATCAACCTGTGGAATCTCACGACCAGTGGACAACATCGCGGCCCACATGCGGTCAAAACCGCGAGAAGACTCCTCCGCGAGGCCAAGCATGCGCATGCTTGCCATCAGACGCGGATTGCGAGGAATGGACTGGGTAGTGAGGAGACGATGGGGTTCCACGCCCACGGGCAGCGGCCCGGGTGAGAATATCTTCAGGGTCCGGGGTGATTGCTCAATGACGATGGGGCGGGAGAGCTGCCAATCGCGGTGAATAACCGCATTGGTGACGGCTTCATCCACGGCCTGCGACGGGAAGCGAGGAATGGCGAATTCTTGACCGTTATCCAGCTGGACGCGTTCGACCTCTTGGTCGCCGCGCTCAGCGATGAGGCGGCGGACTTGGGGGAGTGCCTGGATAAGCGGTGCAGAAATCTCAGTAACTTGCGGGTCGGCGCCCACCATCGGGCGCCACAGGTGGCGGATTATCACCTGGGGAACCTCTGGTGGGAGCAGGAGAATTTCGCCGGCACGCTTGAGCCGGCCAGCCTCGTCGATAAGTCCCAACTCGCGGAGGAGGCCCGTGGTCGTCTCGGGTGCGTGTGCGCTTTCGCCCGAGCGGCTGCGCTTTACCTGGAGGAGTCGTCGCGCTTCGTTGAGTGACGCAAGATCGATGTCTTGTGTGGCCTTCTGGGACAGGGAGTTGGAAAAATCGGGGTTGGCGCGGACACGTGAAATAGCGCGACGTAGCTCTTCAGGGACGGGGGTGCAATCTGTTCCCACGCGGCGGGAAGCCTGCCCCTTCTTGCGTCGATAGAAGGACAGGGCTTCCGGGATGCGAACAAGAACAAGGCGGCAGCCGCGGTAGTCGAATTCGGTCGCTTCAACCCGCAGATTGGGCTCTGTTCCGTGGAAAACTTTCTTCTCGATCCTTCCCGGATCCATTGCCGTTCCCGAAAAACCTGCGGGACCGGGTGTTTTATCGGCGACACCGAGGACAATGTGCCCAGAACCGGTGTCGCCGTTAGCAAAGCACACGGACTCGTCGATAAGTTTTTCAATGATGTCGCCGTCCGGATTCCCGCTGCGGCGAGCGCCCACCTGGCGGGCGGCGGGGTCCTCTTTGAATTCGAGGACCTCTGATTCCACCGCGTCGGCCTTCGCCCCGGCCCAGATTGCATCCAGGGCATCGCGGACGTGGGCGGGGAGAAAATCAAGCTCGGGAACTGTTGAGTCCATGTTCTTATTGTACATTTCCCCAGGAAGTTGTTTTTCTGAGGCTTGAGTGTCGCGAAAAACAACTCTTAAACAACTTTGCCAACAACTGTGTCTGGTTTAGCGCTCCCATCGGTTGGAAAAGGGCAGTTCAAAAGGGTTGTTGCTGGTTTTGTAGTTGTTTCGAGGTTGTTGTGAGTTGTTCGCGGTAGTTGTAGGCAGCGGCATGCGGCCTGGAGGGGGCTGAACCAGGGCTAATCCAGCTCTTGGTTCAGCTCCTGGCGCACCTTGGCGATGATCTCGCCGAGGAAGCCCTCGCACCCATCGGTGATGTCAGGGAACGTGGAGTCATCCTCGATGACGCCGAGCGTGAATAACAGATCGCGGGTGATGGCGTGCGTGTAGTCGTATTCTGGGTTGAACTCCCACTCACCGCGCAATAGGTGGACTAGTTCGAAGGAGAGCTGAGGAATGCCCTCCGGTTCGGCGTAGGCATAAGGGATGTTGTTCATGATGACCTGCGTTGCCCAGAGCGGATCGCTCATGGCCTTGCGGCCATATTTGGTGAGCTTGATCTGCGTCGTTGTGGTCTTGAGCCAATCCAGGTCCGTGAGGAATCCGCGCAGGTTCAGCAGCGGTTGGTGGTAGTCCTCGCGCTTGACATCATCAAAATCATTGGGGCTGTTGAGGCCCTCCTTGAGGCGGGCGACGGCCGCCTGCTTGAGGTAGCCGGCCCCGGTCAGGCGTGGATATTCCTCGATGACCTCGAGGTATTCGCGTATACGCTGGCCTACGTGGTGAGCGGTGGCGTCGTCAAGCGCCGGCAGCTCATAGTCGGGGCGCAGCTCCGGGTAGGCCTCGTGGATATCCGCGCGCCATTGCTCCAGGATCTCCGAGGACGGCACCGGCATGTCTTCGAAAGGAGTGGAGCGGAAGGGATCAAGAGGGAGATCCCCAGGCAGCGCGGGCTTGGTGCCGCCTTCCAGATTGGCGGCCTCCGTGCCCATGGTGGCCAGGCGCTGCGCCACTGCTGGCGGGAAGAACGTGGTGAGGCGCTGATGGATTTGGTCTAGCGTGTAGTTGGGGAAGAGCGCGAAGATGCGTTCCATGCTCTCGGTAGGTACAGCCATGTAGGCCATGGTCGCCTGGACATCAAGGACCACCTTGAACATCGCCTCGGCACTGCCCAGCTCACTCATAAGATCGGGGCCCTCACCGGCGATGAGGGCTGGCAGGCCCATGACGACGCGCGAGGTGTCCGCCACGCTGATGCTGATATTCCATGCGCCCTCCGAGGGGTGGTAGTGCGCTACTTCCCGGAATGTTTCGAAAAAGTCCTGGTCAATGATGGTGAGGACGTCGATCGGCGTTCCTTCCTCGCCCACGAGGATTCCCGGATGAGAGGGCTCAAGGCCGAGCGCGGCGTGAACGATAATCATCATCTCGCCCACGGTGAGTTCCGCGGGGGCGGCGACAAAGCGAGCCGTGGTGAAGAAAGGGTTCTCCACGTCGATACGGACGTTCCTAGCGAGGTTCATAGTGCCCGACAGTATTAGAAAACCGTGCTATTCGCGCGCCAAGGCTTCGCCCACGCGCTTGCCAGAGTAGATGCACCCGCCGAGGAAGGTGCCTTCCAGCGCATTCTTGCCGTGCATGCCGCCGCCTCCGAAACCGGAGGCCTCGCCGCAAGCATAGAGGCCGGGGAGTGCCGTGCCATCGGGGTTGAGGCACTGGCCGTCCAGGTTGGTCTCCAGGCCACCGAGCGTCTTGCGGGTCAGGAACTTCAGGCGCACAGCGATGAGCGGGCCTTTGCTGTCATCCAGGATGCGGTGTGGGGGAGCAACGCGGATGAGCTTGTCGCCTAAGAAGCCACGGGCCACGCGCAGGTAGTTGACTTGGGCGTCTTTGCTGAAGAGATTATCCAGCTGGGAATCGCGGTCTTCCAGGACTTTTCTAAGTTGGGTTACCTCAATGGTGGGGGAGCCCTCCGGTGAAATGCGATTCATTCCGGCGACGAGATCCTCCAGGTTGTCTTCCACGACCCAGTCGATTCCGTTCTCCATGAATGCCTTGACGGCCACGTGTGTGCCGGGGCCGAGCTTGCCGGCGAGTTTCTTGAATTCCTTATCCGTAAGATCCGGATTCTGCTCGGAGCCGGAGAAGATGAATTCCTTGTCCACGATGGCCTTGTTGAGCACGAACCAGGAGTAACCGTGGCCGGTCTGGCCAATGTGGGCCAAGGCCGCAAGGTTATCGGTGCCGGGGAAGAGGTTGGTGGGCAGGCGGTTGCCTTCGGCGTCGATCCACAGCGCCGAGGGCCCGGGGATGATGCGGATGCCGTGGCCGGGCCAAATGGAGTTCCAGTTGGTCATGCCCTCGGTATAGGCCCACATGCGGTCGGTGTTGACCACGGAGGCACCGGCCTGTTGGGCGATGTCGATGCCGCGGCCGTCGACATGCGCGGGAACGCCCGTGACCAGCTCCTTCGGGCATTCGCCCCAACGCTCAGTGGGCCACATCTTGCGTACCTTCTCCAGGTTGCCGCCGATGCCGCCGGTGGCGATGACCACGGCGGAGCCGCGCAGCTCGAAGTGCTTGACCACATCCCTCGAACTAGCCTCACCACGCGCCTGGCTGGTGGGGGAGAGGACGCTGCCGCGCACGCCGACGACGCGCGGGCTGCCGGCGTCGTCGTTCTCAACGACGAGCTCGTCCACGCGGTGGCGGAAGTGGAATTCTACTTGGCCGCTTTCTTCTGCTTTAAGGAGTGGTTCGCGGAAGACGCGCACGACCTCCGGACCCGTACCCCAGGTGAGGTGGAAACGCGGTACGGAATTGCCGTGACCGGAGGCATCCCCGGAGCCGCGCTCGGCCCAGCCGATGGTGGGCAGGACGTTGAGGCCTAAGGACTTGAGGTAGCCGCGCTTTTCATTGGCAGCGAAGCGCACGTATTCGCGGCCCCATTTCTCGCCCCAGTAGTCGTGCCGGTCATCCTCGGTCACCGGGTCATAATCTGCGGAGTTGGCCCAGTCGCGCCAGGCCAACTCTTCGGAGTCCTTGACCCGCATCATCTTCTGCTCGGGGGAGTTGACATAGAACAGCCCGCCGAGGGACCAGAAGGCTTGGCCACCGAGGTTATTGCGGTTTTCCTGTTCCAGGAAGATGACGTGCTTGCCGCCTTTGAGGGCCTCGTATCCGGCAACCATGCCGGCGAGGCCGCTGCCGACGATGATGACGGAGCCAGTGACCGAGTTAGTTTCTTTCATGACAGTAATGATAAAAGAAACTCGCCCCGATTGTGTGACTTGGCTCGCAATTCAGTGGCGCAACCTAGCCGCGGGCTCCCGCATGATTTCAGCTTTCATCGCTTAGCTTCCTCCCGGACCCCATCATCTCGGACAAGAGCTAGGAGTTGAGGGGTAGTGGTGGTTTTGGGGCCCTGGCCATGGGGTTTAGGCAGGGATAAAGATCTAGAAATAAAAACTCAAAACGGTACCTATAGGTCGGCAGGTAGGCTAAGATTCTCGCTAATACTCGTCGTACGCGGCCCGTATAAACACTTCTTACGGTCTTGCTCGTGCGCGTATTTGCTCAAGAAGAAAGTTCTCTCATGACCACATCAACCCCGCACAAGACTCGCTCAACGCGCGATACCTTCAATACGCGCTTTGTCTTCCTCATGGCCGCCATCGGCTCCGCCGTTGGCCTGGGTAACATCTGGCGCTTCCCGTATGTTGCCTATGAGAACGGTGGCGGTGCCTTCCTCATCCCGTACATGGTTGCCCTGCTCACTGCCGGTATTCCCATCCTGTGGTTCGACCTGGCTATTGGTCACCGCTTCCGTGGTTCCGCGCCGCTGGCTTTCCGCCGTATCAGCAGCCGCTGGGAGGGAATCGGCTGGTTCAAGGTCGGCGTGAACTTCTTCATCGCCATCTACTACGCCGCCATCATTGCCTGGGCGGCGCTCTACACCATCAAGTCTGTGACCCAGGCATGGGGCGATGATCCCGCGGAGTACTTCATGGGTGACTTCCTCCAAGCAGAGCCGGAGGCGACCTACTCAGGGCACATCGTCCCGTCCATTCTTGGCGTCATGATCCTCGTGTGGATCGTCTGCATCGCCACGTTGGCCACGAGCATCAATGAAGGCATCGGCAAACTGACGTCCATCTTCCTGCCTGTCCTGGCCGTCATGTTCATCATCTTGGTCATCCGTGCCTTCTTCCTCGACGGCGCCGCCGAGGGCCTCAACGCCTTCTTTACCCCGGACTGGTCCGTGCTGAGCAACCCGTCGGTGTGGATTGCCGCCTACGGACAAATCTTCTTCTCCCTGTCCATTGGCTTCGGCATCATGATTACCTACGCCTCTTATCTCAAGCCGCGCACCAACCTCACCAACACCGGCCTGGTTACGGCCTTTGCTAACTCTTCCTTCGAGGTGCTGGCCGGTATCGGCGTCTTCGCCACCCTGGGCTACATGGCCGCCCAGCAGGGCGTGGCGGTGGATGAGGTGGCATCTTCCGGCATCGGCCTGGCCTTCATTGCTTTCCCGACGATCATCAACCTCATGCCGCTCGGCGGACTGTTCGGCGTCCTCTTCTTCGGCTCTCTCTTCCTGGCCGGCGTGACCTCTCTGATTTCCATCATGGAAGTCGTCGTCTCCGCCGTGGCAGATAAGTTCAACATTTCCCGCCGCGTTTCCGCCATCACCGTGGGCGGCACCATGGCTGTGGTGTCGTGTGTTCTCTTCTCCACGTCCTCGGGCTTGGTCACGCTGGACATCATGGATAAGTTCACCAACAACCTGGGTATCGTCTTCGGCTCCATCTGCGCCCTGGTGGTCGTCGGCTGGGTCACCGGCCGCCGCCGCGAGATTCAGCAGCACATCAATGCGGTATCGCAGTTCAAGGTCGGTGGCTTCTGGCAGTTCCTGACCTTCATCGCCACCCCGCTGCTGCTGGTCTACTTCCTAGTCAACGAAATTCTCACCATCGCCCGCGAGGGCTATGAGGGCTACTCCTCCACCCAGATTGGCCTCTTTGGCTGGGCGGTGTTGGGAATCATCCTGCTTGCCAGCTTCCTCATGCCGCTGGTGGCCTTCCGCGGGAACAAGTACCTGGATGGCATGGAGACCTCGGACTACGGCGTCCCCGTAGGTGGGCGTCCAGCCGGCACCCCGAACCCGCTTGCCACGGGTACTACAGCCGCACCGAACACTGACGACAAGTAGCGAGTATTAGGAAAGGTCAACGACAATGACTACAAGCGCAATCCTGCTCTTCATCCTCTTCGTCGTCGTCATCTGGGGCGGACTGGTGCTCTCCTCCATCTGGCTGGCCCGCAGTGACGATGACACCACGGGCGAGTTGGGCAATGCCCCCGGCACAGACGACGAATCTCTGTCCCACCGCGTGCACTAAACAGCGGGACGCGGTGAGCTCTGCGCCCGCTTAAATCTCAACCACCGTGCGCCCGTGGCGCGAGCCGGCGCGCAGCTCGGTGGCCGCGGTGGCGACATCGGCCAGCGGAACCGTTTCGGTAATAGAGTTCAGCATGGTGAGGTCAAGGTGTTCGTCGAGAAGCTGCCAGGCTGCCTCGCGCACCTCGCGGGGCGCGTCGACGGAGTTACCGCCGGCCAGCACGATGCCGCGCAGGATGAACGGTAGCACCGAGGCGGGAAGATCCGGACCAGCCGCCATGCCGGTGGCGGCCACCACGCCGCCCCAGCGCACCTGTGCCAGCACATTGGCCAGAACGGTGGAACCGGCGGTGTCAATCGCGCCGTCGTACAGCGCCTTCTGCAGCGGGCGGCCGGTCTCAGACAATGCCGCGCGGTCCAGAACGTGATCCGCGCCGAGTGCGGTGAGGTAGTCCGACTGAGAATCCACGCGGCCGGTCACGGCGGTGACCTCGTAGCCAGCGGACTTGAGCAGCTGGACCGCGATGGAGCCCACGCCGCCGGTGGCGCCGGTGACCAAGACATGGCCCTGCGTGGTGCCGTGCGCGCGCAGCTGGTTCACGCAGATAGCGGCGGTGTAGCCGGCCGTGCCGATCGCGGCGGCATCGTGTGCGCTGAAGCGCTGGGGCACGGGGATGGTGGCCTCTGCGTTGACGCGCTGGCGGGTGGTGTAGCCGCCGTGGCGGAATTCGCCCAAGCCATCGCCGCAGGCGACGACCAGCTGGCCGGGGTTCAAGCGAGAATCAGAAGTTTCCGCCACGATGCCCACGACATCGATGCCGGGGACGAGGGGATCGATGCGCATGACACCCTTATCTCCCTCCAAGGCCATGGCGTCCTTGTAATTGAGGGAAGAAAACTGCACATCTACGACCGTGTCACCTTCCCCGAGCAGGGGCTGCTCTTGGAAGAAATGGCTTACTCCGGACTCCGTGCGAGTGACAATAAGTGTGCTCATGGGCACTATCGTACAGAGGGTGTGAAGCAGCGTTTTCCGGCTAATGCTTCAGCCAGCGTCCAGAGAACATCGTTAGGGTGAAGCGCATGACTGGGATAAAAGCTCAACACCCGCGCAATAGGCTGCGGCCCGCGCCGGATCCGTATCGGCACCTGCTTCGTGATTCCTTCCTAGTCGCGGCCCTGTCCATGGTGGTCGTGATTCTGGCGACGGTGGGCAAGCCCTTCATGGACATCCCCGGCGTGGTTGACGGCTCCGCGCATGCGGTGCGCCAGGTGAACACGCAGCTCTTTGGTGGTTTTGAGAACTCTTCCGTGTGGTACGGCGGGTGGACCGACCTCGTGGGAAATATCGCTCTCTTCATGCCGCTGGGCGCGGCGCTCTACGTAGCGGGACGCAACCTGTCGGGTATTAAATGGGGCCTGGGCGGGGCGATGCTCATCGGCCTGATGGTCAGCCTGTGCATAGAAAGCGCCCAGTATATCTTTGCCCTGGGCTTTAGCGATGTCGATGACCTTCTATACAACACCGTGGGTTCTGTTCTCGGCGCCGTACTCATGGCGCGCTTGGGGCGCGAAGGGCAGACAAAGATTCTGCGGCGCCTGGGATTCCTCCTTGCGCTGGCAGCGGTGGTGCTCCTCGCTTTGGTGGTGCTGTAGTACTTAGCTGGGCGTACGCACGAGCTTGGCGACGTCCCCCGCCACCCGCCGCGCATAGGGTGAGACACCAGTAATCGTGGCCGAGCCCGGGCCCGTCCACGAGCCATAGCCCACGGGGAAGAAACCTTCCACCGTGGGCTTTCCTTCTGCCAGCAGCCCGGGGAAGGGGCGCAAGGCCGGCCGGAAGCCGGTGGCCCAGATGAGATCGCTAAAGCCCTCGCGGTTGAGCTCCTCGAGTGAGGAGAACATGCCGGTGGCGTTCAGAATCCCACTATCGCGGGCTTTGAGCACTGGCGGGACCATGACGATATCCCCCAGTTCTGTTTCGGGGCCCGGGTCCGGCTCGCCCCGCAGCTTGGCCAGCATTCGCTGACGGTTGCGGCTAAAGAGCACGCGCCCGTCTACATCATCCGGCATCCAGCGCGGAGGGTGCGCGGTAAACCACGTGGTGTCCACGCCGGCGAGGGAGAGCTCGGCGGCGATCTGCGCGCCGGAATTACCAGCACCGACAACGGCTACAGGATTGTTGTGGCCGCACTCTAAGAAAGGACCACACCCCGGGTAGCTCGCCGTGTGCCATTGGCGCCCCTGAAAATCACCGGGGTAGAAGGGGATAAAGGGCGCGGACCATGTGCCCGTTGCGGCCACGACGGTGCGGGCACGGAACTCACCGTGGGTGGTGAGGAGGCGGAAGCGGGAGGCGTCGTCAAGCACGCGCTCCACCGCCACCCCGTGCCGGACCGGCAGGTCATAGCGCTGCTCATAGCGGGTGAGGTAGTCCACCACGTGGGAAGCCGGCGGGAAGCCCGGGTAGGCGGGCATGGGCCAGCCGGGCAGGGTGGAGGACTGAGCATCGCTAAAGAGCGTGAGTGAATCCCACACGTGCTGCCAAGCTCCGCCGGGGGAGGGGTTGGCGTCGAGGATGAGGAAGTCGAGCTTCTGGCGGCGCAGGTAGTAGCCGGTGGCCAGGCCGGATTGGCCGCCACCCACCACGATGCAATCGTAGGTATGCATCTATTGGATGAGCTTTCGTTCGCGGGCGGCGGAGACGGCTGCGGTGCGGGTTTCCACGCCGAGCTTTTGATAGACGTGGATGAGGTGGGTCTTGACCGTGGCCTCGGAGATGAAGAGCCGCTGGGCAATCTGCTTGTTGGAGGCCCCCGTGGCCAGCGCTTGCAGGATCTCCAGCTCGCGGGGAGACAGCGCGGTTTCCGGCTGCGCCAAGCGCTCCGCCAGGAGGTTCGTGACTTCAGGCGCCAAGGTCCGCTTGCCCGCGGCGGTGTCGAGCACCGCGGCGTGCAGGGTGTCCTCGGGGGCGTCCTTGAGCAGGTAGCCCAACGCGCCTGCCTCCACGGCGGCCAGGATATCCGCCTGCGTGTCATAGGTGGTCAGTATGAGCACCGGGGGCCCATCGAGCTCGCGCACGCGCCGGGTGGCGGCGATGCCGTCAACATCCGGCATCTGAATATCGCAGACGACCACGTCAATGTGGGGAGCATCAGCATCCGCCAGCTTTTCGACGGCCGAGCCATCGGAGCCTTCCAACACCACCTCGATATCGGGGAAAGCGTTTAGAATCGCGCGCAGCCCGGCGCGGACCACGGGGTGATCATCGATGAGCATCACGTTGACCATTGCTGCTGCCTCCTGTTGGGATTCGCACCGCGAGCGCGGTGCCGGCGGGTGATGATTCTACTTGGACGCTGCCGCCGACGCTGCGAACACGCTGCTCCAGGCCGGTGAGCCCGAAGCCGCGCGGACTGTCGATGCCGCGGCCGTTATCGACGACATCCAAGGTGATCTCATCTGTGAAAGAGCCGAGGGTGACCACGGCTTGGTCGGCGTCGGCGTGTTTCATGACATTGGTCAGCCCTTCGCGCGCGGCGCGCAGGATGACGTGGGAGAACTCGGCGGGGACGTCGGCGCTGCCGGTGAGTTTAAGCCCGAAGTGGGTGCGCAGCCCGAGCCCCGTGGCCTGGGCTTGGAGCTCATCCACGAGTGTGCGCAATTCCTTATCGATGGAGGAGGCGGGGGCCGCGAGCTCCTTGACGAAGCGCCGGGCCTCGGCCAGGTTGTCCTGGGCCACCTTCTCAATGAGCGCGAGCTGCTCGGTCACGTCCTGCTGCGTGGATGTCTTCTTGGCGGCGCGGCTGAGCAGGACGATGGAGGACAGCCCCTGCGCCACGGTGTCATGAATCTCGCGAGAGAGCCGCTCCCGCTCCTCCAGGCGCCCGGCTTGGTGCTCGCTGGCGGCCAGCTCCTCCTGGGTCTCACGCAGCTGCTTGGCGACGGCCTCGTGGTGCGCCGCCTCCGCCTGCACCCGGCGGGCGGCGTGGTAGACGGCCACGGCGAAACAGGTGCCGATGAACGGGCCGATGGCCGCGGCCGTGGTCCAGAATTGCGGATGGATCCACGCGGGGACGAAGGCCGCGACGGCCCACAACACCACGCTGGCGACGATTCCCGGCCAGAAGGGAAGGGCATGGATAAAGACGAAGACCAGCGGAAACTCAAGCCACATGAAGTCTTGGGCGTGCACCATGAGCCCGATCCACAACAGACACAGGGCGGCGAGCCATAGCGTGGTGGGGACGGGGCGGGCGATAGTGCGGGAACCGAAGATGGCAAATCCCGTGTAGACCACTGCGAGTGCGATGGAGAGGCCGAGGGCGCGGGCGTCGAGACGGTCATCGGCCCACGCGCGGAGCACTCCGAAGACGAGGAGAAAGCCGAACATGGCGTGCAGTCCCACGGTCCACAGTTTGTTGCTCATCATCACGGCAATCCACCTTATCCTCTGGCTGGAGGAGGGCGAATCAACCAACTGGTTGAGTGGAGGTTCAACTGGCTACCCGATTACTTTCGGCGCCCGCACACGCAGGATAAATAGTATGTTCCTGGCATTGAGAGAGATAGTCACAGCCCGCGGTCGGTTCTTCCTGATCGGCGGCGTCGTGGCTCTGATTACGTTGTTGCTCGTTATGTTGTCCGGCCTGACCCAAGGCCTGTCCAAGCAAAACACCTCCGCGCTTGAGGCACTCGGGGAGCAGAATCCTTATGTGACCTTCTCGACGGAAGATCCCTCCTTCACCGAGTCGGAGATCTTCGCCGAGGACGTTCCCGCTTCTGGTATTCCGCTGGGCACCTCCCAAACCAAGCTGGAGGGCCACGGCGGCGTGGCGGTTATCGGTTTGCCCGCCGGCACCCAGATTCCTGGCTCCAGCACCGTGATTCCGGAGGAAGGCATGGTCTTGAGCCAATCCATCGACGAGGCCCTGAACGCGCCCTCCCGGGGCACCCTCGGCGGAGTGGACCTGGACGTGAACGCAGTGGTCGAGGATGAGTATTACTCTCACTCCCCGGTGGTGTGGGTCTCTACCGAAACCTGGCAGAAGGTCTCCCATTCCCCCGAAGACATGGTGGGTGTGGCCGTGCTGTCCCAGGAGCCGACCGACACTTCCGTGTCCATGAGCAAGGCCCTGTCCGGTCTTCCGGCTTATAGCTCGGAGCGCGGTTCCCTGCTGACCATGCAGGCCTTCCTCTATGGTATTTCCGCGCTGGTCACCATCGCTTTCCTGAGCATCTGGACCATCCAGCGCACTCGTGACCTGTCCATCCTGCGTGCCCTTGGGGCCAGCGTGAAGTACCTGCTCAAGGATGCTATTGCGCAGGCAGCCATCATCTTGGCGATTGGCGTTGGGACAGGCGCGCTCGTCGGCTGGCTGCTGGGCCTTGCCGCCCAAGGTGCCGTGCCCTTCGAGGTCTCCGCCATGACCGTCATCGTCCCCGCGCTCGGCATCTGGCTGCTCGGCATCGCCGGTGCCTTCCTGGCCACCCGCCGCGTTTCCAAGATCAACCCGCTCGACGCCCTAGGAGGCAACGCCTAATGACTACTACCGTTACTCCCGCCCTGTCACTGCGCGACATCGTGGTGACCTACCCCGACGGCCAGTCCCGCACCACTGCACTCGACGGCGTGAGCCTGGACGTTAAGCCCGGCGAGCTCACCGCCGTGATCGGCGAATCCGGTTCCGGTAAATCCACCCTGCTCTCCGTAGCCGCCGGTCTCATCGAGCCGGACTCCGGAACTGTTGAGATGCACGGCACCCGCGGGCTCATCTTCCAGCAGGCCAACCTGCTAGCTGCCCTGACGGCCCGCGAGCAGTTGCTCATTATTGACCACATGGAGGGCCGCAAGCCCCGCGGTGACCGGGCTGACGAGCTGCTCAGCTTCGTGGGTTTGGAGGGCTTTGGCAACCGCCGCATGAACCAGCTCTCCGGTGGTCAGCGCCAGCGCGTCAACATTGCGCGCGCGCTCATGGGCCAGCCTTCCGTGTTGCTTGCGGATGAGCCGACCTCCGCCTTGGACTCCAAGCTCTCCCGCGAGATTGCCAAGCTCCTGCGCGGTGTCACCGATGACTTCGACACCGCAACGCTGTTCATCACGCACGACCGCAGCCTCCTTGACTATGCCGATACCGTGGTCGAGGTCAAGGACGGAAAGCTCTCCGAATATTCCGAGCTAGCCGCGTAGGAACCCGCTTATCTCTCATATGTTCATACAAAGGGGTAAATTATTACCCCGTTATGATTCGACCCCGCAAGCCCCGAGTAAGCCCAACTGACTACCCGCGCATGCAGCAGTGGACCGCGCTGCACGCGCTCATGTTGAGCATCACCGTGGTGGCCTGCGGGGTCTTTATCGTCGCTGCACGCCGTATCAAGGGCACCTCCCGTGAGACCTTTGTTCGCCGGATGGTGGGCTGGGCCTTGTTGGTGGCGGGTACTGCGTGGACGGTCATTTCCCTGGACCCGAAGCAATTCGATATCCGCGAGTCGTTGCCTTTGCACCTGTGCGATGTGCTGCGCCCGATCCTGGCGCTGGGCCTCATTACGGGCAATGAGCACGCCCTGACCTTGACCTACTTCTGGGGCATCATCCTCAACCCGCAGGCCATCATCACCCCGGACGTCATCTACTACTTCTCCCCGCGCTGGCTGCGGTTTGGCACCTATTGGTTCTTCCACATCGTGGCCCTCGCTGTGCCGCTGGCGCTGACCTTTGGCTTGGGCTACCGGCCGACGTGGAAGGGCTATCGCTTCGCCGTGAAGGTCACGCCGGTGTGGATGGCCACCGCCATGGCGGTCAATGCGAAGACCGACGGCAACTATGGCTTCCTCAACCACGCGCCGGGAAGCCCCTCCATCATCAACCTGCTGGGACCCTGGCCTGGTTACATCGCGGCAGAGACCCTCGCCGTAGCAGCAGCATGGGCGGGGATGACGTGGCCGTGGGAGAACACTTCGCTGCGCCGCGGCACGGTGGCGGTGGGGCCACGGGGACTCATGCGCAAGTCTGTGGGCACCGCGTCCGGTATTCTGCGCCGTGCGGCGGTACGTTTTCGTAAATAGTGGTCCGTAAACCGCGAAATTCTAGGGCTTCGTTGCGAAAACCTCCCAACCCGGTGACTGCCGGGTACGGATCGATCAAATAAGGCCCCAGATCTTCGAATTTTTGGGGTGCTATTTGATCGAAACGTACTTAGCGTCAGAGCTAGCGCCGGGCCAACGAGCTAGCGCTCGGCGTTGAGGAGTCGCGCGATGGTCCGCGGGATGGCCGCCGCGATCTGGGACGCAGAACAGGGCGCGAAGCCCTCGGGGGTTTCGGCCGCGATGGCCGCCGCGTGTGCGTGGATAGCGCCGGCGTGGAGGACCTCGGTGATGGTGCGGCTGATGGCCACGCTGCCAGTTTCGGTGGAAGGGCCTGAAAAGAGCTGAGCCATGACCGCGCCCAGAATGCCGGAAAGCACGTCCCCGGATCCAGGAGTCGCGGCAAAGGAGTGACCGGCATTGAAGGAATAGAGCGGCTGGCCCGGAGCGGTAACGCGAGTTAGGCGTCCTTTGAGCAGGATCATGCTGTCCAGCTCTTCGGCTAGCTCGTGGAGGGCAGCGCCCCAGCCGGTGGCCGCCTCGGGAGCAGAGCCGAAAGCGGCCTCATAGAGGCGGCGGAACTCGCCTTCATGCGGGGTGAGGATGGTCATCGGGTGCTCGGTAACTTTCTGGCGCAGGGAGGTATTGCGCGCCAGAAGCGTTAGGGCGTCGGCATCAAGAACGGTGGGTAGGCCCTGCGCTAGCACCTTGCGCAGTTCGGTGGCCGCCGCCGAATCGGTACCGCGGCCGGGGCCGACGACCCAGGCTTGGGCCTGACCGGCGGAGGACACATCGGGATGGCAGACCAGCTCGGGCAGTAGAGACGTGATCGAGTTATCGCCGATGAAGCGCACCATCGAGGGCGTGGCGTGCACCGCCGCGGTGGCACACAGGATGCCCGCGCCCGGGTAAGCCTCGCTGCCGGCGGCGAGGGCGACGACCCCGCCGGAGTACTTATCGGAGCGTGAGTTGGGAGTGGGATCGGTGACGGGGCCCGTGCAGCCAACCGGCCAGGGGCGGGAAGCGCGCCCGCCCGGCAGTTCGAGTTCGCCCGATTGCCACGCAAAGGCCGTCGGCACGGAGGGTTCGTGTGCGATGAAGGCCGCTGGTTCATCCAGTTCGGCGAGGGTCGCAGCGAAGGAGGGCGCGCCGGGCAGGAAGAGATCGGAGACCACAACCTGCCCGCATTCGGCGGCCAGTGCGTGACCGAGCCGCGGCGAGCCGAAGGTGACGGTGACATCGGCGTGGACGGCATCCGCGGCGCACACTCCCGTGTCGGCATCGACGCCGGTAGGCATGTCGACGGACAAAACTGCCGCCCCGGCAGAAGTGGCGCGGCGGTAGAGGGACAGGGCTGCACCGGAGAGGCCCCGGGCGGAGCCGAGGCCGGCGATGGCGTCAATAACCAGCGCGCTGCCGTTAGGCAGCGCGTCGGAAGGAAGGACCGTGCCACCAGCACTGCGGAACGCAGCGAGGGCCTCCTCGTGGCAGCGCTCTGGAACCAGGGCATGGACCGTAACCCCGCGCGAGGCCAGTTCCGCCCCGGCAAAGAGCCCATCCCCGCCGTTGCCGCCGGAGCCAGCGAGAATGAGCACCGCGCCGGGGCGTGCCTCCAGCATCACCGAGGCAGCGTCGGCCACCGCCGCGGCAGCCAGCTTCATGAGTTGATCCTCATGGGATTGCTGTTTAAGCAGGCGCTTCTCAGCGGCACGGACAGTGGCAACGGTATAAGCAGGGCGCATAACCCACACCCTAGCGCGCGGGTTGGCAGGTGGGGCACCAAAAGAGGTTGCGGCCCTGCATGACCTGCTCGCGGATCTCGGTGCCGCACACATGGCACGGCAGCCCCGCGCGGCGGTAGACGTAGACCTCGCCACCGTGGTCATCCTTGCGGGGCTCGCGGCCCATGGCCTCCGGCGTATGGTCGGGGCGGACCGTATCGATGCGGCCGTGCTCGACACCGTAGTCCATGAGCTCCACCAGGTCCGACCAGATGGCATCGAACTCCGCGCGGTCGAGCTGGTTGCCCGGGATGAAGGGGGAGAGCCCTTGGCGGAATAGGGCTTCTGCGCGGTAGATATTGCCCACCCCGGCGAAGAGTCCTTGGTCCATGAGCATTGCGCCAATGCTTCGCTTCGAGGCATGGACCCTGGCCCACAGCGCATCAGAGTCGGCATCTGTGCGGAGCGGATCCTGGCCCACCTTCGCCACCTTGGCCTGGTATTCCTCCTCCGTAATGAGCGTGCAGAACTGCGGGCCGCGCAGGTTCGCGGCCATCGTTCCGTTATCGATGCGCAGCCGGATTTGCCCCCACACATCAGCGGAAGGCTCAAAGCGCAGGGACCCAATGAGCCCCAAATGGATGTAAATCACGTGGCGCGGGTTATCCGCATCGAAGTGGAGGAAGAGGTGCTTGCCAAAGGCTTCGGCGAGGGAGAGGGGTGAGGCGTCGACAAGCGCGGCCTCCGCAGCAAACCTGCCCTGGGGGCTGCTCACAGCCAGCGGCGCGCCGCGAAAGTCCGCATTGAGTGTCCGAGCAAGGCGGTGAATAACGTGTCCCTCAGGCATGTCAGGAAGTCTACGCGGGGGCAGTGCTGCTGTAGACTTTCCGGGTACTACCCGTTGAACGGAAGGGCCTAAATACTATGGGGCGCGCAATCGGTTTTGACCGTGAAAAATACATTGAGCTGCAGTCGGAGCACATCAACGCTCGACGCAAAGAAATCGGTGGGAAGCTTTACCTGGAAATGGGTGGCAAGCTTTTCGATGACATGCATGCCTCCCGCGTGCTGCCCGGTTTCACCCCGGATAACAAGATTGCGATGCTCGAGCGCATCAAAGATGACGTAGAAATCCTCGTCTGCATCAACGCCAAGGACATCGAGCGCCAAAAGATGCGCGGTGACCTGGGGATCCTCTACGAAGACGATGTGCTGCGGCTTGTCGACGTCTTCCGGGGCCGCGGCTTCCTTGTCAATAACATCGTCATGACGCAGCTCGAGGACGGCAACAGCCAGGCGGAGGCCTTCATCGAGCGCCTCGAGCGCCTGGGGCTGACGGTGGCGCGCCACCGCGTCATCCCGGGCTACCCCGCCAACATCGACCTCATCGTCTCCGAGGAGGGGTTGGGCAAGAACGACTACGTGGAGACCACCCGTGACCTCGTGGTGGTCACCGCGCCGGGGCCGGGCTCCGGTAAGTTGGCTACCGCACTATCGCAGGTCTACCACGAGAACGTGCGCGGCGTGCAGGCGGGCTACGCCAAGTTTGAGACCTTCCCCATCTGGAACCTGCCGCTCGACCACCCGGTGAACCTGGCATACGAGGCAGCCACGGTGGACCTTAACGACGCCAACGTCATCGACCACTTCCACCTCTCCGCGCACGGCGAGTCCACGGTGAACTACAACCGCGACGTCGAGGCCTTCCCGCTGCTGAAGTCCCTGCTTGAGCGCCTGACCGGCACCGTTCCCTACCAGTCCCCGACGGACATGGGCGTGAACATGGTGGGCTTCTGCATCACCGACGACGAGGTCTGCCGCGAGGCCTCCCGGCAGGAAATCATCCGCCGCTATTTCAAGACTTTGGTGGAGGAGGCCCGCAACGGCCTCGACTCCACGCAGTCCGAGCGTGCCGCCGTGGTCATGGCGAAGGCCGGCATCAAGTCCACCGACCGCCCGGTGGTGCTCCCGGCGCGTCAGAAGGCGGAGGAGACCGACGGCCCGGCGTCCGCGCTGCAGCTTCACGACGGCACCATCATCACCGGCCGCACCTCCCCACTTCTGGGCTGCTCGGCGGCCACCTTGCTCAATGCGCTCAAGCACCTGGCGGGCATCGACGATGACCTGCACCTGCTCTCGCCGGAATCCATCGAGCCGATCCAGACGCTGAAGACCAAGCATCTGGGTTCGCAGAACCCGCGCCTGCACACCGACGAGGTGCTTATCGCACTCTCTGTCTCCGCGGCCAAGGACGAGAACGCCCGCCGCGCGCTCGACGCACTGAAGGAACTCGAGGGCTGCGATGTCCACACCACCACCATCTTGGGTTCCGTGGATGAGGGCATCTTCCGCAACCTAGGTGTCCTGGTGACCTCCGATCCGGTCTTTGCCCGCAAGAGCGCGCTGTACCAGAAGCGTTAAGATTCTCCCGAACATTGGAGGGAAGCGCTATCTCGGTAGGCATTCCCCCAGACCTGGAACCCGCAACCTGCAGGTGGGCGTCGGCAAGCGCTTGGCGACGCC
>NZ_KV794821.1:222274-293426 GCF_001808885.1 Corynebacterium sp. HMSC074E01
CCAGACCTCGATCCCGAAACTCCCTGGTGGACGGTAGGGCGTCGGCAAGCGCTTGGCGACGCCCACCTGCAGGTTGCGGGATCGAGGTCTGGGGATCTAGCGGAAGTTTCGGGGGCCTGCAGCTAAGTGCCGCGCGATGGTGTTAATGAAGTCGTCTGGAGCTTCGCGCAATTCTTGGGGTGAGAAGCGTAAGACGACAAACCCCTGGTTGAGGAGTGCCTTTTGGCGTTGGTGCTCGGCCCGAATCACCTCTTCCAGCTCGTTCTCGTATTTCACATTGCCGTCGATCTCAATGAGGAGCCAGTCATTGATCGCGAGGTCGGCGTAGTACTGATTGACTCGGTATTGGGCGCGCAGGCTGCGAACCGCGGGAAGGTCCGCGTCAAGGATGAGCGCCCGCGCGTAGGACTCCCAGGGAGATTCGGAGCTGTTGACGCTATGTTCCACGGCCCGCCGTGCATTCGCGACTCCTTTCACGCGGCCCATGTCGCCAAGTACCCAGTTGAGGGTGTCCTTTGATACCCGTCGTGACCTCACGTGGTCTGCGGCGACGAGTCCTTCGACGAACCCATCGAATCGTGCGATATCAATCGCCGTACGCGCGAGAGAAGTGACCCGGATGCCGTGGACTTCTGTGACCTGATTGTTGAGTTTCGTTTGCTTGTAGCGGAAGTACTGGCGCTTGGACCTTTGGGGAACGGAGTTTGAGGGGACTGTCGCGAAATACTCGCTCGGCGTTGTAAGCGTTGGGATACCGTGGATGCGAGCAGCCGCTTTGCCCAACAGGGTTGCCCGCGGTGCGGCACGCGCATGGGCATAGACCTCTGCGGTTTCTCGCTCCCAGGGTTTCAACTGCAGCCAGCGGTGCAGGGGAATGACATAGCACCACGCGAGCTTATGGAATTTCCTCGCGTGAATTTTGCCCCATCGGGGGTCGTCGTTGGTGAGCGTGCGCAGATCGACCATGTGGGTGTCTATGTAGTGGAATATGCCTAGGTTGTTCATGGCTTACTTTTAGCGCATTGGCGTGGATCGCGCGCGGCGAGCGGTATGCAGCGCTAAAGCCCCAGACCTCGATCCCGAAACTCCCTGGTGGGCGGTGGGGCGTCGGCAAGCGCTTAGCGACGCCCACCTGCAGGTTGCGGGAACGAGGTCTGGGGATCTGCGGAGGAGGGGGAATTGGGTGGGGAGGCTGTGGCGTGCGGGCTGCCCACACATTGGTGAGCAAACTTTGCAGTTGTTCTGCAATAGAGTTTGCTAACAGGGGTGATTTATGGCGCTAGCGGGGGTAATAACCGGAAAGCGTTTGTTGGCAGTCTGTGACCTCGATAACCTGAAGCTGTAGGCCCATTCGGCGATCCTAATAACTCTCTCTCAGCTGAATGGGGGCTGGTTAACCAGGAAAAGGAGGGGGCAGATGACTACCCCGCACACTCACGTCTCAACCGCACACACAGAAGGTGAAGACGACCGCGGCGTCGATACGCGCGAATGGCGTCGCATGGCCATTGGCCTTTTTGTCGGTCTCGCATTGGCCATCTTCGTGTGGTTTATTTTCCCGAGCAACGCCGTGGATACTGTGCTGCAATCACCCGGTGCCAAGGATGACGTTGAATACACTCAAAGTGCGCTACGCGCCGTCGCCGCGGTGACCATCCTGATGGGCGTGTGGTGGATGACGGAGGCTATCCCGCTGGCCGCCACCGCGCTTTTACCACTGGTCATCTTCCCGCTGGCCGGCGTTGGAAGCATTAAGGATGTGGGCGCGCCCTATGCCTCGTCCACGATTTTCTTGTTCATGGGTGGCTTCCTCATCGCGTTGGCGCTGCAGCGCTGGAACCTGCACCGCCGCATGGCGCTGTTCGTGGTCAAGGTTGTAGGTACCTCGCCTAAGCAGCTGATCCTCGGCTTCATGCTGGCCACCGGCTTCTTGTCTATGTGGGTGTCCAACACCGCTACCGCAGTGGTCATGCTGCCGATTGGTATTTCGGTGCTTTCGCTGACTGCCGACGCCGTCGGTGGCATGGCTAACCAGAAGAAGTTTGCCACTGCGCTCATGCTCGGTATCGCGTATTCGGCGTCGATTGGCTCGCTCGGCACCCTCATCGGCACCCCGCCGAATACCCTGCTGATGGGCTACATGAAGGAAACTCACGGCATCGTCCTCGGCTTTGGCAAGTGGATGATGGTGGGCATGCCGCTGGCATTCATCTTCCTGTTTATTGCCTGGTTCATGCTGGTTACCGTGTTCAAGCCGGAGATGGACAAGATTCCAGGCGGCCGCGAGCTCATCGATTCCGAGATTGAAAAGCTTGGCCCATGGACCGGCCCGCAGATCATGACGGGCATTATCTTCCTCGGTGCCGCCTTGGCCTGGGTGATCATTCCTTTCTTTGTGAGCAAGGAATCCAACTACGACGACGCCATTGTGGGCATTGCCGCTGGTTTGCTGCTGTTTACCATCCCGGCCGACACGAAGACTGGCGTGCGCCTGCTGGATTGGAAGACTGCGAGCGAAATGCCGTGGGATGTGCTCCTGCTCTTCGGTGGTGGCCTGTCCCTGTCTTCGATGTTCAACAAGTCCGGTTTGTCTCTGTGGATTGGTGAGATGGCCAAGGGGCTGGGCAGCCTGCCCATCATCCTGCTCATCGCTTCGGTGGCCCTGCTCGTGCTCTTCCTGACGGAGATCACCTCCAACACCGCAACTGCGGCGACCTTCCTGCCGATTATGGGCGGTGTGGCCGTGGGTATCGGCCTGACCGAGAATGGCGACATCAACGTCCTGCTGCTCACCATCCCGGTGGCACTGGCTGCAACCTGTGCCTTCATGCTGCCGGTGGCGACCCCGCCGAACGCCATTGCTTATGGCTCGGGCTACGTCAAGATTGGCGACATGATCAAGGGCGGTATCGGCCTCAACCTGATTGGCTGCGTGCTCATCACCATCACCGTCTATTTGCTTGCCGTTCCGGTGTTCGGACTAGTTCTGTAGCCTCTCCTGCGAGGTAAACGGCAGATGAATTGCTGTCCTGCGCTGCCGTCGAAAACGGGCAACTACGTCGTGATTTGTTTGTTTTCCGGAGCGTGGGTATAGTTACATCTCGTTGCACAGCAGGGCGCGCACTTAAGGTGTGAAGCACTGCAGGCCAACGGACTGCGCCCGTAGCTCAACGGATAGAGCATCTGACTACGGATCAGAAGGTTGGGGGTTCGAATCCCTCCGGGCGCACTAAATTTCAGCCGCCTTCAGGCGGCTTTTCTCGTTTTTAGCTCTGTGGGCTGGGCAAATCCGGTAATGTGCTGAAACATGATCAAAGCGATTCTCTCCGCTATCCTGCTTTTCATTTCCTCCCTCTTCTCGGGTGCAGGCTCCTCGGAGCTGCCGGGGAGCTCGGGCATAGCGGAAGCTGGATCCTCGCAGCGCAACATTGTTACTGGCGTGCCCGCAGACCTGGTCACCGCCAATGCGCAGCAGATGGAGTTCGTGGTGAATTCCGAGTGGGAGTCCGCGTAGCAGCCGGATTCCTTTCGCGTGGACTTTTGGGATCAGTACTTGGAGTTCTCCTGCGATAACGCCGGCTTCCACTTTGAGAGCAACGAGGCTAGTGAGAGTGATATCACGTGGGATTTGATGTCAGACAACATCTGCTTTGGCCCGCAATCGGACGGGGCCCTCATAGATTTTCTTCAAAGACCAGTAACGGTGATGGTGGACCCCGATGCATCCGCAACGCCTGAGCGCATTTACCTTGTGCGCGGTGAGTAAGCGATCGCCCTTAGTAGCTGAGACGCATATCACGCAGCGCTGGGTGAAATGCAGAGCTGAAAACGGACACAAAAAAGAAGACCGGCCAGAGCCACTGGTCGGTCTTTAAACGTTTTCAACTGCAAGGAGATGAATAGGTGTCAGCGCGCGCCCGAATAGTGGGCCTCGATATTGCTCGTTCCTTGGCCATCATCGGGATGATTATTCTGCACATGGCCAATCTGGTCTGGGGCGCCAAAGTGGTGCTCTCTGGGCTGCCGGCGGCGGGGTTCGCCATCATTGCAGGAACCACGATGATGATCCTTGCTCGCGACTACTCGCTGCGGGTCTTCCTCAAGCTGGTCGCCCGCGGCCTGATAGTCATGCTCATCGGCGTGGCGCTGTTGCCCGTCGGCGGTGAGATTCAGGTGGTGCTCGTCGTGATGGGCGCGGCCATGGCTCTCACCGCGTGGGTGCCGCCGCTCGCCACTGTCTGGAAGGTCCTGCTCTTCGCGCTGGCCACCGCGGGCGCCACGGTGCTCTACGCTCCCTATACCCTCCCGCAGGTTTACCCCCTCGTGGCATTCCTGGCGTACATGGTGGCAGGCATGCTGCTTTACGACGTCTACCTCACCCGCCCCACCCGCACCCAGATCGTCACGAGCGCGGTGGCCGTCGTCGTTACCGGCATCGGCCTGTGGCAGCGCTTTAACCCTGACATCGCCGGCTGGCTGCGCTTTACCGGGCATACAGGTGTGCTCGGTGAAATCCTTCTCTCCGTGGCGGTCACTGCGGTGGTGCTGCACCTGTGCCTGATCATCGGCCGTCAGCTGCCGCGCTTGACCTTCCCCTTCGCGGCAATGGGCTCGATGTCTTTGACCATCTATATCCTGCACATTCTCACCGCTCGTTTCTGGCAAGCGCACGTCTCGCTGCACAACACCATGGCGGCACTGGGCTTTGTGCTCGCGTTCCTACTGTTGAGCGCGCTGTGGAAGAAGTTCTGTGGAAAGGGTCCGGCCGAGAGGGTCGTGGCTTGGGCAATCAAGGAGGTGGCTGCGTAATGGTGGCACGAAAGATAACTGCTGTTGTGGCCAGCTCTCTGGTCGTGGGGCTAGGCGCTGCGCCGGCCATGGCCTTGGAATTCGCCCAGCCCGCACCTCACTCGGAGGAAAGCGCCGCCGTGGCTGCGCTGCGCATGGGCAAAATCGGAAACTTCGGCGATTGCACCGGCACGCTGGTGGCTGAGCAGTGGGTGCTGACCGCCCGCCACTGCTTGGAGTCCGTCAACAACGAGGGCTCGCAGGCCCGCTTTGGCCAGGGCAAGGACACTCGCGTCTATGACGTGGATTCCTGGGCTGTTTCGCCGACTATCGACGCCGGCCTCATGCACCTGACCGAGCCCGTCAAGGGCATCAAGCCCGCTAAGCTCGCGGATGCGGTCCCCACCGCCGGCGAGAAGGGGCACTTCTACGGCTGGAGCAGCAGATCCCGCATGGCCCGTAAAGGCCAGCTACCGATGGCGGAGATGGAAGTAGGCGAATTGCTCTCCGGCGGCACCCCGCCGGCCACCCCAGACGAGTCTGGCCAGAAGATGACGCCGGTGGCTCCGAGTGATTCCGGGGCCATGGCTCCTGGCGAAATGGCAGTGCCTGCCCCCGGCGGTATGGTCGCTCCCGCCCCTGGTTCGTCCGACGCGCCCCAGGTGATGGAGGGCGGCGACATGCCAGAGATCGCTGTTGGACCCGACGGCGCGGAAAGTATCCCGGCCGGTGAACTCGGGGGAGTGGGCCCGATGATTGCGGCTGCCATCATGGACGTGAAGTCCCTCAATGGTGAGGGAATGCAGGGCGGCGACTCGGGCGGACCGTTCTTTGTCGACGGCCGCCTCGTGGGCGTGGCCACGGCTGGCACGTCTAATGCGGATCCGGACCTGCCTTCCCCGACCGCAGCGATTACGTCCGTGGTCGAAGTTCGCGACTGGATCGAGGACGTCACTAGCGGCCGCGATACCGACGGCGTCCTCAATGCCGACAATTCCCCGAAACCGCCAGCCACGATGCAGGTCAGTGCGCCCGTAGCTCTAACGGCCGGCGTGACCGGGGTGGTGGGCCTGATCGTGCTGGCCATCGCTTCACGTTTGCTTCGCCGCAAGTCTGGTGCTGAGCAGGGTAGCAACTAGGCTGTTTCTCCATGAAGGAGAAAATCGTTCCGTGTCTCATCGCTGGCGCCATTCTCGGCGTGGTCTTGTGGCTGGCCTCCGGCATGCTGTGGATGTTGCCGGTGGGCCTAGCAGCGGGCCTCGCGGGATACCCGCTGCTCGGCATCACGCGTGATGAGTCCCAAGCCCGCAAGCGCCGCGACGACACTTTCCGCGACTAAGCGCCCCGCACCACCCCACGCCACCGCACTACGCCGCCCGACGCCGCGTCGTGTCGTGCCGCCCCGCGCCGTCCCACGCTGCGGCGCATGCTGCTTCACAGCCGGTCACCAGATGGCACCCCACAAAAGGCATCTGATAGAAGGTGTCTTTGGGGCCAAAAACGCCATGTGCACACCCCAAAAGGCGTTTTCAGGCGAGAAAACGCCTTTTGACAAATGCCATCTGCAAAATGCCATTTGCAAGATGCCTTTTGGAAACCGCCCCATGCCCAGCAGTACGCAAAAGGTTCCACTCAGAAGTCATTAGTCAAAAGGTTCCCTTGGGGGCAAGTAAATCATCTTTAACCAGGTAGAAGGTTCGTTTGGGGGCAAACAAACCTTTTGACTGGAACCAGGTGAGGGGAACCCGTTGGGAAACCGCCTGCTAGGGCGGAAGGTCAGAGCTCGAAGCTGGCCGACGGGCTAGAAAATCTCGATGCGCCCGCCCAAAGACTCGGTCTGGCGCAGCTGCGCCACCCAGTTCGGCGCACCCGGGTGCAGCCGCAAGACCGGGCGGGAAGAGATCTTCACCGGGGAGACCGATTCCTTCCGAGCACCGGATCGGGCTTCGATGCGGGTGCGGGCGCGGAAGCCAGCGTCGGCAAGCGCGGCGATGGAAGGCTGATCCGAGGCCAGCGATTCGCGCGCATCGTGCAGCAACTCGAGGGCCTCGTCGAGGGCCTGGACCAGTGCGGGTGCATTGGTCTCGCACATCTGTCGAACCAGGTCCGGGCGAGTGCCTGCCACGCGGGTTCCGTCCTTGAAGGAGCCAGCCGCCAGGGACTGTGCCAGGATGCCGCCATTATCGCCGACCACCGCGAGGGTCTCCGCCAGCACGTGAGGCAGATGCGAAATGCGGGCAACCGCGGCATCGTGGTTAGCCACGCGCACCGGAACCGCCTCCGCGTGAACCATCTGGGTCATGCGGACCACGTCAGCAAAAATGTTCTCCCATGCGGCGGGGATGCGCTCGCCGCGCGCGTCGCACTCGGCGGCATAGTCATAGGTGATAACCCAGGCAGCACGGTTGAACAGCCCGGTGTGGGAGTTCTCCCAGCCGGACTTGGAGGTACCGGCCATGGGGTGCCCGCCCACGTAGCGCGCCTCCATGTTGCGCTCCACGATGAGCTGGCGCACCTCGGTCTTGACCGAGACGACATCGGTCAGCCCGCAGCTCGGGGCGTGTGCCTGGATAGCGTCGAGGACCGAAGCAACCGCATCCATAGGCACCGCGATGACAATAAGCGCATTGTCCTCCTCGGCGCGGCGCAGGATGGCCGGCAGATCATCGGTGACGTCGTAGCCCTGCTTAATGGCCGTTCGCGCACCAGAGGTGGAGTGGTTATAGCCGTACACGGAATGGCGTGCAGCAGCTAGGTCGCGCAGGAGGGAACCTCCAATGAGACCGAGGCCGATAATGCAGACGGGGCGTTGAACATCTTGAGAACTCACGGTGACAATTGTGGCACAACCCGACTAATCTGACGAGGTATGAGCCACGACGATCTGTCCTTTGCCATCACCGTCGCCAGTGCCGAAGGCGGCTGGGTGATTCGCCCTTTCAAGGATGACTACACCGACGTCAACACCTCCATCAAGGCGGTGCGCAACCTCCGTTCGGAGGGCGCGGCATTTGCGCTGCTGTGCGTGGAGGATGACTATTTCGTCGTCGTGCGCCCGGTTCCGGGGGATGTACGCATGCTGCTTTCCGACGCCACCTATGCCTCCGAAGACGACTTCGCCGCGGATTTCCTGGACTTGCGCGATATCGATAGCCCGGATTTGGACGAGGACGAGTGGGAGGACGCCGACCCCTACGGTGACGGCGATTTCGATATCTTCGCTGACCTCGGCCTCGATGAGAACCAGCTGGGCTACATCATCGATAACGAAGAGGACTGGCCTTCCGACATGCTCCTGCGCATCGCCGGCGAGCTGGGCTTTGGCGATGAGCTGGAGGATTTCATTGACGGCCTCGACTCGGATGACTCTTAAACCAGCGGAGGGGCTGGTGCGCGCGAAGGCCCGTATGCGCCGCGCCCTGGAGGTCGCGCGCACGACGCCGGCGGGGGATATCCCGGTGGGTGCCGTGCTTTACGACGCCTCCGGCAACGAACTCGCCACCGGCGTTAACCGCCGCGAGCAGCTGAATGACCCAACAGCACACGCAGAGGTGGAAGCCATCCGCCAGGCGGTGCGCGTGCACGGCGATGGCTGGCGGCTGGAGGGCTGCGAGCTGGTTGTCACCTTGGAGCCCTGCGCGATGTGCGCTGGCGCGATTCAGGCGTCCCGGGTGTCTTCGGTGGTCTTCGGTGCCTTTGAGCCGAAGACGGGGGCGTGCGGCTCGCTGGTGGAGGTATTGCGCGCCCCCGGTGCCCTCCACGTTCCCGAGGTACGCGGCGGTGTACTGGAGGAAGAATGCGCGGAGCTGCTCACGGGCTTCTTCGGGGGTCTTCGTAGCAGCGGCGTTTAGCCCCTGAACTGGTTAATGGCCCCGGAGCCGCCTTGCAATTTAGGTGTAGGCTGGGTGGTCCACGTGAGAGAAGTAGAGAGTAAGGAGAACACCATGGGTGATTTCGAGAACAAGAAGGACGAGTTCGTCGGCAAGGCTAAGGAAGCTGCTGGCAACGTAAGCGACAACGAGAAGTTGGAAAACGAAGGCAAGGCTGAGCAGGTCACCTCTGAGGCCAAGCAGAAGGCTTCCGATGCCGTTGAGGGCGTCAAGGATAAGGCCAACGAGGTCATCGGTAACCTCAAGGACTAATTCCTAGCCTCAAATAGCTGAATCGCTGTCCGCGCCGCGTGGTATGGGCAGCGATTTTGTCGCTCGGGGTTACTCGACGTAATCTGGAACGCGGTGGCGTGTCCGAGCGGCCGAAGGTGATCGCCTCGAAAGCGATTGTTGGGTAACCCCCAACCGCGGGTTCAAATCCCGCCGCCACCGCCAGATCCGGCACTCCAGTTCTTAGCTCTGGAGTGCCGGACTTTTTATTTTTTAGAAGCCGGCCCGCCCTCTATCAACATCTTTTTGGAAATCCAGCGCGGCTTGGCGTGCCTCGGGGTCGTGGTCTTCCGTGCGTTTGTGAATCCGTCGGTTCATCATGCCTGCTGGGATGGCAATGAGAAGGATGGCCGCGACGGCAATGATGATGAAAGTAGACATAGCGAGTCTCCTAGGGTATTTCAGTAATTCTGCATTGTAACGCAGGTCACGCTCTGGAGGGTTGGTTGAACTCTTACGAGACCGTTAGGGCTTCACAGCCCAACTGGTTAAACTGGTGCACATTCGTGTCCACCACCAAAGCTTCCGCGAGCAACAATCGCGCATGTGAAGGGGAATTTCCGTGGCAAAGCTGCTCTACCACCTAGGCCGCTGGTCTTACATCAACCGATGGAAGGTCATCATCGCCTGGATCTTCATTGTGGCGGCCGCGGGCGGAGCGACCTTGAGCTTGATGAAGCCGATGACCACGGAGTACTCCATCAGCGGCACGCCCGCTATTGACGCCACCCGCCGCGCGGTGGAGCTCTTCCCGGAGAACGGTAACCCGGCCAATGCGCCGTCGGTCAACCTCGTCTTCAAGGCCCCAGAAGGGCAGAAGCTCAGCGATCCGCAGAACAAAGAAGCTGTCGAGGATGTGGTGCACCACATTGCTGAAGGCCTTGATATCCCAGAGGGCAGCCAGCAGCGTTGGGGTAACCCGCTCGACGTATCGCCAGCACTTCAGCAGCAGGTCATTGAGCAGTTCACTTCCATGGGCTTGCCGGAGGAGACCGCGCGGGCGGATGCCGACAACCTAGCCATGGTCAATGCTGATGAGACCATCGCCTACACCACCTTCGACTTTGATGCGGAAAGCCCCTACTCGGTAGAGCCTGCGGATAAAGACGTGGTCCATGAAGCCATGGATATTGGCCGTGCGGCGGGTCTGGAAGTAGAGGCCGGCGGCGCGGGCTTCGGTGATGAAATCCAGGTCAACTCGATTTCTGAGGTCATTGGCCTAGCTGTGGCGTTTATCGTCCTCATTATTACCTTCGGTTCCTTGGCCTCCGCGGGCATGCCGCTTATCTCCGCGGTCGTGGGCGTGGGCCTGGGAGCGATGGGTGTCATGATTGCGACCCACTGGATGGAGCTCAACAACCTCACTCCGGTGCTGGCCGTCATGATTGGCCTGGCCGTGGGCATCGACTATGCGCTGTTCATCATGTCGCGCTACCGGCAGGAGCGCTCCCGCATGGACGGGCCGGATGCCGCCGGCATGGCCGTCGGTACAGCGGGTTCCTCGGTGGTCTTTGCCGGCGCGACGGTCTTCATCGCGCTCTTCGCTCTGCTCGTGGCGCGCATCAGCTTCCTCACCGCCATGGGCCTGGCCGCTGCGGGCACGGTCTTCATGGCTGTGCTTGTGGCGCTGACCTTGGTGCCCGCGATGCTGGGCCTGCTCGGTGATAAGGCCTTCGCCGGGCGCATCCCCGGCGTTGCCGGCAACCCCACGAAGCGCCGCCCGCGCCGCACGAAGCCAACGATGGGTAACCGTTGGGTGCGCGCGGTGCAGCGCGCCCCGGGCATCGTCATGGCCTTGGTGGTGCTTGGCCTCGGAGCTTTGACGGCCCCGGTTCTGCACATGGAGCTGGCCCTGCCAGCGGATACCACCTCCAACCCGGATACCACCCAGCGCAAGGCGGCGGACCTCCTGTCCGAAGGCTTTGGCCCCGGCATCAACGGCCCCTTCCTGGTGATCGTGGATGGCGCCAATGCCAACCCGGAATCCGCGGCGCTACAGCCCTATATCCAGGGCCAAGAAGGTGAGGAAGATGAGCAGAAGAAGGCCGCACTTTCCTCCTTCATCTATTCCGTGCAGCGCCTCAACCAGGTGGGCGGGGTCAAGCACGCCCAGCTCGTCGGCGTGAGCCAGGATATGAAGTCCGCGCAGATCATGGTCAGCCCCACCACAGCGCCTACGGATGAGGCCACGGTTGGCACCGCCGCCGCCCTGCGTACTGCCGGTGCGGAGCTGGAGGATGCCACCGGTGCCGAGATCGGCATGACGGGCCTGACCGCGGTGCAGCTCGACATCACCGAGCGCCTCGAGGAAGCCATGGGGCCGTACCTCGCCATTGTGGTGGGCCTGGCCATCTTCCTGCTGCTGGCAGTGTTCCGCTCCATCTTGGTGCCGTTGGTCGCGGGCCTGGGCTTCCTGCTTTCCGTCGGCGGAGCCTTCGGCCTGACCGTTTTGGTGTGGCAAGACGGCCTCACCGGCTTGGTGCCAGCACCCGGCCCGCTGATTTCTTTCATGCCCATCTTCCTCATCGGCGTGACCTTCGGCCTGGCCATGGACTATCAGGTCTTCCTGGTCACCCGCATGCGCGAGCACTTCTCCCGTTACCCGCAGGGCAGCGGCGGGAAGTACAGCAAGTACAACGCCAACGACGAGGCCACCATCGCCGGCTTTACCGCCGGTGCCCGCGTGGTCACCGCCGCAGCCATCATCATGATTTCCGTCTTTGTGGCGTTCATCAGCCAGCCCCTGCCCTTCATCCAGATCTTCGGCTTCGCGCTGGCGGCGGGCGTGCTTTTCGACGCATTCTTAGTCCGCATGTCGCTTGTCCCCGCCACCATGTTCCTCATGGGGCACACCACCTGGTGGATGCCGAAGTGGCTGGACAAGCTGATCCCGCAGCTGGACATCGAGGGCACCGCACTCGAGGAAGAATGGGAGCGCAAACACGCGGCAGTATCCCGTGAAGCAGAGGATAAGGCAGCGCAGCCCGTAGAATAGTTCCCTATGACTCACCCTAAGCCGCAGCTTGAGACCGACCTTTCCTTCGACGTGAAGAAGGAGCTGGACTTAAGCGGTCCAGCACAACCGGGGAAGCACGGCCGCACCGGTGTTATCCATACCCCGCACGGTGATATTCAGACCCCGGCCTTCATCCCGGTGGCCACCAAGGCCACGGTGAAGACGCTGACCCCGGAGCAGATTCGCTTGACCGGCGCGCAGGCCATCCTGTCCAACGCCTACCACCTCTACCTGCAGCCGGGCCACGACATCGTGGACGAGGCTGGTGGCGTGGCTACCTTCGAGAATTGGCATGGGCCGACGTACACCGACTCGGGCGGATTCCAGGTCATGTCCCTCGGCGTGGGTTTTAAGAAGGTCCTCGCCATGGATGTGGCGGACCTGACGGACTCCGACATCCGCGCGGCCAAGAAGGAACGCATGGCGCAGGTGGATGAGGATGGCGTGGATTTTAAGTCCGTCATCGACGGCTCCACGCACCGCTTCACTCCAGAGGTCTCCATGCAGATCCAGCATGGTCTGGGCGCGGACATCATGTTTGCCTTCGATGAGCTCACCACGCTGGTGGATACCCGTACCTACCAGGAGGAATCTGTGGAGCGCACGCGCCGCTGGGCGCAGCGCTGCCTGGATGAGCACGATCGCCTGACGCTTGCCCGCGGCCCGCAGAAGCCGCGCCAGTCCCTGTGGGGCGTGGTACAGGGCGCGCAATACGAGGACCTGCGCCGTCAGGCCGCTCGCGGGCTGGTGGAGCTTTCCGATCGCGCCGAGGCGAATGGTCGTCGCGGCTTCGGTGGCTTCGGCATCGGTGGCGCTTTAGAGAAGGAGAACCTGGGCACGATTGTGGGCTGGGTGTGCGATGAGTTGCCCGTCGATAAGCCCCGGCACCTGCTGGGTATCTCTGAACCGGATGACATCTTTACCGCCGTTGAGGCTGGTGCCGATACTTTCGACTGCGTGGCGCCGACCCGCCTGGCGCGCCGTGGTGGCGTCTACACCCTGGACGGACGCCTCAACCTCACTAATGCGCGCTTCAAGCGCGACTTTGCTGGCGTGGACGAGGAATTCGGCGGTTACGTCTCGGAGAACTACTCCCGCGCCTACATCCACCACTTGCTCAAAGCCAAGGAATTCCTGGCGGGAACGCTGTGCACCATCCACAACTTAGAGTTCATGATTCGGCTGGTGGATAACATCCGGGAGTCCATCGACGGCGGCTATTACGAGGCGTATCGCGATGAATTCCTGGGGCGCTATTACGCCAAGTGACCGGTGACGATGACGTTGTACTCCAAGTCTGTTGCGCCGTCTACCGCACAGGCGATGAGTACGATGCGCCCGGGAACCTCGGTATTCATCAGGTCGGCGTCGCTGCCGAGTTGCTCCTTGTCCACGAGGAAGGCGTTATCCACGATCCACTCGCGCCCGGCACTATCGGCAGAGGTCATGCGGATGTGGGAGCCGTTGAGGATGGGCGTCGCAAAGCGCTGCACTTCCATGCCCTCGAGGCCCTCCACGGTGGTGGGGCTGCTCAGGTCTACGTCGGCGGTGACCACTTCGGAGAAGGGGTTGAACACCAGCTTCTGCTGGCCCCAGGCATGTCCCAATACGTAGGTGGTGCCCTGCTCCGCCGTGGCGGGTGACTCACCCCAGTCTTGCACCCAGCGCACCATGGTCTCTTGTGGCCCGGCGGGGTTGAGGGGCACGACGAAGGGCATCGAATCATAGGTCGCGCCCGTGATGGTGGCTGGGCCGTCCATCTCAAACGTACCGGTCAGGGCGGGTGCTGGGCCTTGGTTGAGCGGGGGAGGGGTGGGCGCTGCGCTTGACGACGCCTCACTGCTCACCGTCGTCGTTTCCGGTGCCGCGTGGCTCGTCGTTTCGGGCGACGACTCTTCTTCCGTGCCCGAACACGCCACAAGATTGAAGGCTGTGGCCAGGCCAAGGATGGGGAGGAGGGAAGTTCGTAGATGCTTATGCATTGTCGATGTCCTTTAAGACCTCATCAAGATTAAACCGCTCGCCGGAATCCTCTGCAGCCATTTATTCTCCTTTGCTCCTGTGAATGCATCGTATTACGCATGATGGATGAAGGGAAGAGAGAAGTAGACCCCCTCAGCACAGTGCGTGCCAAGGGGGAATTCGGGACGGGTCGCTGCTACTTAGACGGCGCTGCCGTAGAGGTTTCGGCCTCGTCGATAGGCACGTAGTCCTCGCGGCGCTTGACCCAGGAGATAACCAGGGTGGTCAGCGGAAGCATGATGACCTCGCAGGCGGTCTTCCAGAGGAAGCCCACGATGACGTAGTTCAGGAAGCCACTGAAGGAGTCGATGCCGATGACGGGTGCTGCGATGGCGCAGAACAGCAGGGTATCGCCGAATTCGCCGACGACAGTGGATGTAACAAGGCGGGCGATGAGGCCCTTCTCACCGCTGCGAGCCTTCATCTTCACCAAGGTGAAGGAGTTGAGCAGCTGGCCTACGACGTAGCCGACGAGGGAAGCCAGCAGGATCTGCGGAACGAGGCCAAGAGTTGCTTCGAAAGCTTCCTGGCCTTCGTAGAAATCAGCCGCGGGCAGCCAGATTGCAATATAAAAGGAAACTGCGGCCAGAAGCGCCATGGCAAAACCGATATAAACGGCGCGGCGGGTGGACTTGAAGCCATAGCACTCGGAGAGAACATCGCCCACGATGTAGGCGATGGGGAAGAGGAAGAAGGCGCCATCGGTGATGAGCGGGCCGAGCTGGACGCCCTTCGTGGCGTTGATGTTCGAGATGAGGAAGGTAACGACGAACACCGCGACCAGCCACGGGTACAAAGTGGAATGTACCGGGATGAATCGGATGCTCTCGCCACCGTTTGTGGTGGTTGCGGTTGCCGATTGAGTTGTCATGGAACAGCATTTTTCCACGAAACTGGGGGAAGTAGAAATGGGGAGTTTGATTCTCCTTCAATGGGGAGTGCTCCCTCACCCAGCTGTTTCCTGAGAACCTGCAGTGGAACTGGCTGTTTCGGGGGTGTGCTCTCGGCGATGAGCCCATAAAGATCTACGAAGTGGGCAGAAAAAACGCCTCTGGTATGGCATTCTTTTGCTTGCAACGTTTTCGTATTCCCTGAACGTTTCCTGTCTATTGTGTGCGTGGTGCGCGCTCGAAGAGATTCGGGCGCGTTCGAATTTCGAAGCCAGAGAAAGACACGTCATGTCAGGGGGTGCGGCTACCTTGGTTTCTAATCCTTAGAGCTTTCCGGCGGATCTTCTACCTTCTGCGTCGCTAGATGGGGGAGGCACCAGGTTCGCCGGTGGCCCAACTTTGTTTAAGGGAAGGTCATCGATATGACGTTTGGTTCCCCAGGATCGTCGCCGCAGTTTGGCGGGCGCCCGCCGCAAGGAGCTAATCAGCCAGGTGCAGGTTCCGGGTTCGGCGCGCCCGGTGGGTCTGGGGGCCCTGGTGGCTTTGGTGCCCCGAATCCGGCGCAGAACCCTTCCTCCGGTCCTGATTTTGGTCAAGGCTCCGGTTTCGGCTCTGCCCAGGGAAGCCCTGCAGGTACTAACCCTAGTTCAGGGGCAGGCGGCTCTTTCGGCGCGCCGGGCTCGTCTGACGGTTTCGGTGAATCCTCGCCCGCGCCAGATTATCGCCGTCAGGTGGCAGCACCGACGAGCCCAACGAAGGGGCCGTGGCCGCTGCTCATTGCCGCTGGCGTTTCTGCAGTTATCGCGCTGATCCTGTTGGTGATTGCGCCGCTCGTCGCTTCACCGACGCAGACTCTGTTCTTTGTTCTGGCTATCGGCGGATGGCTGCTTGCCGGAATCGTGTCCTTTATCCTCTTGGGTCTTTACACGCTGAAGAATACGCAGCGCCAAGCTGAGACGTTTTATATTGAGGACACCACGCAAACTTTGCTTTACCGCATCATCATGGGTGGAAGCTTTGTTCTTGTCATTGTTGCTGCGGTGGAAATCGCCTTCTACGTAGGAAAGGCGGTTGGCGCCTAATGAAGAAGTTCACACGAGTACTTGCTTTATCCGCTGCGATGGCAATCGCTGGGTTCGGTGGCAGCTTGGGAGCGGTAGCGCAGGATGCTCCGCCGCCCCCGGAAGCCCCGGACGCCCCGGAAGCGCAGCCGGAAGAGCGCCCTGAGGGAATCGGCTCCGAATCCGCACTTTCAGAAGTCTCACAAAAGAACCTCTCCGATTTCGGCTCCTGTATTGCCCGCGAGAAGTCTGCGGACTTGCTTTTCGTTCTTGACCAATCAGCGTCCTTGGTGGGCTATGAGGGCTCGCAGCCGACGGACGCCGATGCCTTCCGCGTTGATGCCACGGCGGACATCGTGAAGCAGCTGGCCAACCTCGGGGAAGACAATGGCGCTGACATTAACGTGAAACTCGCTGGCTTTGGATCCGACTACTACAGCGATCCGGCCGAGTATGGCGGATGGACCAATGTCTCCGGTAAGGCTGATGCCCTGCAGGGTGAACTGGATAAATTCCGCAAGGAGGACCGCGTTGCGGATCTAGAGACCAACTATGGCGCGGCCTACAAAGGCGCGTTGAAGGAACTCGCTTCTCACCAAGGCAGTAGCTGCCGCGGCATCGTGTTCTTTACCGATGGTAAGTACTACACCGACGCCGAGGCCAACGATCTTCAGGGCGCTCAGGACAAGCTGTGTGAGGTCAATTCCTCTGTCACCGCGTTCCGTAACTCCAATATCCGCCTCTTTAACGTGGGCCTCGTGCCAGCTGCGGAAGCTCAGGATCAGGTTCGCCAGCTCACTCGCATGGCGGAGGGTGAGGACTGCGGCCAGGGTGCCCCGAACGGTGCATTCTTTGACGCGGGTGAGGACCCAGCAGCGCTGTTCGCGGCCTTCCGTAACCTCATCCCTACCTCGGGTGGTGTAACTAAGGACGGTAACTTCAAGGACCAGTTTGATTTCGTCCTTGATAACTCCGTGTCTCCCGTGCGTTTGTCCGCGGTGCCGAAGAATTCGGTGGGTGAGGGCGAACTTATCCCGACCCTGACTGGTCCCGATGGCGAAACCGTGGAGCTTAAACCTGATACCACGAGCGTCGCCGGCGCGAAGGTCTCCGTGACGGAGAACAACAAGCTGCCGGGCATGGTTGATATCGCCATGGAAAAGGAGGGCGACGCCTGGGAAGGTGCCTGGACCTTTGGCTACAAGGTGGCTGAAGGCACGGAAGGTGAGTACCTCGCATCCGTCGTCATGGTGCCGGGCCTTAACCTGAACCTCAAGACCGAAGACGGGGCCAAGGTAGAAGGCGGCATCAACTCGGACAAGATCCTGAAGGGACAGCTGGTCGATGGCAAAGGCGAACCCCGTGCGCTAGAGGGTGAGGGAACCCTGTATGCGGAGTTCGTACCAGAGGACGGCTCCCCGGTCACCCTCGTGGAGAATGCGCCGATCACTGATGGGCAGCAGGTAGATATTCCGCTGGAGAAGGTGGAAAGCGCAGCATCTGGTCAGCTCGTCACCCGCGTGGAGATCACCACTAAGGACACCGGTGAGCGTCCGGGCTCGAAGCTGGATCCCATCAATGCAGAAACGCCGTTGACCGTTACCCCGGTCAATATGCCAACGGTGGGCTCAGCACAGACGATCACCATGACGGAGAAAGAGATTACTGTCGACGTCCCCGTGACCGGCCCCGGCAAGGTGTGGGTAGCGGACCAGACCATGGATTCTGAGGGCGGAATGCTTCCCGCAGGAGTTCCTTCCGTTGCGGTGAGTTCCAAGCACAACTCGGAAGATTCCGCGCTCGAGCTTTCCAAGGATGAGAAGGCGACCATCCCGGTAACCCTCAGCGTGGAAGAGATGGCGGATGGCCCGCTGCGTGTGGAGCCGGTCATTAACCTGCAATCTGCTGAGGATAACCAGCAAATGGAGCTGCCGTTGACGCTGCAGGGCTCCATGACCGCACCATTGAGCAAGTCTGCTTTTGGCCTCTCCTTTGTCCTCGCGGTGTTGCTTGCGCTGCTGATTCCGCTGGCCATCTTGTACCTCATGAAGTGGGTTAGCGGCCGTATTCCGGAAAAGCCCCGAATGTTTGCGAAGACCATCCCGGTACGCCGCGAGGGCGCTAACCTCGTGCGAACCGACAATGGCCGCCCGTTCGCGGTGTCCAAGGAAGAGTTCCAGGGCGCTGTTCCGGTAGAGACCACCGGACGCTCTGCGCGCTTGGGCAGCAACGATGCCAAGGTAAAGATGGGGTTGAGCCCCTTCACTGCGGCCCACGTGGAGGTCCAGCGCGATGGCACTATTTCCGGCAAGGGCAAGAAGTCCGGTTACCGGGCAGTGTTGCCACTTGCGGTGCAGAACACGTGGTTCTTCATTGGCAACAAGAAGGACCGCGATTCCGGCGAGATTGTCATGACCATCGATACGCTGGCCCAGGCCAGCGCGTATGACGAGATGTCGAAGGAAATCAGCCGCCAGGCCCTGCAACTCTTTGACCAAGTCGAATTCCCAGCCGAAAAGGCTGAGAAGGCCCAGACGCCGCCGCAGGTAGGCCAGCCGGGGCAGCCGGTCCCGCAGAACCAGCCTGGCTCCCAGCCGCCGAGCGGTCCGCCGCCGCAACGCGCCCCGCAGCAGGGTGCTCCGCAACCTGGGGCTCCCCGCCCTGGTGGGCAGCAACAGGCGCCGCAACCTGGTGGTTTCGGCCAGTCCCAGCCTTCGGGCCCATCACCGCAGAGCCAGCCAGGTCGTGCTGAAGAGCCGGGGCGCCCCGGCTTCGGCGGAGCACCACACTTTGGTGGTGGATCTGGTTTCGGCGGCGGCCCGAGCTTTGGCCAACCGGGCCAGCAGCGCCCAGACAATCCTGGTAACCCTGGTAATAACGGCGGCTGGCCCCCAGCCCCGGGATTCGGCTCCCAGGGCTAAGCCGGTTGAGCAGCACACAACAGCCATAAACAGCACAGAAGCGAACCTCCCCTTCGAAAGGTAGTTAAAGATGAAGAAGTTCCTCGTCGTCGGTTGCGGTGGCTCCGGCGCCAAGACGCTGGCGTTCATGATGGACCAGCTCAAGGCCGAGCTGCGAAGCATTGACCCGGATATGACCGAGTTGCCCAAGGCCTGGCAGTTCGTCAACATCGATGTGCCGCTCGAAGAGGAAGCGGGCCCGCAGAAGCTGCCGAATGTTACCCAGAACGGCGGCCACTACGTAGGCATTGGTGCCCGCCAGAACTACAACACCTTCGATGAGGGCGTGTCCAGCATCCTGGGCCGTGCCGGCAAGCTCGGTGAGATCGCAACGTGGGCCACCCGCAACCCCTCCACCAACGACGTGAAGCTGGCTGACGGCGCCGGCCAGTACCGCGCAATTGGCCGCATGCTGACCCTTCCGAATCTCAAGAAGATCCGCCAGTCGCTCAAGGAAGCGGTGGATGAGATGTTCACGCAGGAGGCAATCCAGGAGCTCAACCGCCTCAACTACAAGCAGACCAAGTTGGACACCGATACCGGTGATTCCCAGCCGGTTGTTCTCGTTGTCTCATCTATGGCGGGTGGCGCGGGTGCCTCGATGTTCTTGGATGTGTGCCGTGTGCTCACCACTATTCCGAACGTGAACCCGCAGGGCACCCTCATCTTCATGTACACCCCGGAAATCTTCGCCGATAACAAGGCGGATGACATGGCCGGCGCGTGGCCGAACTCGCTGGCTATGTTCGGTGAGGTCGTCGCCGCGCAGATGGGCAACGCCTATGAGCATGACCGCGCTATCTTCGAGGCCTTCGACATGGGCACCCCGCCGGAGGGGCAAACCTTCGGCCGTATTTTCCCCATCGGTTCCAAGATGGGTACTACCAGCGCTCGCTTCGGCGATGGTTCCGCCATGTCCATCTACCGCGGCCTGGGCCGTGCGTTGGCGGGGCTGATGGCTTCCACCAAGGCCAGCGATAACCTCGTGTCCTACGCGCTGACTAACACCCCGGCCGGTGACGGCGGCCGCCGCTTCTTCGGCTGGGATCGCCCAGACGGCACGCCGTGGGGCCGTCTACCGTGGGGCTCGCTGGGCTATGCCCAGGTTTCGATGGGCCGCGACCGTTTTGCCGAATACTCGTCCCAGCGCCTTGCCCGCAGCGCCTTCGAGCGCCTCTTCAACGGGCACCTCGACCCGCAGAACCCCGAGGCCGGTGAGATGCAGATTGCTAAGAAGCTAGAGGAGCGTCTGCCCAACGCCTTTAGCTCTATGACTCTTGATCCTTCCTGGGCGCAGGGCGGACAAATCGATAGCGGCAGCGTCTGGAACTGGCTCAACAGCGTGTTCGGCGGTCAGGCCCAGCAGGCTGCGGACAGCGCTGCGAAGCACCTGCAGAACTTTATTCCGGTGGGCCAGGGTCGCAACGTCAACGAATGGCGTGAAGAGTTTGAGGGCAACATGGCAGATCCTCGCAATGAGCAGGCCATCGCATCGGTTCTGAACAATGCCGCCTATGACATTGTTTACCGCTACGCCAACTTCTTCAGCGATGGTGTCCTCGCCACCGTGGAGTCGGAGCTGGCTGCGGTGGGTGTGCCCTATGTGCGCGAGATGCTCTCCAAGATCACGGATGTGCTCACCAACTCCGACCGCCTCCTGCCGCGCCTGTCTGAGTACTCCGGCTACTACCAAAACACCCGCGTGCTGGCGAAGCCGGAAGGCGCGGATCCTATTCTTAGCCCGTTGACCGGCAAGGGCCAGATGACGGACCCGACTCCTACGGTCAACGCATTGATGGGCCTGTACTTCAACCAGTTCTACAGCTACGCGCTCATGGCGATTGCGCACCTGCTCAAGAGTGTCCTGCAGGACTACGCCGATGAGAACCTCTTCCATCTCAAGCGCGAGCTGGGGGATGCCCACGCGGTGCTGGAGAAGGCCGTGTCGAAGCGCCCGGAGACCAACAAGCTGGCGGACGTCCGCACTGACGAAGTTAATTCGTGGCCGACGGAGCTCGATGAAGTCGTGGAAACCCGCTTCAAGGGTGCCGAGAACGAGATTATGCTGACGGACGTCAATACCTTCATCTCGGATTACCGTGACCAGATGCTGCGTACCATCCAGGGCCAGCAGTCCACCTCGGATGCCACCAACTACGAGCAGGCTTATCCCTTTGCGGTGCGTGCGGTCATCCGCGGTGAATGGGAATCGCTCGATGCGGCCCAGGCACCGAATGACACCCTAGCCCCGCAGAAGCGCACCAACGATGACTACTCCAACCGGGCTGGTTGGGTATCCAAGCACCTCTCGCGCCATCCGCAAACCGGTGAATCCCGCGAATCCCAGCGCGCGCACTACCACGCCAAGATCCGCCCGACTGATCTTCTGGAGCGTTCGCGCCAGTGGATTAACCGCCGTGACTATGAGTTCCAAAAGTTCAACTCGGTGGATCTGCGCCGCTACCTCACTCTTACCCCGGACATCAACGAGGTCGAGCACGCAGAGCGCCAGCGCCGCTTTATCGAGGCTTTCCAGCTGGCCCTGAGCTATGCCCGCCCGTTGGCCGCTGTTAACGATGACATGGTGCAGCGCATTCACGGCAAGTCCGTGCAGTACACCTACTCCTTCTCCGATATCCCGTTTGCGGAGCTCGGCTCTGCAGAAACTGGCATTGCCTCCCAGCTGGAGTCGGTGCTCAGCCGCCCGGAGATTGACGGGCCTTCCACGGTGGCTCTGCGCAACTCGCTGAACATGTCGGACCATGTCCAGCACATCGAGATCTTCGGTTCCTACCCCAACTACTCGCCGATCGTCTTCTCTTCGATGTTTAATTACATCGCCAAAGACATCGAGAAGCAGGACAATTTCGACGGTTCCTGGTGGTCGGAGCGCCGCACCCGCCCGCTGTCGGCAGCCCTGCCGCTGACGAAGACGGAGCGCCAGGCCATGGTGGCAGGCTGGATCATCGGACGCATCACCGGCCGCGTCTACATTTCCAACGCCGATGCAGCCAATGCAGCAGCCCACATTTTTGATGACACGGATGGTGGCGTGAATGGCTGGGTTGATTTCCCGGATCCGCTGCTTATCTCGCCGCGCCGCATGATCAAGAAGTCCGATTGGATGCCTTCGGTTCTGGAGTCCATCTTCATCGCCTACGCGAAGGTGCAGGAAACCGGGCGCTACGGATTCGCTTCCTCGCTCTACCCGTACCAGCTGTTGCGTGGGCTTTTCGACGACGGCCTGGACTTCGCCCACTCCGGTGCGTCCACGCACCCGGTGGTTCACCGCCTCGCGCAGTTCTTGGCATCCGGTGAAGCTCCGAACCGTGGAGTCATGGGTACCTCCATCCAGGACCGCTACGAATCCTTCGTGGAGGAGCTGGATAAGTTCACCCGCGGTGCAGATCACTTTGTGCCGGGCCACACCAACTCTTTGCCGGGACAGGGACGTAAGGAAAAGCCCTTTGCGGAGGTACGCTCCCGCGAGGTCGCATCGCACACGCCGTACTACCGTGACTTGGCGCTGGACGTCATCGAGGTAGTTCCGGTTATCCGCAACTACCTGAACCAGGCTAAGACTGTGGCGGAAAATCCCGTCGCCCAGCCTGCCCCGCAGGTGCGCAGCTCCGATTCCGGCTTTGGCCAGGACGTCGCACCGGAATTCAACCTCAACGACCTGGATGACACCTTCTAATGACGAACGTAATCTTTTTCGGACACGGCGCCACCGCGGATGACATCCGTTCGCGACTTAGCGATTTGCGTGCGGTTGGCCTCCTGCAGGACTTCCTCTGGATTGACTATGCCCACCCCACCAACGGGGCTGTTGTGCGCTCCTTCACGGAGGAGGGCACGGCGCGCTTGTCGACGCTCGACGATGCCCTCCGCAGCTTCAGCGGGGACGTCCTCCTCGCCACCATTGACCCGATGGATGCGGAACAACCGCAGGACGTCGCCAAGCTCACGGAGTGGGTCGGGGCCGTCGATCAGCGCCTGATTCAAGCCTCCAACCTGCGCGTGCGTTTGCTGCTCTCCGCCCTGCCACGTGAGAGCGTGGACATCGCTCCGCTGCAGGGCTGGAGCAACCTCGTGCTCTCCCCGGAGGAGGGTGGAACCCCGGCTTCTTCGCGTATTCGCCCCATCAAGCGCACCGCAGATGGCTTCGAGCTTGCACAGTTTGCGGCCCCAGCCGTAGCCAGCATCTTCGGTCTGTGGCGCGGCATGCCCGAGCCGGCAGTGCTGGATCCGGATACGCATCGCGTCATTGAGACCGGTGACCGGCAGCGCTTCCGTTTGGTGCGCGCCTTCCACCGCACCATCGATGCCGGTGATATCGAGGACAAGGTCAGGAAGGCCGTCTTCGATCCCGGCCAGCGCTTACCGCAGCCGCAGGTCAATAACATTTCCCGCGCCGTGCACTTCGCCAATCCGGAGCAACTGACGGATCAGTGCGCCCAGATGTTCATCAACCAGGAGATTTCCCCGTTGGTGAGCGCTCCGACCGCCTATGAGGAGCTGCAGTCCCACAAGGTCAGCGGCTGGGCGGCGCTGAAGGATAACTTGCGTTTGTACTGGTCCACCGTGGTGGGCAAGCCGCAAGATTGGGTCGAGGGCCAGCGCGGCGCAATGAACAAGAACGCGGCTACCTTCCTGCAGAAGATGCTCTACGGTGCGGACTCCAGCGTGGAGGTCGTCTTGGCCGGGCACTCCGGCAAGGGCAGCGGCGCGACGAGCGTCGACGAGCTGCGCCAAGCCAGTGAGCACACCATGCGGGTCGCCCGCGAGCAACAGTTCTCCTTGGGCCAGGAGCCGCAGCTCTCGCGCACGTGGGAGGCCTATCACGATTATGCGCTCGGGCTTGTCGACGGATCCTGGCGCGACAGCATCGACACCAAGGGCCTGCGCAATAACCAGGGCAACATGTACATCGTGCAATACGGTGGCCAGTCCGTGCAGGATGTCAGCGCTTCTTTCGAGGGCTTCCATCCGCTCATGACCAGCACGTTGGGCTATACGCACGAGTCCCAGGCAACCGTTGCGCCTTTCGATCCGGTGGGTGCCGAGCGCTTCGCTGCCGATATTGAGTACACCAGCCAGCAGACCCGCAATGAAGCAGTCAGCCGCAAGAAGCACGAGTTTGCTTCGTGGCGAGCAAAGAACAGCACCACTTTCGCGTGGAAGGTGGGCCAGGGCCTCTGGGAGAAGCTGGGGCACGCCCAGCAGAAGTACCGCGACGCGCACGCCAAGGCACGCGAACTGCAAGAGTTGGCCAACAGCTTCCAAGCGCGTGACTTCAATGCGGAGAACAAAGCGCTGACCCGGAAGCTGCGCACGATGTGGATCGTGCTCTTCGTGGTGCTTGCTCTGATGACCTACATGGTGGCCGGCCGCTACAACGCGGACTTGCCGTTGGGTGAGTACCTGCAGTGGTTCGACTGGCCGTGGTACGTCGTGGGTATTATCCTGGCTGTTCTTCTTTTCCTCGTGTGTTCTTGGGCGGTCTTTACCAAGGCCCAGCGCGAGATCTTTGACTACGTGCAGCGCCGCAAGCTGTTGAACCGCAACCAAGAGATCGCCGCGCAGAATCTGGCGACGGCCTCGGCAGAAATCTCGCGTATCTCCAATGCCTATAACCAGTTCTTGAGCTGGTCGGCATTGCTGGGCCGCGCTATCTACGCGCCCTTTGGCCGCAAGGAGACGTCGAGCGATCATCTGCGGACACCGCAGTCGGGTCTTCCGGAGAACGCTCGCATTGCCCAGGCCGTGCTCAACCGCGATGATGCCGTGCGCATGACGGATGAAATCCGCTCCCACATCTTCCAGACGGAGTGGGCGCACCGCTCGCTCAAGTCCCTGCTCGATGACATGAATGACACCTTTGAGCGCAACCGCACTGGCCACTCGGCAGTGGCACTCAATGAGATGTGGGGCATGGCTGGCCTCGGTTCCAGCACTGCGTTGGATAACCTATCGCGCAGCCTTGACCACCCTTATATGCAGGACCGCGACCTCAAGCAACAGGAATGGCAGAAGGTTATTACGGATCCCCGCATGGCCCGCAGCCTGCAGCAATACCTCAGCCGCGTGACCTTCCGTGAGGAAGGCGGCAGCCGCGTTCAGAGTACCGCCGAGTTCCTCGACGGCATGAACCAGGAAAAGGGCGCTCTTCAGGCCTTTAGCCCCAATGCGCTGACCAACGCGGGTGGCGCTGAAGGATATACCGAAATCGACGGCTCCCGCACCCGCATCGTGGAGGTGGACAGCCAGACCGCACTGACCAGTCAGCTCTCACGTTCTGTGACGGTGGTGCAGTACGGAAAGATCACTGATTTCAAGTACTTGATCCCGGATGCGGCGTCTGGTGCTCCGTCCTTTAAGGATTCCTCGGACTTCTCTCTGGATGATCTGGATGACATGGACCACATGGGCTTTAAGTCGCCGGGGCAGAGCACCAGCGAAGCCCCGACCATGCCGCCGACGTTTGGCCAGCCGGAAGCACCGGACCTCTCAGACCTCGACGAAACTTTCTGACGAGACCTTCTTAAGGAACGTTGATGACACACAACCAGAAACCTTCGATTGCGGATGTGCCGCTGAGTGAGCTTAAGTCCCTGCACCAGCTCAAGCGCGTAAACGCCGACGATGTGCGCGCGGCTGTATCAGCGCCGTTTAGGCAGTTCGCCGAGCAGATCGCCGCCGCGTATAACGGCGAAGCGGTGGAGTATCCGGAGATGAGCGCGCAGGCGCGCAATGCTGTGGTGGACCAAGAACGTGCCGAGCAGGAACGCGCGGCACAAGAGAGGGCGGCACAGGAGCGCGCAGAACGCGAGCGCGCCGCACAAGCTGAAGCGCAGGCTCGCCAACGCGAGCAAGCACAGCGTGCCGCTGCAGCCGGCGGTGTAGCGCAGGCAGGCTCTGCGGCTCAACCCCAACCGGTGCCAGCAGCGGCACAGCCGCACGATTTCTTCGCCGAGTGGGAGGCACTGCAGGCTGAGGAAGAGCAAAAGACTCAGGTCAACGAAGATGATTACATCAAAATCCCAGACTTTGGGATTAAGGCGGAGTACCAGTTCCGCCAGGACCCGAACTGGGAAGCCCCTGGCATCGACTTTGAAGTTGAGGTGCCACAAGAGGCGGCGCTGGAGCAGGAATCTCAAGAAGAGCCTGGATACGGCATAGAACCAGAACCGGAGCCGGAGGATTCTGATCAGCGCCATCCGGTGCGCCTGTGGTGGCCGGAGCTGGAGCACGCACCGGATGAGGTGGTGTTCTACCGAGTCGTCGCCGATGACGCAGAGATGGTGGCGTCCCCGGATGCCGGTGACACCCTCGTCTACACCAAGGGAACCGCGTACCGCGAACACGAGCCGGGCGAGACAGGCTTGCGCCACTACGCGGTATGGGCTTATAAGGGCCGCAACCTTCGCGAGCTCGTCAACAGCCAGCCGGTATTCATGGGAGACACGGGCGTGGTCTTCCCGCCGGTGAATGTTCAGGTGTCCACTATCAAGGGAGCCATCCAGGTGTCCTGGGACCTGCTGCCGGGACACTCGAGCGCCATGGTTTATGCCTGCCGCGATAGCGAGAAGGAAAAGCTGTCCCCGCGCTTCGAACAAGACGTGGACAGCAGCGGGCGCAAAGCGACTATTCCGGTGCAAGAGACCGGACAGACCGTCGTCATCTCTCTGCTGGGCCAGGCGGAGTTCCACGGCGCTACTGAGCAAAGCCAAGACGAAGTCGCAGTCCAGCGCTCCGTGAAGCTCGCCAGCGAGCTGGAGAAGCTGGAGCTCTCCCGTTGTGAGCGCCGCAGTGAATACGGGCAGGACACCATTGAGGTGGATTGGTACTCGCCCAAGACCGGCGAGGTAAAGATTTATCTCACGCCCACCGCTCCGCAGGCGGACCTGCGCACGTCCGCAGTGCCGAAGACCTACGTCGAAAGCGCGCTGTCGAGTGCTATCAGTGAGACCCGCGGTGTGTCCGAACCGGGTTCCTTCCAAACCACCACGGTGCCGTGGCCGCCAGATTGGTACGAGGTGTACATCACCCCAGTGAACTTCAACGATGCTGATGCCTGGGTGGGCGAATCCAAGGTGCTGCAGCGCGTGCAGTCTATTGAGGATGACCAGTTCCGGCTCATTGAGCGCGTGGACAGCCAGCTCATCACCTTCGATTGGCCGAAGGGCGCGACGGCGGTGGAGTACTCCACCAACCGCGAGCACGATCAGATCCGCGAAGAGGACTACGACCTCCAGGGAGGCATCCGCCTGCACCTCGATCAGCACGGCGATACCGTGCGGCTGAAGCCTTACGCGGTCTTCGCGGGCAAGCGCACCGAGGGCAACGAGCGCGTGATCCAGTACGAGGGTCTGCGCCCAGTGACCTATGACTTTGAGGTCGATAACTCCCAAGGCCAAGTCAGGGTGTTCCTCTGGAGTTTGGGCAACGGCGATAAGCGCCAGTTCTCCTGCCAGGTGGTCTACCGTGCTGACCGCCTGCCGCTCTTCCCCGAAGACGGCGAGGCACTCGGCATTGTGGAGACCAACCTGCAGAGCACCACGCACGTGGCTCATGGCTTGGGCCCGATGCGCGGGCAGCACCCAGATTTCACGGTGTCGCTCGGGGAGCGCATTCAGCGCGGTGGCTTCATCCGCCTGTTCGCCGTCGAGGGCTTTGATAGCCAGGTTGATACCTCGTTCGACAGCTTCGGCGGTGATGATGCCTTCAGTGGCTTCGCGGAGAGCTATAGCGATGCTTCCTCGACGCTGAGCGCATCGGATAAAGCCGTGGTGGTGGAAGGCGATGTGTCCTACAGGCTGGGGCTGTACCCACCCGTGCAGAATCAGGCTCCTAACTATGAGGCGCAGTATGAGCAGCAGAACTACGAGCAGCAGAACTACGGGCAGGATTATTCGCAGGATCAGTACTTCCAAGGAGGCCAGTAGTTATGGGCGGCGCCTTTAGCTATGCATCATTTTCCCGTGCCAATGGCCGCGCCGGTGGCTGGGGAGTAGGTCAGAAGGCCGGTGATATCACCCAGGAAGAGCTGGCTGAGCTCGTGTCCTTCGTACCGACCTCTCTCAATAACGGCACGACGATCCCGGATTTCCCCTCTGCCCAGCAGCGCGCGGAACTGGTTCGTCGTACCGCGGTCTTTGCGCTCACCCCTGAGGCGGAAAAGTGGGTCACCATGGTGTCTGTCCCCGCGGGCTTGGATGCGACCGGCCGCGGAGGCAACGTCTTCACCTACACGTCGATTTCGCGCACGGGAACCCCGCCGACACCGGCGACGGTTCTGTTTTCTCCTGACGTCCCAGCGCCTTTTTCCATCTACGAGGTGGACAAGGTACAGATTCCGGAAAAGATCTCAGCGCGCGGACCGTTGCACTCGGACGTGTTGCTAGAAGAGTTTCTGGATGGCGAGTTCCGCTACCCAGAGAAGCTTCCCGCACCGTTCAAGGCGGTAACCCCGAACCCGAATCCGAGCTTCAACCGTGCGCTGGTTTCTGCCATGGCCACGGTGTTGAATTCCCGCAACGGCCTAGTCATTCTCGTGGCCCCGGATAACCAGGCAGCGCTGTGGATTGCTGCCACCGCCCGCGAGGTGGGGGAGGATGGTTTCGGCTTCTCTACTTTCGAAAAGGCCGCCGCCATCAATGAATTCCCGCTGAGCACCTCCACCATGCTCGTGGTGCCGCCGAGCGAGAAGCAGCGTCTCGCGGAGACGGCGATCCCCGGTAATCCAGTCGTGTTCGCTCTCGATGAGGCCCTTCCAGACGTCAGCTCCTATGAAGCAAGTGCCACGGAAGAAGCTGAGTCTGCGGCTCCAGAGCTACAGCAAGGGCAGGCCGAGCAGCGCACTGTTTCGACACCCACAGCAGAGGAGAACGCTGCAACCGGTAGCGAACCTGCACAGCGAGACGCGCAAAGCTTCCAAAGCTTTGATGATTCCTGGGGTCAGGACCCAGCTGATTTCGGAGCGCCTATTTCAGACTCCTCACCTTTCGCACTCTCGGGCACTGGCCCTGCGGGTATTCCGTCGAATCCCCTCGATGCGCCTGAGTTGAGCACGTCGCAGGAGAACCCCTTTGCCACGAAGGCGGAGGCCGCCCCGTCTGCTGGTGCAGACACCGCGCCGGCAATGGCATCGGGCGGCAACGCCTACGTTCCTGGGCTCAGCGCCGAGGAGTGGCATAGACTCAAGGATTTCGATCCGCGCTGGTGGATCGAGCACCTAGACGTCAACCGTGGTCGCTCAATCCAGTTGGCCTACCTCGACAAATCCTCACTGGGTGAGGGTCTGGACAAGCTGCTGATGTCCGCGATTGTTGCTTCCTGGGTCTTCTACTTCCCGCGGGATTTCAACCTCTTGGCAGAGGATGCCCTGCAGCCCTGGGAGAACCGCGAGCTCGAGCACATCGGATACCTCACCGCTACGCACTTTGCGGGAATCATCGCACTGGATCGTTGCGAGCGCTATGCCACGGGGCGCGTCGCCATGTTGCTGGATGGCACGACACAGTTGCTGGCGGAGCGCTCAGCTCCTATGCAGCAACGACCGGGTCCATCGCATTTTGAACCGAACACAGCATGGCAACACCGGGGAGCAGCTCCCGGTCACGGTCAAAACACGGGATTCCCTGGAAGGTAAGAGAAGGAAAGAAGCGTCATGGCTAAATACACACTGCGGGACGGAGAGTCCCGCCGCATCGGCTCAGACGGCATCCTGCGCGTCGAAGCCTTCGAGATGGGAACCGGCGGCGCCTCCATGGAGCTGGCGATTTTGGGAGAAGGTGTTGATGCCGTGCGCGTCCACGACCTCTCCATCATGGTGCACTCTCTGCCTGAGCGCGCCACCATCGTCGTTCGCCCCAAGCGGGGCGGAACCTTCGGACTGCGCAGCGAAGTGCGCCTGACGGTGAGCAACGCGAGTGATTCGGTGACGTTCCCGCGCGTGCTTATCGACGCCGCCGAGGACTCCGCCGAACGCCTCGCCGAGGTCACCCCGGAATCCGGCAGCTACCGCTTGGAAGCATTCGGCACGACTGAAGGCGCGGGAATTACAGATTCAGCCCGTGAGGTGCGCTCCAAGATGCGCCGCGCGGAGCTGGATGTCGCAGGCCTCGATAATGTCACCGTGGTCGTCGATGGCTCCGCCTCCATGCAGGTCAATGTCACACCGAAGATCGTCGAGGCGACCGCCAAATACATCGATGCGCTCTCTGATGCTTTCCGGCACTTCCGCGCCACTGACGGGCAGGACAGCATCGAGACCCATAAGGTGGATGAGCTGACCCGTTTCATCGCGGGTGTGATTGATAGTGGAGCGGAGCGCGTAGGCCAGCGGCCGTGGCGCTTGCCGACTCTCACCTCCACGTCCTCGCTGGTCATCTACGTCACCGACTCTCCCGTGGCCTCCATGCTGGAGACCCAAGTCCCCACCGTCGTGCTCATCACGAGCGCCATCGGCCGTCAGGAACTGGAGCTCGCGCGCATCAACGGAACCCCGGCTCATGTGGCCTATGCGGTGATCGACGAGGACGTCGTCAAGCAGCTCGAATCCGGCGCCAACACTGAGCTTTCGGAACTGACTGATCGCGTCACCGCCATGCTGAAAGAGAGGAACTAATGAGCCAGGCACGTTGCCCGTGGACCTTTAAACCGCTCGAGGATGGTGTGACGGTGAGCCCGTACACCAACCGGGAGCTGCCGCAGGGATGGACCGACGCCGTGACACATTGCGTGGCCATGGCCGGTGCGCGTAACTCCGGTAAGTCGCTCTACACCGCGGTGATGATCAAGCAGCTCAAGCAGCTGGCGCACAAGCACAACCGCTCCGTCCAAGCGGCGGATGAATCCACGCGCGAGCGTTACGCCGAGGTCTATGAGAAGCCGCTCTTTGAGGAGATGCGTGCCATGGACCCCACTCCAAGTGCGGTGGCTACAGACGCCTACCAGCGCGACCCGCTGATTTTTGAGCTCGGCAAGTGGCCTGATGAGCAGGGACACGAGCGCATGAATTACTTGGTCTTCCGTGACGTGGCGGGTGAGGACTTGGAGAATCCTCCGGAGAGCGAAGCCGACCGTGAGAACCTCGCGTTCTTCTCCCACGCGGATTTGGTGATTTTCCTCTTTGACCCGCTGCGTGTGCAGCAGATTCAGGACTTTATCCACGGCCTGATTCCCAATATTGGTGAGCTCGGTGCGGATTCCTTGCGGGTTCTGGACAACCTGCTGGCGCTGCTCGATACGGATACTCCGCCGCCGCTGGCCGTGACCATCTCGAAGTTCGACACGGTGCAGAAACTTGAGCAGGTGGATGACGTGCGCTGGAAGAAGCTCATGGCCAACCGCGGCTCCGCTTTCCGTAGGGATACCGGATGGAACTTCCGCGATTCGGACCGTTGGATGGTCCACCTTGAAGCCGAATCGCTCTTGCGCTTCTTGGGTGCTAATGACCTCATCAACAAGCTCTACTCGGCAGCACCGCGCGACGGTAGCTTCTTCGTGGTCTCCGCGTTGGGGGAGGCCCCGACGGGTCGCCAGCTAGCGCGCAGCGGCATTGCGCCCTACCGCGTTCTGGATCCCATCCGCTGGCTGCTGAGCCGCCGCGGTGTCTTTGCGCAGGATGTGTCATGACCTTCGGTAGCCCACAACCACCAGGAACCCCGCAACCGGGCTCGCCTGCCGCACCCGCGCCGGACTATCGCTACGGCGAAGTCACCGAATCGGTCCGTCAGACCCGCCGCGCAGCTGATATGAAGGCGCAATGGGCACCGTGGCCGCTGAAGATTGCAGCGGTACTGGAGGTCTTCATCACGAGCTACGCGGTATATAACATCTGCCGGCTCATCGCCTTTGAAAACAGCCCGGCGGCGGTAAGCCGCACGGACCAGCTCTCCACCGAGCTAGGCGTGTTACTCGCCGTACTGGTTCTCTTGGTGTGCGCCCTCACCACCTATGTGCTGCACGCGCAGCAGTCCGCGCGGATTGCGCTGACCGTTATCAGCGCCATCGTGGTGCTGCTCATTCCGGCGAGTTCGGTCATGCCCGCGTCCATTGCATCGGCGGTGGTCATTGTGCTGCTGTGGCTGCCGGCGAACCGGCAGTGGTTCGGCGGCCAAGCGCGATAAGGCTAGGCCCCGTGCATAGCGGGGCTTAGGCCTTCTTGCGCAGCTCCTCGAGCGCGCGGACATTGTTGGCCGCGGCAAAGAGGTTGAACGCAATGTGGTACATCTTGCGCGCGCGGTCTGCTGCGTCGGCGGAAGAGTAGCGATCACCTAAAAGCTCGGCGACCTCCGCCATGGCGTTGTGCTCCGACGGCGTCGTCGCTTCGGAGACAGGGTGCCGGTCCAAGAAGTCGAGCAAAACCTGGGTGGATTTAAACATGTCCTGCGCCTGCACGCGGAGGCTTTCGGAATACAGGACGGTCCACTTGGCAGATACGGGAAGACTCTCGAGCTTCAGCGAATCCACGTAGCGCGAGGCCAGGATGTCATAGGCCTCCTCTGGATCGCTGTGGCGAATATCGAGGGCCACGGTCTTGAGCAAAGCATGGAGTTCGCCATCGAGGTCTCCGCAGCGTTGGAACTCGCGGGCAGCAGCGGCAAAGCAGGCCACCCGCTGCTCCAAGTCTGAAGAAGAGTGCTGTGCAGCATCGCTATAGAAGCGGGCCAGCATCACTGCGGGGAGCTGCTGGTACTCCTCGTCCGCGCGTGCGTTGGAGAGGATGGTGAAAGATTGCGTAGCCACGCGCTCGCAGTCGGCGGCAGAATTAGATGCCCAAAGCGCGCCCACGGCGGATTCGAGGATGGTGCGGAGGATGTCACCCATCGTGGCCCCTGCGCCGTCGAAATCTCCTCCGGTGACGGCGTCGTTGATAGCCACGAACTCAGCAGCGTGTGTCTTCGCATCACCGCTCTTGGCGGATTCTAGGCGCTCTTGTAGCTCGGCCAGCGATGTGTTGCTTGCGGATCCGGAGGACACCTCCGCGCTGGCGGGAGCGGATTCGGAGAAGTCTTTCTGGCTGGCCGCGGTGCGCGCTGCGGAAATCTCATTCAACGCCGTGTCGTCGCCAGCTGCAGCTGCCTTGGCCGCAAATTTTTCTGCTTCTTCAGTGTTGTTGTTATCCAACCAGGCGCGGGCCACGCGGGTATAGCCGGTAGCCACGAGCGCGGGCTGTCCGGTCAGCGCGCCTAGTGAGGCAATGGTGAGAGAATCGTCGATGTTCTCGATGGTGCCGGCAGCCACGCGAAGGGTTTCGCGGGCCTCCAAGTATTGGGCGGCGGGGAGGGCGTCCTCCACGCTTCCCAGGAACCTGTCATCTGCGAGTACTCGGTTGATCTGCTCATCAATGTGGGCGGATTCATCGGTGGGAAGAGAAAGCCCCGGCGCCTGGGCACGCGCATAGGCGAGCATGCGCTCGGCGTCGGCAGAATCAAGCAGGGGATACGTCGCGTCAGAAGCCATGGGGGAGATTCTAGTAGAGGACTCCGACGCGCGCGGGCCTCCTCGTAGACTCGTGGGCATGGATTCTCTCAGCCCCGCCGGGCGCTATGCCCCGAGCCCGTCCGGCGATCTTCACCTGGGTAACCTGCGCACAGCGTTGCTGGCTTGGCTCTACGCCCGAAGCAGCGGGCGCCGCTTCCTTGTGCGCGTGGAGGATATTGACACGCAGCGCTCCTCCCGGGAGTCGGCGCAGCGTCAGTTAGAGGACCTTGCCGCGCTTGGCTTGGACTGGGATGGGGAGGTCATTTACCAGCAGGATCGCTACGCGGCTTATGAGGCGGCGCTGGCGCAGCTTCCTACCTACGAGTGTTATTGTTCGCGCAAAGATATCCAGGAAGCCTCCCGCGCCCCGCATGCCATCCCCGGGCAGTATCCGGGAACGTGCCGTGCGCTTAGCGACGATGAACGGGCCGCCAAACGCGCTGAACTCGCCGCCCAGAACCGCGTGCCAGCCATACGCTTGCTTGCCGACGTTTCCTCCTTCACCATCCACGACGCCTTCGCGGGCGAGTACACCGGGGAGGTGGATGACTTCATCCTGCGCCGTGGCGGGCAGCCCCCGGCCGACCCGAACCAGGGCATGGACTGGGCCTATAACCTGGCGGTTGTTGTCGACGATGCCTTCCAAGGCGTAGATCAGATCGTGCGCGGCGATGACTTGCTGTCTTCGGCCCCGCGCCAGGCGCACCTCGCGCACCAACTGGGCTATCCGGAGCCGGAGTTCGTCCACGTGCCGCTCGTGCTGAATTCGAACAACGTCCGCCTGTCCAAGCGCGATGGGGCGGTGACTCTCCGCCAGTTACTCGCGGAGCCGGAGCGGGAGGTAAGCGATGTGATCCGCCTACTCGCGCACTCCCTGGGATATGACGCCGAGGGGCTCAAAAGCGCAAAGGATCTGCTCCAGCGCTTTAGTCCCGATAAGCTTTCACGCGAGCCCTTCGTCTGGGATGGAACGGTGTAGAACGGAGCAGCATGGAAGCCTATGAGTACGCCCAGCGGGAAGAGGGCCTGGATTATCTCTACGACTTCTTCGATGAGGACCTGGAGGAGCGCGTACGTGCCGGGCGCGAGCTGCTGCCGGCGGGCATGGAGGACATTCTGGGCGATAGCACCCTGGATGACTACGTGTGGCTGTGGATCAAAGAACCGGGGCCCAACGGGTTCCGTCAGTACCTGCGCGATGGCGGTTACACGGAGCCCGAGGTGGACGAGGCCTTCCTGCTTGCCCGCACCGAATGGGGCATGAACACCCCGCCGCACGTGGAGTGGCTCAAGGAAGATGGCTTCGAGGCTCCCGCGTTCGAGTAGGGGGCGCGCTGCAAAGGAACCAAACTATAGGAACCTTATGCGAAGTAAGGCATGTAATCACCTGGGGTTTTCTGGATTTGGGTCTACAGATGGTTCCTTTGCTTTGGTCCCCTTGCTCAAGGAGCCGCAAATCCACACGAAATGTCCCTTAAGCCAAGGAGCCTTGGTCGGGGCCTAACGCGCCGCATGCACAAGCTTGCGAAGTCCAAATGCGGAAAATCCCGGCCCTCTCAGCGTGGTGCTGTGAAGACCGGGATTTCCCAGTGGCGGAGGATAGGGGATTTGAACCCCTGAGGGATGTGACTCCCGCACGCGTTCCAGGCGTGTGACATAGGCCGCTAGTCGAATCCTCCGCTGGAAAACATTACATGAGCCCCCTAATGAAGCAAAATCGCCAGGTCAGCGCAAAGAACTTGAGCATTTAGGTGCTCGAGGTAAGAAGTGCGCCTGGAGGCGGAGTGGGAGCTGGGTGGTGGGGGAGCGGTTTGGCGTCGGCAAGCAAGGCACGCTAGGCTAGACCGCAGGATTCCGCGTGGCGTCCATCCTCTGAACTCCCCCAGGGCAGGAATGCAGCAAGGGTCAGGAGGCTCTGGCGGGTGCGCGGGGTCCCCTTTTATTTTGTGTGCTTTAACACGGGGGATGTAACGGGGCGTTAGTATGGTTGCCATATGTCCGCACTACGTCCCGGAAGGAAGACGGATGTCTCTTCTTAATCTTGAAAAGTCCGAGCTTGCTGAGCTTGCCGCGCAGGTGCGCAAGGACTACGAGGCCCTCAAGGCTGAGGGTTTGGATCTTGACTTGACCCGCGGTAAGCCGTCCAAGGCCCAGCTTGATCTGTCCAATGATCTGCTCGTCCTGCCGGGCCGCGGCCACTACACCGATGCCGCAGGCAATGACCTGCGTAACTACGGTAACCAGAAGGGCATCAAGGAGCTGCGCGAGCTGTGGGGCAAGCTCACCAACATGGACCCGGAGCTCCTCATCGCGGCGGACTCTTCCTCCCTGAACATCATGCATGACCTCGTCCTGTGGGCCTACACCTTCGGTACTAACAGCTCTGAGCAGCCGTGGTCCAAGGAAGATACCATCAAGTGGATCTGCCCCACCCCGGGATATGACCGCCACTTCGCCATCACGGAATCCTTCGGCTTCGAGCTGATTTCAGTACCGATGGAAGAAGACGGCCCAGACATCGAGGCGGTAGAGGAGCTGGCCAAGGACCCGCAGGTCAAGGGCATGTGGGTTGTGCCGATGTTCTCCAACCCTTCGGGCGCTGTCATCTCTGAAGAGAAGACCCGCCGCCTTGCCGCAATGGAGACTGGTGCGCCGGACTTCCGCATCGTGTGGGATAACGCTTATGCCGTGCACACGCTGACTGAGGACTTCCCGGAGATTCTGCCGATCCTGGATATCGCTGCGGAAGAAGGCAACCCGGACCGCTTCTGGGCCATGTCTTCTTCGTCGAAGATCACCTTCGCCGGCTCCGGCGTGAGCTTCTTCGGCTCCTCCGAGGACAACCTCGAGTGGTACCTGGAGCACGCCGGTATCCGCGGCATTGGCCCGAACAAGATTAACCAGCTGGCACACTACGAGTTCTTCGGTTCCGCCGAGGGCGTGCGCGCGGTTATGCGCCGCCACGCTGCGCTGCTGGCGCCGAAGTTTGAGGCAGTCCTGCGCATCCTGGATAAGAACCTCACCCATCATGAGATCGCTGATTGGACCCACCCGGAGGGCGGCTACTTCATCTCCCTCAACGTGATGGACGGCACCGCCACCCGCGTGTGGGAGCTGGCCCGTGACGCCGGCATTCTCCTGACCAAGGCCGGCTCGGCCTTCCCCTATGGCAAGGATGAGAAGGACCACAACATTCGCTTGGCCCCGTCCCTGCCGCCGCAGGAGGAAGTTGAGGCAGCCATGGACGGCGTGGCCACCTGTGTGCTGCTCGCCGCACTGGAGAAGCTGGGGGCATAGGGCAATCAACTCTGACGAGACGGCCTACTGGCTCGACCAGATTATTCCCGCTGACCTCGAGTTTAAGAATGTTGAAGGGCAGCGTTTGGGCTTAGCCTCGCTGGAGGGCGAGCAGTCCCTCGCGGTCACGTGTGGCTTCGCTGATGTGGATACCGGCTTGGCGCACGCTGAGCAGGGGATCGACGTGCGCTGCGAACTGCTCACCGTTGCACGCACCGGCCAACCGGAGGTTGCCGCTGCGGTGAGCGCGGCAGCGGCATTGCTTAAACAAGCCGCAGGCTTGCTGCCCGCGCAGCCGGGCTTGCTCTTGCCCAAGCTTTTTGCGGAGGATGACAAGCGCTTCGCTCGCTTCAGCGTGCGCCATGGCATGCTCATTGCTCCGTACCTGTGGGGCGGCCAGACCCCACAAGTGGCGGAGGAGGGCCGCCTGACGCTGGTCTGCCAATTGCTGATGCTGAGCGACGCCGAGTACGCCTACGCCGTCGAGGAAGGCGTGCCGGCGCTGCAGCAGGCGGTGGCGGAGCAAGGTATCGATCTGCTGGATTGGCAGCGCTCGGAGTGACGTGTCGGGGCGAGACGCTAGACTGACTAACCGTGGCTCTTTACCGGAAATATCGTCCAGCAACGTTCGCGGAAGTGGTAGGCCAAGAGCAGGTCACCACGCCTTTGTCCGCCGCCCTTGATGCGGGGCGCATTAACCATGCGTACCTCTTTTCCGGCCCGCGTGGCTGCGGAAAGACGTCATCCGCGCGCATCATGGCCCGCTCGCTGAACTGCGAACAGGGCCCCACCTCCACGCCGTGTGGCGTGTGCGATTCCTGCGTCTCGCTGGCCCCAGGCGGCCCAGGCAACCTCGATGTCACGGAGCTTGACGCCGCTTCTCACAACGGTGTCGAGGACATGCGTGAGCTGCGTGACCGCGCCTACTACGCGCCAGCGGAGTCGCGCTACCGCATCTTCATCATCGATGAGGCCCACATGATTTCCGCCTCCGGTGCCAATGCTTTGCTCAAGGTGGTGGAGGAGCCACCGGAGCACGTCATCTTTATCTTTGCCACGACGGAGCCGGAGAAGATCATCGGCACCATCCGCTCGCGTACCCACCACTATCCCTTCCGCCTGCTAACCCCGCCGGCGATGAAGGGGCTGCTGGAGCGCACCGTGGCTTCGGAGAACGTCCACGTGGATGACACCGTGTACCCCATGGTCATCCAGGCTGGCGGTGGTTCGCCGCGCGATACCTTGTCCATCCTGGACCAGCTGTTGGCGGGCGCGGGCCCCGATGGGCTGACCTACGACGTGGCCCGTCCGCTTCTGGGTGTCACGGACGTGGGCTTGCTGGATAACACGGTGGAGGCCTTGGCTAGCCAGGATAAAGCGGGGCTTTTCCGGCTTGTCGACGATGTCATTGAAGCCGGCCACGATCCCCGTCGCTTCGCCATTGACCTCTTGGATCGTTTGCGGGATTTGATGATCCTGCAAGCTGTGCCCTCCGCACTGGAGGAAGGCTTGGTCTCGGCACCGACTGACCGCGGGGAAGTACTGACTGCCCAGGCACAGCGCTTCTCTGGCCCGCAGCTGGCCTACCTGGCGGAAACCGTCAACGAGCGCGTGTCCTCCCTGCGGGGCGCGACGTCCCCGCGCCTACTTCTAGAAATCCTCTGTGCCCACTTGATTGTTGGTGCCGCCCCCGCGGCGGCAGCTGCCGGTCAGGCACCCACTGCCGTGCCGCAAGGTGGGGGCGCGCAGCCTTCCGCCCCCGCGGGGCAGGGTTCCGCGCCTGCGCAGCGCCAGCAATCTGCAGTCGCCAGCGCGCAGGATCCCGCTGCCGCCGCCGCGGCTATCATCGCGCAGCGCCGCAGCCGCCAGGCAGCAAAGCAGGAGGCTCAGCAACAGCAACCACAGCAGGCCGAAAGGGCTCAAGAAGCAGCCCAGCAGGCGCAGCAGCCCCCAGCCCCCGAGGCTTCACAACCCCAGGCGCCAGAGCGTCCTGCACAGCCGGAGGCGCAGCCTGAGCCGCAGCCGGAGCGGCAGCCGGAGCACCAGCAACAGGAGCAGCACGAACAGCCGCAGCAAGCGGAGCAGCCGGAACAACAAGAACAGACTCAAGGACAGCCGCAAGAGCAGCACCCTGAGCCTGAGCAGCCCCAGGACCCAGCCGCGGAGATTCGCGGACGGTGGTCGGATCTGCGCGCCACGATTGGTCGCCGCAACAAGGTCGCTGAAATCATGCTCGCCGAAGCCCGTGTCCTCGGCGTGCGTGATGACACCCTTGTCCTTGGTCACACCACCGGCGCGCTGGCGGAACGCATTAACTCGCCAGGCACCAACGAGGTCATCGTGACCGTCCTTCAGGAGGAGCTCAACCGCAACCTGAAGGTCACGTGTGTCATCGGCACCGACCCGAAGGCCCACGGTTTCACGGTGGCTGAGCCAGTTCAGCGTACCCAGTGGAATCCCAACCAACCGTCACGTGAGGCCGCCGAGCCCGACGAGGAGGCAGAGAGTCTGGAGACTCCGGGCAACGCTACTGATTCGCACTCTTCCGACACTGCGCCAGCTTCCGCGGACGCTACAGAATCTGAAAGAGCAGACAAGACCAGCGAGCCCGAGGCGAAGGAACGCGGCAACGCTAGCGATGACCCGTGGGGCGCGCCGCGTCGTATCGGGCAGCAAGGGCCGTCGTCTGAAACGACGACGGAGCAGCCGCGTGAGGCAGCTGAGTCGCTGCCGCCGGCAGAACCGCGACCGCCGGCTAAACCGCAGCGACCGGACGCTGCCCCGAGCGGGGCAGCAGTGCCCCCAAAGAGGGAGGCTCGTGGTAGCCAATGGCGATCACGCATCGCGCAAGCGAGCCAAGTAGCGGCCCAGCGGGACGAAGAGTTTTCCAAAGTTCCCAAGTTTGGCAACGGCGTTCCGCTGCCACCAGAGCCGGGTCCAGACGAGGGCGAGTTCGAAGCACCACCGGAGGAGTACGGTCCGCCGGCGGGGGCGAATGGGGCGTCGGAAAGCGCAGGCCAGGCGCCTGGAATGCCGCAGCAACCCGCACCCCAGCAAGCGCCCGCACCGCAGCCGGAGTACACCCGCGCGGACGAGGAACGCGAGATGATGGAGGCTGCGCAGAACGCCGGCGAGATGGACCACCGCAACGCCACGGAAGTCGCCATGGAGCTCCTCGCACAGGAGTTGGGAGCGCGGCGGCTCTAGCGTGGCATCTGTACACTTGGCGCGTAGTGAAAATAACCGTGTGAAAGGATTTTTAGCATGACTGAGAACGACCCGATGCAGCAGGCAAATGACATGAACGAGATCCTGGCGCAGGCCGCCCGCGTCCAGGCTGAGCTGGAGAAGGCTCAGAAGGAAATCTTGGCCGCCACCGTTGAGGGTAGCGCTGGCAATGGCCTGGTGAAGGTCACCATGACCGGTGGCGCTGAGCTGCAGAGCGTTTCCATTGATAAGTCCGTCGTCGACCCGGAGGATATCGATACCCTCCAGGACCTCATCGTCGGCGCCTTCAAGGAGGCTCACGCTGCTGCTGGCCGCCTGGCGCAGGAGAAGATTGGCCCGCTGTCCCAGGGCATGGGCCAGTCCCAGCAGAACTATGATGGTCCGTCCATCCAGGATGTCTTCGGCGGTAACCAGTAAGCCGCGCGTTAGACTTAAAGGCCGTTGTTGCCCTCTTCGTGGAGGGCGGCGCGGCCTTTTGTTGTGTCTCCCGGCCGTCGAGGTCTGGGTGTTTGTTGAGTGAGGGGAGCATTGCGTGTTTGAAGGACCTCTGCAGGATCTCATCGATGAGTTCTCGCGCCTGCCGGGTATTGGCCCGAAGTCAGCGCAACGCATCGCCTTCCACGTGTTGCATCAGGATCCGGAGGAGATTGATCGCCTCCAGAAGGCGCTGGGGGCAGTGCGTGATGGCGTGACTTTCTGCCGCATCTGTTGCAATATTTCCCGCGAGGAAGTCTGCCGCATTTGTGTGAACTCGCAGCGCGATGCCTCTACCATCTGCGTGGTAGAAGAGCCCAAGGACATCCAGGTCATCGAGCGCACCGGCGAATATGACGGCCGCTACCACGTGCTGGGCGGCGCACTGGACCCGCTGGCAAACGTAGGCCCGAAGGACCTGAACATCTCACAACTTCTGCAGCGCCTCGGCGGCGTACTGCCGGACCGAGAGCTCGCGGATTCCACCCCGGAGGAGCCGCTTTACGACGACTCCCCGGACATCACCGAGGTCATTCTCGCTACCGATCCCAACACGGAGGGCGAGGCCACCGCGGCCTACCTCGTGCGCCTGCTACGAGACTTCCCAGGGCTAAAGATCACCCGGTTGGCCTCCGGCATGCCGCTGGGAGGCGACCTTGAGTTCGTCGATGAGCTGACGCTCTCGCGTGCCTTGAGCGGCCGCCTGACGGTCTAGCGGCGCGGTGCCTCCGAGCGCCGCTAGCGTTGCGAGCGCGGCGGCTCCGAGGCGTTAAAACGCTCGGTACGCAGCTGGTCAATAGCCGGGATATCCAAGGGCTCGAGTTCGCTGAGCGCTACCCCCATGGCCTTGGCCAGCAGCAGGTCAGCCAGTTGCGGGTTGCGTGCCAGGACCGGACCGTGCATGTAGGTGGCGATGACGCTGCCCTGCACCGCACCCTCGGCTCCGCGCTGAACAGCCTTGTCAGAGAGATCCAGGATGGCGGCGGTATCCGCATTGCCGGTTCCGCGCGTCAGCGTTCCCAGCGGCTGGGCGGCGGGCCCCAGGATGGTGGCACCCATGTGGTTTTCAAAACCGGTGAGTGGCTCGGTGAGCTCAGCAGTGATGCCGGCCTTGGTCGGTTCGGTGGCTACCTCGCCGATGGCGCGCTCGGTCATGGAGGCAGTGGTGGCGTCGATAAGCCCCACGCCATCCACAACGCGACCGGACGCACGGAAGGATTCGCCGAGCACCTGCAGGCCTGCGCAAATCGCCAGAATCGGGCGCTTAGCGGTCGCCGCACGGGTGAGGCCACCGTCAGCGATGAGGTGTTCCGCGGCGAGAATCTGCGCGGTGTCCTCGCCGCCGCCCAGGGTGTAAACGTCGAGGGAATCCGGCACCGGCTCGCCCAGCTTGATGGGGACAATCTCCGCCTCGTGGCCGCGCATGCGGGCGCGCTGGCGCAGGACTAAGGCGTTGCCGTCATCGCCGTAGGTGCCCAGGATGTCCGGGAGGATGAGGCCAATCTGCAGGCTAGTCATTCGAGTGCTCCTTTGCTGCTGCGGCGGTAAGTGCCTTCTTCAGATCGCGGAAGGCGGTGTAGTTGGCCAAAACCTCGATGCGGCCTTCCGGACAAGATTGAATAGCGGTGAGCGGGTCCGCAATGAGCTCGTGCGAGATATCCGCGTAGACCAAACGCACGGCTAGATCCGTGCCGCGCTCGCCGGCTGCCTTGACAGGAATGCCTTCGAAATCCTCGAAGCGCACGTCCCAGAGCCAGGACATATCAATACCGTCGGCCACGTGGCCGTTAGTGGCGATGACCAGGCCATCGGCGTCACGGTCCACCATGGACAGCGCCTCCTGCCAGCCGGCCGGATTCTTAGCCAAGAGCAGGCGGATTTCGCGTTTGCCCAGCGTGATGGTGGAGTAGCGTCCGGCTACGTCGTTGACGCTTTCGGCAGCGGCGATAGCCTTGTGGCGGTCCACGCCGAAGGCCTCCACGGCAGCGGCGACGGCCTGGGCGGCGTTACCGCGGTTGGCCCGGCCCGGCAGAGCAAGCTTGAGCTTGTCGACGCCCCCCGGGCTCACAATGCCTTCCTCCGTCACCGCCCAGGTGGGGGTGGGGCGGCGGAACTCGCGGCCGTCGGCAAGCGGCTTGACCGCGCGCCAGTCCTCACCGTCACGTACGATGTGGCCCCCAGTGCGTGGACAGGTGACTGATTCACCCATCCAGCCGGCACCCGCGGAAACCCAAATGACATTCTTTGCGTCATAGGCCACGGAGGTCATGAGGACGTCATCACAGTTGGCGATGACGAGCATGTCCGGGTGGGCCTCGACGGCGCCGCGCAGGGCGCGTTCAATCTTGTTGATCTCACCCACGCGGTCCAGCTGGTCGCGGGAAAGGTTCAGCAGCACCAGCGCGGTGGGGCTGAGATTATCCGCGACGTGGGGAACGTGGAGCTCGTCCACCTCAAGGACTAGATGGCTCGCATCTTTGCCGGCCAAGAGGGCGGAGATGATTCCCGCATCCATGTTGTCGCCGCCATCGTTGGTAGCCACGGTGTGCTCGGCGCGCACAGCGGCGGCGAGCATGCGCGTGGTGGTGGACTTACCGTTGGTTCCGGTCACCAGGATGGCTGGGCGCTGCTTGGCCAGGTTCTGCATGATGGTGGGGTCGATGGCGTTGGCGATGAGCCCGCCAATCATGCCGCCCGCGCCGCGGCCCGTGGCGCGCGAGGCGGTGGTGGCCAGCGCCGCAGCGGTGGTAGCGACCGCAGTGCGCGCGGAAGAAAACGCGCTTCGGAAGTTAAAATTCATGTTCCCCAGAGTAGTCGGGGGAGCTTAGCTATCGGTGTTGTGTGAGCGGTTGTGTCCCGAGTTTTGCTGCTTCTGGTGGTTGCCACTACCGCGGCGGCCACGTCCGCCGCGCCGGCGACGGCGGCGACCTTTATTGCCGCCCCTGTTCCGGTTGTTCGAGTCGGAGTCCGACTGGGCGGGCTTGTCACTCGCAGATCCGTCGGATGAGGAGCCCTGGTGCTTCTTCTGCGCGTGTCCCTGCTTGGGGGAGTGCTGAGTGCCGGAGGACTTGCGACGCGAGCGGCGGCGGTTCTTGCTCGTGGAACGATTGCGGTTGGATTGTCCGCTGCTGTGACGTCCGCCCGAGTTACCCGTTGATGTGGAACCGGATTCTTCCGCTGGTTCCGTGGGCTCCTCGATGCGCTCGAGAGCGGCGAGGAAGGCAACATCGGACATCAGGGGGATGTCCTTGCGGTGAGCGTGCATGGGCTTGCCCACGAGGTTGGTGGTGATGTTGCAGACCACCAGGGAGGTTTCTCGGGTGAGCTTCTCCGAGTAGTTGAGCTCCTCCCGGGCCAGCGCGGCGATGATGGTATCGGGGTCCTCGGTGATTTCCGGAGCCACGACGATCTCCATGCCACGGATGAGCTCCTTGCCAGGCACATACGCGCCGGGGTTGTGATGCTGGCGGGGAGCCTCAGCAGCGTCGACGCGGACGTGGGAGCGCTGCAGTCCAAAACGGTCCGCTCGCAGGTCATCCGGTGCCGCACTGCTGCGTGGGCCCGCGGCTTGCGTGCGATAAAGATCCACAAGCAGGCGGGTTGCTTCGCGGGAGGTCTCCTTCTCCGGCCTCTGCGCACGTTCGACGCTGGCCGTGGGGTCAGGCGCGGGAAGGCCCGTATCGCGAGCGACTGCTGCCAGACGAATATCGGTGCCCCATACGCTTTGGCGACGAGCCGTGGCGAGGGTATCCACGATCGCCACTGGGGTAGGAACGTGTCCCACCTTGAATCGGCGGCGCCGGCCCTTGCCGCGGTTGCGATTGCGCGCGCGGTTCTGGCGGGCGGCGGCGGTCATTGCGCGGCGTGCCTCTGAGACGATGAAACCCCAGGTGTAGGGGGCGTCATGGACGATGAGCGTGCGGCCATCGAGGAGCCGGTCCAGTGGCTTGAGGAGCATGGAAAAGGACTGCCCGGCTTGGACTTCCTCAGTGCTCAGACCGTGCAGGTGCCTGGGGCCTGGGTCCTCGCCCGGATTGATGACGGCGTGAAACTCTTGGCCGATATCGCCGTTGGCGTTGAGGGTGAGCGCATCAACGGTGAGCAGCCTGCCGGTGGAGGGGTGGATGCCGGTGGTTTGGATGGTCAGCGCTACGAAGGGGAAAGCTGCGAGGGCTTCCTCTCGGGCGGTGGCTTTGTCCTTGTTGTCGTCCTTGTTCGGCTGGGCTGCCTGACGCTCATTCCCGCTCTGCTTGTGGGCAGCTTGGTGCGGACGTGGTCCCGGCTTCGGGGCGTTGGTGTTCGGTGACGCCGCGGCCGGCGTCCCTGCTGCGCCAGGCTGCGCTGCAGGCTTGGTGGGGCCGGGTGTCGTAGTCATTGTTCACAGTTTAGTACCCAACTGCGAGGAAGCTGGAAAGGGCACACGTGAAGCGGCTCTAACCACCTAAATGGAAGTAGGGGTGGCGCTGCGCGCTGAGGCGACTAACCGAATTCGATGATGATGACCCAGCCGTCGCGGTCAGGCGTTGGTTCAGGCTTTGGCTCTGGGGTCGGGTCCGGTGTGCGGCTCGGTTCAGGAGTGCGCTCTGGCTCAGGCGTAGGGGTCTCGCTTGGCTCAGGCGTGGGCTCGGTGGTTGGCTCCGACGTGGGCGTTTCGCTGGACTCAGTGGTCGGCTCTGACGTGAGGGAATCGCTCGGCTCGGAAGTTACCGGCGCAGCCGTAGTCGACGGAGCTGGTTCAGACGTACGTGGGGTAGTCGTCGGAGTGGTGTCCGGAGCCGCCGAAGTTGGCGTAGCCTTCTGCGTCGGCGTGGAGCTAGGTTCGCTCGTGTGCGTGGAAGGAGTGATCTCCCCCGGCTCTTCGGGTTCCTTCTCTGCTTCCGGAGTTGCGAGCACTTCGTGTCTGTTGCGAGCGGAAGGAGCTACTTCCGCAGGCGCAGCCAGCTCTGCATGTTGAGTGGGCTCTGCTAGTTCAGTTGGCGCGGGCTGTTCTGTCAGTTCAGACGGTTCAGCCAGTGCAGTCGGCTCCACTGGTTCTATGGGCTCAGACAGTTCCGTTGGCTCAGCCGCGACGTTCTGGTCCTGGGGGTGGTGGGTGTCTGCGACGGTGCCTTCGGTTTGCTCATCTGCCCAAGCGGAAGGTTCGCTGTCAATTTCTTCATCATTAGCCGGGCTGGGGGCCAGCAGCGACGTGGTGTACCCCTCCAAAACCGAGTCGGTGATGTGATCGTGATCGGGATGGAGCGCGTGCACCGAGGAGACGAAGTTTGCTGTTCCACCGATGAGCACTGCGATGCCTGCAGCGCCGGCCAGTTTGAGTCCGGTGCTAGCTACCGCGACCTGCGTTCCGGCCGTCGCAGCAGCCCCGACGGAATTCAAGGACAGGGCCTGTGCGCCTTTCGCGGCAGTGGAGCCGGCGGTCTGTGCCGCACCTGCTGTTTGAGAGCTGCCGAAAGGTGCGATCGCGGCGTGCGCCCTGTCAGTACTTGCGGCCGTCGCGGCAGCCGCTCCCGCTGCAGCGGCGATGACACCCGCGGTACGCATCGCAAAATTAGTGTCCGGGGTTCCATCTTCGGTGTAGACAGTCAGCGTGGGGACTTCGGTGTCTGGGGTGAAGTAGGCGCGGGCGATTGCGATGAGGCCCTCGTGCTTGAATCCCGTGATGGTATCGCTCAACTGCGACGCTTGATCACGTGGAATGGTGGCGACGAGTTCGTCATCCAGGTGAATCTCGATAGTGCGGCGGAAGAAATACCGGGTATTCGACAAACGTACGAGGAGCTGGGAGGGGTGCTTCGGCAGGGAGCGCGGGGTTGCCGAAAAGTCAGTGATGCGCAGAGCGCGGTCACCGTTGAGCATGCCCCAACGGCCAGCCGGAGGAATGTTGTGGGGGACGCACAGGCCTGGTTCGGGGAGGAGAACTTCAAACGCCGGGATGGTTTCCTCCGCTGCATCTTCGCGGAGAACAATTTCTGCGGTGGCCTGCGGCGTTAATCCCGCGCCGATGATCGAGTCCAATTCCGCGTAATCGGTGGATTGGGAGGCGGGAATGACACCGACGATGTCTTCGTTATGGCGGACGCGGAAACCGGAGCGGGAGTGCCCACACAAGGTCACGGGGAGATGGTTGGCCTCTGCCAAGGAGAGTAGTTGCAGGAACATCTCTGGGGTGACGGCGTCAACCGTAAGGCGCCGAGGCTCACCAAAACCACTGTGGGGGACCACGTAGTTAGTGACCGTCATATAATTCGCCTTCGTTGGTCGCACCGCGACAAATGCGCGCGGTGTGAAACCGTGCGCAGCAGGGAATGTCGTCGTGCGGGCTTTAATCCTTTAGTCCGCACTAGGTGTTTAAAAAAATTGTTTCTGTGTTGTCTGTATCCAGTATATAACCCGCCGAGGGCGGCCTACAACAGCGCATATACAGCGCGATGTTACATGACGCAACATTGGCGCAAAGATTGTGCCGGAATTCTGTACACGGGAGTGCGAGGGAGGGGCCGAGTGCTTGGTTTGAGCCTCTCCCTCGCGTCTGGCGGCGCAGTTAGTCGGCGCTAGTCAGCGCGGTTGACCGCAGACGTAATCGCGTTGATGGAGGCGCGGGTCGTGGAGCCGGCGATGCCGGCACCCCACACCTGGGCGCCGTTGACTTCGGCAGCGATGTAGCAGGCCGCCTCCGCATCGTCACCGGCGGTGCGGGACTGCTGGGAGTAGTCGATGACCTCGAAGTCGATTCCGACATCCTCCAGGGCATTGGCGTACGCGGCGATGGGGCCGTTGCCGATACCGGAGATAACGCGCTTCTCGCCGTTGAAGACGATGGTCGCGGTGACCTTGGCGTCCTCTTCTTCCGTGGTGGAGTTGTCTACCTGGAAAGTCACCAGCTCCAGCGGGGCGGTGCGCTCCAAAAATTCGTTGGCGAAGATATCCCACATGTTCTTGGAGTTGACCTCGCCGCCCTCGGCGTCGGTCACTGCCTGTACAACAGAGGAGAACTCTGCCTGCATGGCGCGCGGCATGTTGATGCCGTGATCGGTCTTCATGATGTAAGCTACGCCGCCCTTGCCGGACTGCGAGTTGACGCGAATGACAGCTTGGTAATCGCGGCCGACATCCTTCGGATCGATGGGCAGGTAGGGAACCTCCCACGTGGTTTCCTGCAGCTCTTCCCAGGAGACCTCGGTGTTGTTCGCGCCCGGGCGCACCTCCTGCGCCAGGGCATCCAGGCCCTTGTTGATGGCATCTTGGTGCGAGCCGGAAAAGGCTGTAAACACCAGCTCACCGCCGTAGGGGTGTCGCTCCGGAACGCGCAGCTGGTTGCAGTACTCCACCGTCTCACGGATCTTGGGCAGATCGGAGAAGTCGATCTGCGGATCCACTCCTTGGGTGAGCATGTTCAGGCCCAGGGTGACGATATCCACGTTGCCGGTGCGCTCACCGTTGCCGAACAGGCAGCCCTCAATGCGGTCCGCGCCGGCCATGTAGCCCAGCTCAGCGGCGGCGATTCCCTCGCCGCGGTCATTGTGCGGGTGCAGGGACATGATGATGGAATCACGCCGAGCAAAGTTGCGGTGCATCCACTCGATCTGGTCGGCGTAGACGTTCGGACTGATCATCTCGACGGTGGAGGGCAGGTTGATGATCATGGGGTTTTCCGGAGTTGCCTCCATGATGTCTACGACGGCATCGCAGACCTCAACAGCAAAGTCCAGCTCGGTTCCTGTGAAGGACTCTGGCGAGTACTCCCAGCGCCAGTTGGTGTCCGGGTAATCCTTGGCAATGCTCTTGATGAGCTCCGCGGCGTCCGTCGCCAGCTTCTTAATGGCTGGGCGGTCCTTGCGGAAGACCACGCGGCGTTGCAGCTTCGAGGTGGAGTTGTAGAAGTGCACGATGACGTTCTTCGCACCCTGGCAAGCCTCAAAAGTGCGGCGAATCAGGTGCTCGCGGGCCTGCACCAGGACCTGAATGGTGACGTCTTCCGGAATCTTGTTGCCCTCGATAATTTCGCGAACGAAGTCGAAGTCCGTCTGAGAGGCGGAAGGGAAGCCCACCTCAATTTCCTTGTAGCCCATCTTGACCAGCAGGTCGAACATGCGGTGCTTGCGCTCGGGGCTCATCGGATCGATGAGGGCCTGATTGCCGTCGCGCAGGTCCACCGCGCACCACTGCGGGGCCACGGTGATCTTTTTATCCGGCCACGTGCGGTCAGGCAGGCTAACTGGCTCGACCTCTTCGGCGAAGCTCTGGTAGCGGTGAACCGGCATTGAGGAACTGCGCTGCTTGTTCCAGGCAGGTTGGTTGTCGTTGCGTGGGCCAGCCGGAGTGGTGATTTCGCGGGGTGCGGAAATGAAAGAATCGTTCGGGGACATGGTGTTTGTTCTCTTCCTTGTATGAGGCTTGGGGAACGGCCAGCTGCGGTGTGTGTTGGCATCACCACGCTCCGCGACGGGGCGCTGGCCGTAAAGCTACAAACCTAAATCCCGCCGCGGCTACTAAGGAGAAGAGTGTGCCGCAAAGTCATGTGAGCCACAATACAACGCTTCTCATTGTGCGGCAACTGATTTCACATATTGGGACGTGGTGGGGTGCGGATAAGATGCTTGGCGTGCATGAAGAGAATTCCACGAAGACGACGCCGGAACCTGGGGCGGATACCGCAGTAGAAGGTGCCTCATCAGCCTCTACCTCCTCCGCAGGTGCGCTGGGGAGGCTGGCGCTCCTGCCAGTTGCCGTGCTGGTCGCGGTTGTTGGCACCGCGGTGCGTATCGCTGTTCTCAGCGTCATTGCCGCGGTTAATGAACAGGAATTGTGGGGTCGGCTCACCGCCTGGGATGCCAAGTACTACCTGGAAATTGCACGCTCGGGCTATTTTGACGCAGACATCCGCACGGATGGCCCGGTCCATGAGATCACCATGGCCTTCTTTCCGGGTTTTCCCATGCTGTTGCGGGTGCTGGGGTGGACCGGGCTTAGCCTGGAGCTAGCTGCACTCATCATCAACACTCTCCTTACCGCGGTGATGGCCGCAGGGGTCATGGTCTTGGCGCAGCGCTTGGGGGCGGGGCGCCGGGGCCAATGCGCGGCCGCCATCGTGGTGAGCAGCGCCCCGATGTCGATCGTGTTCTCCATGCCCTACACCGAGGCCCTCTTCGGGGCGCTGGTGGTGTGGGGGCTTGTAGCGCTGGATGATCGCGCCTGGTGGCGTGCAGCGGCATTCGGCTTCGCCTTATCCTTCGTCCGGTTGACCTCCGTGGATTTTCTCGCTGTCTTTGCCCTGTGGGTTCTCATATATGGGCGGCGCTCTTGGCAAGCGTGGCTCAGCCTGGTTGTGGCGGCGCTCCCGTTGCCGGCATATCTACTGTGGACGCAGCGCTATCTGGCGGAGGCTGGCGGCTATTTCGGGATTCAAACTGAGCACTGGAATTCCACCTTTGATGGCGGTGCGGCAACCGTGCAGTTCGTGTGGGAAACCCTGACTGAGAACAACGACGTGGGCTACCTGCTCACCACCCTGGTGATCCTGGGGGTTCCTGTGCTGCTGGTGGCAGCATGGGGGAGGGTTGCCCCGGTGGCCTGGTGGTTTAGTGCCGCGCTGTGCGTGAATGTGCTGCTTTCCGACGGCATCATGCACTCGCGTCCGCGTCTCCTCCTGCCCGCGATCATTCTGGTGCTGCCGTGGGTTGTGTGCGCCGCCGCGGCGTGGCGCCCGCGCGTGCTGTGGGCTGCCTGCGGAGCGTGGGTTCTGTGGTCAGCGTGGTTCTCCGCTTACATGCTGGTGGTCTTTGAGTGGGCGATTTAGCGCGGGCTTTGCTCCGCGCGCCGAGTGCTTCCCGGGTTGACCGGAACGCGCGACAAGACAATCGTCGCCGCGATCATGATGATGAGTGATGCGCCCATCACGCACCACCCCGCAACGCTCTCGACCTGAAATTTTTCACCCAGGACCCAGTAGCCCAAGCCGAAAGCCACGATGGGCTCCATGATGGTCATGGCGGGAAGGGAGTGCGCCAAAGCGCCGGCGTGGAAGGAATACTGTTGGATGACCGTGCCGGCAGCGGCCAGTCCGATGAGCGCATAGAGCTCCCAGCTAGCCAGCAAGGGCGCAATGCCCTGGTGTGAGAGGACGTCCACCACCGCCTTGGCCACGAGTGCCACGTAGCCGTAGAGGATGCCGCACGCGCTGCCGAGCGCGAGTGCGGCTTCCTCCGGCCGGTTATAGGCCGCCACAAAGAGTGCGGTGAGTGTCAGTGCGCCGAGGGCGAAGGCGGGCCACCACTGGGACCAGGTGGGCGTCGTCAAGCCTGCGGTGGGGCGCCCGTAGACCACCATGATGCCCACCGCGATGGTCAGTGCCAGGCACCAGAAGACCTCCCGCGCCGGCATCGGCCGGCGGGAATACCACGCGGCGAGCGGCAGCGTGAACATCAAGGACAGGACGAGGATGGGCTGCACAATGAGCAATGTGCCGAAGTGGAGTGCGATGAGCTGCAAGGCATAGGCAACGACGGCGCCGCCGGTGCCAATCCACCACAGAGGCGTGCGAATTGCTGTGCGCATGACGTTCCTGGAGCTGGCGTCCAACACGATTCGGTGGCGTATGACAGTGCCCCAGGCCACGACTAGTGCCGAGGCCAGTGCGAAAGCAACGGCAACCAGGTTTGAAAGCATCGTTTCTACCCTACCTGGAATTAATACCCAGTACGTGTTTCGATGGTAGCGAAAGGGCGGTAGGCTAAAGGAGTTGACTGCCGGTCTATAGGTATTGGGTAGTGAACAGATATTGGCCCTCACAAACAGGAAAGGTGGGACCATCAGTGGCCCTAGTCGTACAGAAATACGGGGGATCCTCCCTCGAAAGCGCAGAGCGCATTCGCGCGGTGGCGGAGCGTATTGTGGCGACGAAGAAACAGGGCAACGACGTGGTTGTCGTGTGCTCCGCCATGGGGGATACCACCGATGAGCTCCTAGACCTCGCCGCCCAGGTCAACCCCGTCCCGCCGCAGCGCGAGATGGACATGCTGCTGACCGCTGGCGAGCGCATCTCCAATGCGCTCGTTGCCATGGCGGTGGAGTCCTTGGGCGCGCAGGCGCAATCCTTCACCGGCTCCCAGGCCGGCGTGCTCACCACCGAGCGCCACGGAAACGCCCGCATTGTTGACGTCACCCCGGGCCGCCTTACCGAAGCACTGGAAGAAGGCAAGATCTGCATCGTCGCGGGTTTCCAGGGTGTCAACAAGGAATCGCGTGACGTCACCACCCTCGGCCGCGGCGGTTCAGATACCACCGCGGTGGCGCTGGCGGCAGCGCTCAAGGCCGACGTGTGTGAGATTTATTCCGATGTCGACGGCGTCTACACCGCCGACCCCCGCATTGTCCATAACGCCCAGAAGCTCGAGCAACTCTCCTTCGAGGAGATGCTGGAGTTGGCTGCCGTCGGCTCCAAGATTCTGGTCCTGCGCAGCGTCGAATACGCTCGCGCGTTCAACGTTCCCCTTCGAGTTCGCTCGTCTTATTCAACCGACCCCGGCACGCTGATTGCCGGATCAATGGAGGATATCCCCGTGGAAGAAGCAGTACTAACCGGTATCGCTACCGACCGTTCCGAGGCCAAGGTCACCGTTCTGGGCATCCCGGACCGCCCCGGCGAGGCAGCCAAGGTCTTCCGCGCCATCGCGGATGCTGAGATCAACATTGACATGGTCCTGCAAAACGTTTCTTCCCTGGAATCCGGTACCACCGACATCACCTTCACTTGCCCGCGCTCGGATGGCCCGAAGGCAATGGAGATCCTGGCCAAGCTCAAGGAGGAGGGGCACTGGGCCAACGTGCTTTACGACGACCAGGTGGGCAAGGTCTCCCTCGTCGGTGCCGGCATGAAGTCCCACCCGGGTGTCACCGCTGACTTCACGGAAGCATTGCGTGATGCTGGGGTCAACATGGAGCTCATCTCCACCTCCGAGATCCGCATTTCCGTGCTGACCCGCGAGGCTGATCTCGAAAAGGCAGCCATTGCTTTGCACGAGAAGTTCCAGCTGGGTGGCGAGGAAGAGGCCACCGTTTATGCTGGTACCGGACGCTAAAGTTTAAGGAGTTAAGGTCATGACCACTGTTGCAGTTGTAGGCGCCACCGGCCAGGTCGGCCGCGTGATGCGCACCCTCTTGGAGGAGCGCAACTTCCCGGCCGATACGGTTCGATTCTTTGCCTCCGCCCGCTCGGCGGGCCAGGAGCTCATCTTCCGCGAGGACAAGGTTGTCGTGGAAGACCTGGCAGAGCAGACCGTCGAAAGCCTCGCTGGAATCGACGTCGCCGTGTTTTCCGCCGGCGGTGGCACTTCGAAGGAATACGCCCCGCTCTTCGCTGAAGCCGGTGCCATCGTGGTGGATAACTCCTCTGCCTGGCGCAAGGACCCGGACGTGCCGCTCATCGTCTCGGAGGTGAATCCGGAGGAGAAGAGCAACACCCCGAAGGGCATCATCGCTAACCCGAACTGCACGACCATGGCGATCATGCCGGTCACCAAGGCGCTGCACGACGTCGCCGGTCTCACCACCATGCGCGTCGCCTCCTACCAGGCTGTTTCAGGTTCCGGCCTGGCGGGCGTGGAGACCCTGGTCAAGCAGGTCGCCTCCATCGGTGACCGCAACGTTGAGCTCGTGCACGACGGCTCGGCACTCGAGGTCTCCGAGGAGGACCTGGGCCCCTACGTCGCCCCGATTGCGTATAACGCGCTGCCGATGGCCGGCAACCTCGTCGATGACGGAACCGAGGAGACGGACGAGGAGCAGAAGCTGCGCAACGAGTCCCGCAAGATCCTGGGTATCCCGGAGCTGAAGGTATCCGGCACGTGCGTGCGCATCCCGGTATTCACCGGCCACACCATGGTGGTGCACGCGGAGTTCGAGAAGCCGATTACCCCGGAGCAGGCCCGCGAGGTGCTCTCGGCCGCGCCGGGCGTCAAGGTTGTCGATGTGCCGACTCCGCTGGCGGCAGCTGGCATCGACCTCTCCTTGGTGGGTCGCATCCGCCAAGACCAGACGGTCGAGGACAACAAGGGGCTCGTCTTCGTGGTCTCCGGCGATAACTTGCGCAAGGGTGCTGCGCTCAACACCATTCAGATTGCGGAGCTCCTGGTTTAAGCGCCGCAATAACAAGAAAAGTCCGCCCCAGATATCACTCTGGTGGCGGACTTTTCTTCTCTTTTCTAAGCAGGAAACGCTAGTCCTTCGGGACCTCGGGCTTGGTGTGTTCCACAAAGGTCACGGAGGGGTCTGGGTCTTCGCGGTCGTATTCAATCTCATCGTCAGCCTCGAGCTCCTCATGGATTTCCTCGGCCACGGCAGAGACGAATTCTTCAGTTTCCATGTTGGAGGCCGCTGCCAGCTTGCGCAGCTCGCGCTCGTTCTTCTTGGTGAAGTGCTCGCGCGGGTCCAGGCGGCGCTTGACCAAGGTACGGGCGCGCACGCGGCGGTCAGACTCGGAGGTGATCTTGTCGCGCTGAGTGATCCAGCTGATGACCATGACGGCGATCATGAGCAGGCCAATCCAGCCCAGAATCGGGTAGACGCTGGAAACCAGCTGCTTGAAGCCAATGAAGGAGAGGATGAAGCCCACAACGCAAGCACCCGCGTAGACGGGGTAGAAGAGCTTCGGCTTCTTACGGGTCAGGCGCTTGCCCATGGCGTAGAACATGCCGATGGCGGTGTTGAAGACCATGCCGTAGATGATGAAGGTCATGAAGTAACCCAGGACCGGGTTCACGTGGTTGATCAGCGTCAGCACCGGCAGGTCCTGCTTATAGACTTCCGGCGCCACCATGTAGAGGGAAACCACGAGGAGAGCGAGCAGAAGCAGGTAGAAGAAGCCACCGATGAGGCCGCCGATGCCTACAGCGCGGTTATCTAGGATGTTGCCGCCGATGACGATAGACATTGAGACCGCGCACATGACGTTGAGGCCGGTGTAGTTCAACGCGGCCAGCCACCAGTTGCTGAGGGGGCTTTCGACGTTGCTGACAGCAAAGTCATTGGCGCTGGACCAATCCACGTCGGTCACGATGATGGTGTAGCCGGTGGCCAGAACCACGAAGATAATGATGAACGGCGTAATCGCGCCGATGACGTTACTGACCTTATCCACATCGAGGAGGCCCACCAGCAGGACGAGCACGAGCATGATGGCGCCGCCGACCCAGATGGGCACGCCCTCGAACTGCTGGCTAATAGTGGAGCCACCACCGGCGAACATGACGAAGCCGATGGAGAACAGAGTGGCCAACGTTCCCCAGTCCAAGATTCGGGAGACGATGGGCCCGCTGATGTTGTCATAGACTGCCGTGTGCTCGTCGGCCTGGAAGTAGGAGCCAAGCTGCAAAATGGCCACACCAGTAATAATCATGAGGGCGGAGGCGAGAAGCACGCCCCACAGGCCCATGTTTCCGAAAGCCACGAAGTACTGGAGTGCTTCCTGGCCGGAGGCAAAACCGGCGCCGACGACGACACCAATGAAGGCCATGGAAATGGCCACTGCGCGTTTCCACATAAAGTAAAGAGGTCTCTCAATCTCACACGCGCCGGGGGAATGCCATCACAACCCAAGGTGTGGTGCGGGCAATTGGGAAAGCCTCGCGGGCCCGGTTCGACTATCGATTTATCACGTGTGCCTCGAAAAAGATTAGGTGTGTTCGATAGGTATTTTCCAGCTGAGACCGCGGTTTCTTTAAGGAGCGGCAGTGGCGAGGGTGTGAGAATTTGCCGTTTGGCGCATGTAGGTGCAGGTTCTGTGGCCGACCATGCCCATTTGTAACGGCTCGATAACGATTAGCCGCGTTGGTCGATGAGGTCCTTGCGGGCGCGGGCAACGCGGGAGCGAATAGTGCCCACGCGAACCCCGGCGATCTTCGCGGCCTCCTCGTAGGTGTAGCCCAACACCTGGGTCAGGATGAGGGCTTCGCGGCGGTCGTCCGGGAGGGCGTCGATAAGTGCGCGGGCGTCGATCCACTCGCTCCACGTGCCGGAGTTTTCGGGGGTCGCGGCAAGGGCGGCGGCGTCCTCGTATTCGGTGCTGGACTTGCGTGGGCGGGCCATGTCGTGGCGGATGTTGTCTACCCATACGCGGCGGGCAAGCGAAAGCAGCCATGTGCGCGCTGAGGAGCGGGCGGCGAAGCGGGGGAGTGCGCCGATGACGCGCAGGTAGGTCTCTTGGGTGAGATCGTCCGCGATGTCTGGGCCCCCAAGGTGTGCAAGCAGGCGCCAGACGTCATCTTGGGTGGACTTGATGAACTCCGTGAGGGCTGCGCGATCGCCACGGCCTGCCTTGAGGGCGAGGTCGGTGACGCGCGCATCGTCGCGCTCGGAGTGTCGTTTCACCTCCCATAACTTACCAGTCGGGGGATGAGGGGCTTGGGCACTAGGGGCTCAAGTCCGTGAGCTCTGGCAACCCCAGAAACTGTTGCGTAGGTCATTTTTTATGGCTAGACTATGAAAGGTCCGTGATTGATAATGTAAAGCAAATTATCAACCGATTTAGGAGGCATTAACCCCATGACTAACGCTTCGAATGAGTCCGCGGCAGACAAGGTTCTAGATAAGGGGCAGCGCGCCCCGGGCGGCCCGAACACTACCCGCCCTTCCGGTCAGCCGGTTGCTACTGAAAACACCAGCATCACCGCTGGCCAGAACGGCCCGGTAGTGCTCAATGACATCCACCTGATTGAGAAGCTGGCGCACTTCAACCGTGAGCGTGTGCCGGAGCGTACCCCGCACGCTAAGGGCCACGGCGCCTTTGGTGAGCTGCACGTTACCGAGGACGTCTCCGCCTACACCAAGGCAAAGCTCTTCCAGAAGGGCACCGTGACCCCGATGATGGGTCGCTTCTCCACCGTTGCCGGTGAGCAGGGCTCCCCGGATACCTGGCGTGACGTCCACGGCTTCGCGCTGCGCTTCTACACCGAGGATGGCAACTACGACATCGTGGGTAATAACACCCCGGTCTTCTTCCTGCGTGATGGCATTAAGTTCCCAGACTTCATCCACTCCCAGAAGCGTCTGGGCGCCAACGGCCTGCGCGATGCTGACATGCAGTGGGATTTCTGGACCCGCAACCCGGAGACCACCCACCAGGTGACCTACCTCATGGGTGACCGCGGTACCCCGAAGACCACCCGCCACCAGAACGGCTACGGCTCCCACACCTTCCAGTGGGTCAACGAGTCCGGCGATGCCTTCTGGGTGAAGTACCACTTCAAGACCCGCCAGGGCGTGGAGAACTTCACCGACGCTGAAGCTACGGAGATGGCCGGCAAGAATGCTGACTACCACCGCGAGGACCTCTACAACGCCATCGAGGAAGGCAATTTCCCGGTCTGGGACGTCAAGGTTCAGATCATGCCGGTGGCGGAGGCTGAAGAGTACCGCTTCAACCCCTTCGACCTGACCAAGACCTGGTCCAAGAAGGATTACCCGCTGGTGGATGTCGGATACTTCGTACTCAACCGCAACCCGCGCAACTTCTTCGCGCAGATTGAGCAGGTTGCCCTGGATCCGTCCAACATCGTCCCGGGCATTGGCCTGTCCCCGGACAAGATGCTGCAGGCACGCGTCTTTGCGTACGCTGACCAGCAGCGCTACCGCATCGGGCCGAACTACAAGCAGCTGCCGGTGAACCAGCCGCTCAACCAGGTCAACACCTATGAGCACGAGGGCCCGATGCAGTACCTGTTCAACGCCCCGGAGGATCCGGTCTACTCGCCGAACCGCCACGCCAAGGGCGGCGGCTACATGGACGGCGATGAGAACCTGCGCTTCAAGGAGCAGGAGACCACCACCGCTCCGGATCTCTACGTCAACCCGGATCCGGCAGGCATCGACCTGGTTCGCGCGCCCTACGTCCGCCACGCCGAGGACAACGACACCGTACAGGCCACCGACCTGTACGAGAACGTCTATGACGACGGCGCTAAGGAACGCCTGGCGGACAACATCACCAACGCTATGGCCGGTGTGTCCCCGGAGACCGAGGAGCGTGTCTACGCTTACTGGGACGCTGTCTCCCCGCAGCTGGGCAAGCGCGTGCGCGAGCTCTTTGCTGAAAAGAAGTAGGGATTAACACAGGAGTGTTAATCCCGTCGCATCGGTGAGCTAATCAGCCCCGCCAGGTTCATTCCTGGCGGGGCTTTTCCGCGCGCCTGACCGCTTTTGTGCAGCGTGAACGATAGTTTCTTTTACATGACCTCACGCCTAGCCAGCCCTGCAGATGCCAACCGGAAAATTGGCGCCCGCGCTCTCATCCTCACCCTCGTGCTCATCCTGCCGCTCATCATCGGCGCGGCCGTTGCTGCCGTATCCGAATGGCAACCAGCCGAGACCTGGTCCCAGGAACAGGCGGGCGCGCCCAGCGATGGCACCATTGATCCGGCTGAGCTTTACGACGTCGCCCGTGCCCTCTCCGAAGCCAACGCCCAGGCCGGCTTCCTGGCTAATGGCACGCAGCAGCTTGCCGACGGCACCGGCGAGCTGCAGGATGGCGCCGGTGAGCTCGGCGGCGGAGTAGACAAGCTGGCAGGCGGCTCGCAAGAGCTTTATGACGGGCTCGTGCAGCTACAGTCCGGCACCGCCCAGCTGGGCAACGGTGCTACCGAGCTGGCTGATGGCGTCGGTGGAGCCGTCGACCAAGTCATCGGTCTCGGGGTGATTCGCGGACAGATCCTGCAGGCAATCGACGGGACCCTCAAGGACCTTGAAGGCAACAACTCAGCGGAGGCGAAGAATATCCGCTCGCAGCTCGGTGATCTGCGCGGCCAGGTGGAGAATTTTCAGTTCGACCAATCCGTTCAGGACCAATTGACGCAGCTCAAGGATGGATCGCGTGAACTCTCCAACCAGCTGGCCGTGAACGGCTATGCCTATCACGATGGTGTCTACCAAGCCACGGAGGGCGCAAAGCAGCTCAACGCAGGTATTGGTGAGCTCAACGCCAAGGTCGATGAGGCCTTGAAGGGCGTGGACAAGCTTGTGGAAGGAGCAGAGAAGGTCGACGGCATGGCCAAGCAGAACCAGACCAAGGTGCAGGGCGCGCAGCGTGCGATGCCGACTGTCGCCGGGCCCGCCGAGGGCGAAAGTGAACCCGCTCAGCTGCTCAGCCCCATCGTTGCTATGCTCCTCGCTGCTATCGCGGTTCTGGGCGGGGGCGTTATCGGTGCTCTGCTCACGCGCATGGAGCGCCGCATCCTCGTGCTGCTTGGCGGCGCGGTGCTCATTGGCGTCGTGGTGGGCCTGCTCGTTGCGCTCCTGGCTACCGGCGTGACCGCGGCCGCAGTGGCCTGGGCGGGGCTCGCGGCGGCGGGGGCCGGGGTGGCGTCGGCAAGCATGGTCTATGCGCTCGTGCGCTGGCTTGGTGCAGGCGGCTGGTTCCTGGGTAGCGTACTCGCCGTGGCACAGGTCGGCGTCGTGGGATGGGCCTGGAAGGCGGCGTCCACCGGCACCGATCTCAACGCCGCGATGAGCGCGTTCGTGCACCTTTTCCCCATGCAGTGGGCCACCTCCGCCATCACCGTGGCGGGCAATGGTGGGCAGTCCCCACAGCTGTGGATGGCCCTGGCCATTTTGGGGGTAATCGCGGTGGCGGCCTTCGTGCTCGTGGGGGCACCTGCTGGGCGAGCAGACAAAGAAAAAGCCTAGCTCACGGCCCTGCGGCCGGGCTATCGCATAAGTGTCAAGATACGTTACTCGCTTTTCCAGATTTTGCTACCGCTGTGAATGAAAAGAGTGCTAGAGTAAGAGGCGCTCACAAAGCCTACTTAGGGGGTAGGCAAACGGTTTCTCCAATCCGTTGTGAGTGATAGGGAATAGGGGCGACGCGGCTGCTGTAGGGGCGCCGCGTCGTTTCCAATTGCGGGGGTAAAATCGGCCGCACTGACCGCTCAGGAATTGGAGAATCACCGTGACCGACTCCCGCGATATCAAACCTTTTGCTGCCAGCCGCGGCCCCAAAATAACATCGGTCGACGCCATCGTCGGTGCGGCCATGGTGGGCGGTCTGTTGCTTGGGGGAATCGGTGCGGGTGCGGGCTTGGCGGTCTTCGATGAGCCCGAGCGCTCCGACTACGTCATGCAGCCCGCGCAGCGAGAAGTGCAGGCTGACATCATGGACCCGGACGATGTGCTCACTCCGCAGGAAGAAGAGCGCATGCTTAACGACGTCTCCCGGATCGCCGCCCCCGACGTGGTCCAGGGGCTGCACTACATGGTCTTTGCCAAGAACCAAGAGAATGTGAATGACTCCGTGGAGGAGTACCTGCGCGATAATCACCCTGAGCTCATCGGCAAGGATAAGTTTGCTGATGGCCAGGTCTTCGTCGGCGTGGGCCTCGACCCGCGCCAGACCTTCGTCTTTGCGGGTGAGGACGTGGCTGAGCAGATGAAGCTGCGCAAAGGTGACGGCCACTTAGAGCAGTCCGTCGAAGCCATTAAACCGGGCGTGCGGGATGACAACATTCCTGCTGGTCTCTTTGCGGGTGCCGCGGCAGCGATCGATGTGGACCGTGCTGCGGACACCCAGTACGAGAGTGCGAAGGGTGACCGCATTGGGGCGGCCATTGGCCTCGGGGCTGCGGGCCTGAGTGTCGGCGGGGCAGGCGCGGGTATCGTCGGCGGTGCTCGCCGCAGCCGGCAGAAGAAGGCCCAGCAGGCACGCGAGGATTGGGACTACGTGTCGCAGACCTATACCGATGTGGCGCAGCGCCTGCGGGAGATCGATATCCGGGCGCACTCGTTGCAATCGGGTCTGGTGGATGAGCGCTTGCGTGAGGACTGGGAGAGCCTGCGCGATGATTTCCTGGCCATCGATTCCCAGGTGGGCTCCCTTATGTCGATTCCGGCCGATGCGCCGGATGAGCAGTTCCGCTCACATGCCGAGCCCATCGCCCACGCGCGCGAGCTGTGCGAGCGCGTGGAAACCGCCGAGGCCAACATTGACAAGCTGCACCGCGTCGAGAGCGCGGATGCTGACGTGCGCCGCTTTGAGCTCTATGAGCTGGGTAAGGACCTGGCCCAGGCGGGCTACTTGGCAGCGGACATCGACTCAGCGTTTGAGCGCCACGCAAAGGAGCTGGAAGACACCGCCGTGGCCCTGTCCCAGGAGCCAAACCACCCGCAGTTCATGGAACGCTACGTGGAGCTCTTGGACCGCACCGCGCTACTCTCTGAGCACCTGCAGGCGCAGCTGCAGAAGCGCAACGAGGCCGAGGAGCGCCCAGAGCGCACGCGTATCTATGACTCCAACTTCTTCGCTGGCTCCGGCTACCACGGTTATGTGCCCTTCTACGTTGTGAGCACCTGGGATAGCGATGCCACCACCGCCCGCGATAGCTCCTCCAGCAGCGGCGGCGTCAATAGCGGGTTTAGCTCGGGCTTTTCCGGGTCGGGTGGTTCTTCGAGCTTCTAGGCAGGCAAGCCGCTTTGCCCCGTTGGCGTGGCCCAGTGAAAACGCAAAAGAACCCGCAGTTTCCTGCGGGTTGTGGTCGGGATAACAGGATTTGAACCTGCGACCTCTTCGTCCCGAACGAAGCGCGCTACCAAGCTGCGCCATATCCCGGTGTCTCGCTCTAAGCGGTACCGGAATACTGTAACTCACCCTGGTCTGAAAGGACAAAACGGCAGCGTGGAGGGGGTATACCTAGGCGGCCTTTTCGGTGATGCGTAGCAGCGTGGCAGACGGACGGCAGAAGACGCGGAAGGGAACGAACTTCGAGGTGCCCAACCCGTTGGAGACATGCATGTACATCTCTTCGAACCGGTGCAGGCCCTGGGCGCGGGCGCGATCGATACCGCAGTTGGTCACGATGGAGCGCGAGCCCGCCACCTTGAAAGGCAGGCAGAGCTGGCCGCCGTGCGTGTGTCCAGACAGGGACAGCTGGTAGCCGTCGGCGGCGAATTTCTCCAGGACGCGGGGCTCCGGGGAGTGCAGCAGCGCCAAGGAGAGGTCGGAGTCCTCGTTGGGGGCGCCGGCGATTTCGGAGTAGTCATCCAGATCATGGTGTGGGTCATCCACGCCGGCGGCAGCTAGGCGGACGTCGCCGACCTTGAATTCCACGCGCGCCTGGTTGGCGTCGTGCCAGCCGTGCTCAAGGAAGGCCGCGCGCATGCCCTTCCAGGGCAGGTTCACGTAGGAAGGTTCGTTCTTCTTCCCAATCAGGTAGTTGAAGGGATTCGGGATGCGCGGCGCCCAGTAATCATTGGTGCCAAAGCAGAACATGCCCGGGCGGCTGAGCAGTGGGCCAAGGGCGCGGAGGACCTCGGGGACGCCGCGCTCGTCGGAAAGATTGTCACCGGTGTTGATTACCAAGTGCGGGTCGAGGGCGTCGAGGCCCGAGACCCACTCAATTTTGGCGCGCTGGCCCGGAATCATGTGGAGGTCTGACACGTGCAGGATGCGGAACTCGGACTCCTCGCGCAGCGTGCCGGGCTCCAGCAGCGGCAGGGTGTACTCCTTGAGCTCGAACTTGGTGAGCTCTGAGTGCGCCCATGCTGCAGTGCCCAGACCGGCGGCGGCGAGTCCGCCAAGGACAGGGTAAATCTTCACCCTCACCACACTACCTGGCCAGCAGGCGTAGATTGAAGGGCATGAGTGAGTTGAAAGAAACTATCCGCGCTGACCTTAAAACCTCGATGAAGGCCAAGGACAAGGCCCGCACGAGCGCCATCCGTTCTCTGCTTTCTGCCATCCAGGCAGAGGAAACTTCTGGTTCTCGCCATGAGATCACCGATGAGGACATTCTCAAGGTCATCGCCCGCGAGATTAAGAAGCGCCGCGAGTCCGCAGAGGTCTACGCGGAGAACGGCCGCCCGGAGTTGGCGGAGGAAGAGCTTGCTGACGTCCCCTTCTTCGAGGCCTACCAGCCAGAGCAGCTTGACGACGACTCCCTGAACACCCTCGTCGCCGAATCTATCGCCGAGGTTGAGAAGGATTCTGGCGAGCCGGTGACCATCAAGCAGATGGGCAACGTCATGAAGGTGGCTACCGCTAAGGCCGCTGGCCGCGCCGACGGAAAGCGCCTGTCCACCGCGGTCAAGGCCGCCCTGAATTAACGCGCTAGAGCCCGAAGAAGCTCCGCACGTCGTTCGTGAAGCGGTCAACATCCTCCTGGGTGAACAGCGGTTCAGGCTGAGAGGGCTGGCCGCCACCAGTGTCACCGCTGTCGGCTGGAGCGGATGGCGAGCCGTAGTTGGAGTCCCAGGCTACTGAGTCCGCACTCGCAGAGTCGGAGGAGTCGCCTGCGGAGCCGTCGGAAAGCTGGAGCGTGACCTCCGCGCCCTTCTTCGCGCCGGATGGGCCCGTGATGACGCGAACTACCTTGCCGTATCCCACACCGGGTGCGGGCACCTCGGTGGTTTTGACTGAATAGCCGGCCTTCTCTAGAGCGGAGCGGGCTTGGCTTTCGGACTTGCCCTTCAGGCCGTCGATAAGCGGCGACACCGTGCCGGAGTCGTAGGCGCGGTCATAGTCCGGCACCGTGCCCTTCTGCGCTTCGGGGACGCGCGCGGCCATGGTGTAGAAGGTTGCTGCTGGCTCCTTGCCGCCGAAGAGGTTGCCACTGGCGCACTGCCGCACTGGGCCAGTGCACAGCGGGCTCGTGGTGGTCCCGTCATTGTAGATATACGGTGCGGCAGCGACCGCCGAGTTGAAGCCCAGGAATGCCGAGGACTGGTTGGACTCCGTGGTACCGGTCTTCGCGGCGGCCTGACCACTGAAGCCGGCAGCGCGTGCCGAGTCGGCGGCGGTGCCCTTTTCGGTATCGGCCGTCATGTTGTTTTCCAGCGCCTTCGCAACTTCCTTGCCCACTGCGCGCTCGCACGGCGTGTGCTTGAGGTAGACCTCGTTGCCGTGGGAGTCCGTGACTTCCTCAATGGGGTTGGGCTCGCACCACATGCCTTGCGAGGCCACAGTCGCGCCCACGTTGGATAGCTCCAGCGCGTTCACTGCCGTGGGGCCGAGCGTGAAGGAGCCCAGGTTGGATTCCTTGATGTGGTCGGCGATGGAAGTTTCGCCGTCGTAGCTGCCGGGTTCTTCATAAGAACGCAGCCCGAGCTTAACGGCGATGTCGACTTGACGCTCGACGCCCAGTTGCTCGGTGAGCTGGATGAAAGGGGTATTGGGGGAGTAGGCCAGCGTGTCCTGCATGGTCATCGTGGGGGCGTAGTTGCCGGAGTTTTCCACGCAGTACTTGTTGGGTGGGCAGTTAGCAGCGCCGCCGTATCCTAGCCCTTCCGCCTCGTAGCGCTTCGGCACAGCTAGCTTGTCCTTGATGCCGTAGCCTGCCTCCAAAGCCGCTGCGGCGGTAAAGAGCTTGAACACCGAACCGGCACCGTTGCCCACCAGTGAATTCGGCTGAGGGAGGAGGGTTTCGTTGTTATCGAGGTCGAGCCCGTAGGTGCGCGATGAGACCATGGCCAGCACCTTGCGGGTACTGGTGCCCGGCTGGATGACGTTCATGACCTCCGCCACGCCTTCCGCATCCGGGGCGGTATGGCTGCGCACCGCGTTGAGCGCTTGGTCCTGGACGTCGGGGTCAAGCGTGGTCTTGACGGTTAGTCCGCCGCGTGTCAGGTGCTCGCGGTCGATGCCCTTTTCGTTGAGGTACTCCAGCACGTAGTCACAGAAGAAACCGCGATCGCCCGCGCCGATACAGCCGTTGGCCAGGGTGGCGGGGCTATCCAAGACACCCAGGGGTTCCTGGGCGAAGGAATCGGCGTCCTCCTGGGAGAGGGAACCGGTGTCGGCCATGGCTTGGAGAACCATGTTGCGGCGTTCGATGACGCCTTCCTCGTTGGTATAGGGGTTGAGATACTCCGAGGACTGCACTATGCCGGCGAGCATTGCTGCCTGCGGCACCGTGAGGCTCTCGGCACTAGTTCCGAAGTAGGTGCGGGCCGCAGCCTCAACGCCATAGGCGTGGTTACCAAAGGGCACGAGGTTGAGGTAATTAGCCAGGATCTCATCCTTGGAAAGCTTGGCGTCGATATCCGTGGCCATACGCATCTCGCGCAGCTTGCGGGCCACGGACTGTTCCGTCGCGGCCTGGCGTTCCTCGTCGGTCGTTGCATTGACCAAGAGGAGATAATTCTTCACATACTGCTGGTCCAGCGTCGACGCACCCTGGGAGACGCCGCCCGCGGCCAAATTGGTCCACAAAGCGCGGAGATTGCCCTGCAGATCGACGCCCTCGTGCTCATAGAAGCGGCGGTCCTCGATGGCCACGACCGCTTGCTTCATGGCATCCGAGATTTCATCCGGCTGCACCGGATGTCGGCGTTGCTCGTAGATATAGGCAAGGGTGTTGCCCTTGGCATCCAAGATGGTGCTCACACCAGGGGCTTCGCCGTTGGTGAGATCCTGGATGTCCGATTGCATCGTGTCGTTCGTCCTGGCCACGGCAACGCCACTGACGCCGGCGACGGGGGCGATGGCCAGCGCGATGAGGATGCCGACCAGTGCTGTGGACAGGACGAGCTTTCCCAGGGATTTGATCACAGTCACCCTCCACACACTAGTGGTTCAGGTGCAGATCCGGGAGACCCCCCTAAAGTGTGACCTGTTAGACAGGGATACCGGTCTGTGAATAGACTTACCAAGGGTACATAATATTCCGTCGAGTAGAGGGTTATTCACGATCTTCACCTTCGACGGGGGTGAGCTTGGAAGGAGTTACCTAGCCGTGACAGTCAGTGTCAAAGGTGCAGGACGGTCCACAATGCTAAAGAACGCCTCGTTAACTACTGAGCGTGGTGAGTGGGTTACCCAAGCTAAGTGCCGCAATGGCGACCCTGATGCACTTTTTGTGCGAGGGGCAGAGCAGCGAAAAGCTGCGGTGATTTGCCGCCACTGCCCGGTGCTCAATGAGTGCCGCGCGGATGCTCTGGATAACCGCGTGGAGTTTGGCGTGTGGGGCGGCCTCACGGAGCGTCAGCGCCGTGCCCTTCTACGCAAGAACCCGCACATCACTAGCTGGGCTCACTACCTTGCTGAGGGTGGCGAACTCATCGGTATTTAGTAGCATTGATTCCATGACTAAATGGGAATATGCCACCGCGCCGGTTCTTACGCACGCGACGAAACAAATCCTCGATTCCTGGGGTGAGGACGGCTGGGAGCTCGTCACCATCACCCCGGGCATGAACCCGGAGAATGTTGTCGCCTATTTCAAGCGCCCTCTGGAGGAATCCTAATGGGTGCGCTTGCCCGCCTTGAAGAGCTCGGCGTCGAGCTGCCTTCCGTTGCTGTTCCTCTCGCTTCCTATATCCCGGCTACCCAGGTGGGCAACCAGGTCTGGACATCTGGCCAGCTGCCTGTTGTGGGCGGGGAATTGCCTGTCACCGGCAAGGTCGGCGCAGAGGTAAGCCTCGACAAGGCACAGGAATTGGCGCGCACGGCGGCGCTGAACGCATTGGCTGCCATCGATGGCCTCGTGGGGCTTGACCGCATCACCCGCGTGCTAAAGGTGGTCGGTTTCGTAGCTTCGGATCCCTCCTTCACGGATCAGGCCGCAGTTATCAATGGTGCCTCGGATTTCCTCGGTGAGGTCTTCGGGGACGCTGGGATCCACGCGCGTTCTGCGGTGGGGGTAGCGGTCTTGCCGAAGGATTCCCCCGTTGAGATTGAAGTCATCGTAGAAATCGCTGAGTAATCGGATAGGGTTAGAACCATGGAGCATCCTGCATATAGCCAACTGCGTCCCGTGAGCCAGTCCGTCGGTGTCGTGCTGTGTGACAACCCCAGCTACACCGCCTTGGAGGGCACCAATACGTGGATCATCCGCGCCGGAGAAGATTCCCGCGCCATTGTGGTCGATCCGGGCCCGGAGGATGAAGGTCACCTCAATGTTGTGACCGCGAAAGCGGGCGAGGTGGCGTTGATCCTTCTTACCCACCGCCACGATGATCACGCATCGGGCGCCCAGCGTCTGCGCCAGCTCACTGGTGCCCCCATCCGCTCTTTCGATCCGAATTACTGCAACGGAGGGGACGCGCTTGTCGACGGTGAAGTGATCACCGTCGACGGCATCACCCCGCAGCTTGAGGTGGTCCATACCCCGGGCCACACTGCAGATTCGACCTGCTTCTTCGTGTGGTCGGCGGAAGCGAAGAACTCCATGCTGGAGGGCATTCTGACCGGCGATACCATCGCCGGCCGCCACACCGTGCTGCTGTCTGAGACCGATGGTGATTTGGGTGCTTACCTGAAGACGTTGGATCTTCTTGAAGAGCGTGGCAAGGATGTGGCGCTTTTCCCGGGACACGGCCCGGACTTGGAGGACACCTCTGCGGTTGCCCGTAAGTACATTGACCGCCGCCACCACCGCCTGGACCAGATCAAGGAGGTCCGCGGGCGCCTTGGTGAGGACGTCGACGTTAAGACTCTCGTCGATGAGATGTATGACGACGTTGACCCGGTTCTGCGTCACGCAGCTGAGCAGTCGACGCGTACCGCGCTGAAGTACCTCGCGACTGAGCAGTAATCTGAAAACCACTAAGTCCCCCGATAATCTCGGGGGACTTCTTCGTAGATTATGCGGTGCGCTCGACGCACCGCATGCTAGCGCGCGCGGCGGGCCAAGTGCTCGGTGTCAACGATGAGCACCGACTTGCCCTCCAAGCGGATCCAGCCGCGGTGGGCGAAGGTGGCCAGCGCCTTGTTCACGGTCTCGCGGGAAGCGCCGACGAGCTGGGCGATCTCTTCTTGGGTGAGGTCGTGGTTCACGCGGAGCGCACCACCCTCCTGCACGCCGAAGCGGTTAGCCAGCTGCAGCAGGGTCTTGGCCACGCGGCCCGGAACGTCGGTGAAGATGAGATCCGCCAGGTTGGCGTTGGTGCGGCGCAGGCGGCGGGCCAACACGCGCAGCAGCTGCTGGGCAATCGCCGGGTGATCGGCTACCCACTGCTTGAGCATCTCGGAGTTCATCGTGGCGGCGGTAACCTCGGTGACGCACACTGCGGACGAGGTACGCGGGCCCGGATCGAAGATGGAGAGCTCACCGAACATGTCAGACGGGCCCATCACGGTCAGCAGGTTCTCGCGGCCGTCCGGGGCGTGGCGGGCGAGCTTAATCTTGCCCGAGGTAATGATGTAGAGGCGGTCTCCCGGCTCACCTTCCTCAAAAATGGTGGTGCCGCGCGGGAAACGGACGGTTTCCATCTGCTCAATAAGGTTCTGTACTGCTACCGGATCGACGCCCTGGAAAATACCAGCGCGCGAGAGGATATCCTGTACGCCTTCCACTGTTACTCCTTAAAGCTTGCGCAGCCCGGAAAACACTGGGACACAAGCTGGTTTGGTTTATGTTGACGCACCTAGACTCCAGTGCGCCACGAGGCACTGCACAACATCATACAGTGTAATTAGTCACTATTTCCACCAACGTGAAAAATAATCACACGCCTTGATTAATCCTCGAAGGCCGTCGCTTCTAGCTTCTCCATGAGAATGGCAAAGAGCGCGAGGCACAGCGGCACGAAGAGGACGAGTGAAATCATGCTTCCCATTCTAACTGCCGTCACTAAAGTTACTTCTATGTCCCCTGACCTTTCCACACAGCATGACGACGATACCGAGGCAGCGCGCATTGTCCATATCCGCACCGCCCTCGCGCAGGAATATCCCGACGCCGACTGCGAGCTAGATTTCACCTCCCCGCTAGAACTGCTCGTAGCGACAGTTCTCTCCGCGCAGTGCACGGATGCCCGTGTCAACCAGGTCACCCCGGAGCTTTTTGCTCAGTATCCTTCCGCACCGGATTATGCAGCTGCGGACCGCGCCGATCTCGAGCGCATCCTCCGCCCCCTCGGATTCCAGCGCGCAAAGGCTGGCCACTTGTTAGGCATCGGGGAAAAGCTCGTCGCAGATTTCGACGGGCAGGTGCCCCAAGGGATCGACGAGCTGACCTCCTTGCCGGGCGTCGGCCGCAAAACCGCACTGGTGGTGCGCGGAAATGCCTTCGGGCTACCGGGAATCACGGTGGACACCCACGTCACGCGCTTAAGCCAGCGGCTCGGTCTGACAGGGGCGAAGACGCCGCGGGCAATTGAGAGGGACGTCGCCAAGCGCGTGCCCGAAGAGGAACAGACAGTGTTTTCGCACCGCCTCATCCTCCACGGGCGGCGCGTGTGCACCGCCCGGAAGCCGAAGTGCGCGGCCTGCGTCCTTGCGCCATGGTGCCCGTCGCGGGGTTAAGGTGGAGCAATGAGCCAATATTCTCGGTGGCCTGGATACGTGAAGGCGAGCATCGTTGCCATTGTCGCGCTGGCAGCACTCGCATTCGTTGGCGTGGTGAATCTCCTTGAGGATGATGAGCCGGAGGTCCCCGTCCCCGAGGCGCAGGAGCGAGAGGTAGCTAAGCGTCCCAAGTGCCCCGAAGGGCCCATCGCTGGCGTGGACCTTCCTTGCCTGGGCGCGGCCGGTACCGCGGCGGCCAAGAACGTTCAGATCGTCACGTTGTGGGCATGGTGGTGCGAGCCGTGCCGTACGGAGCTGCCCTTTTTCGAAGACCTTGCGCGCTCGCACTCTACGTGGAATGTCGTCGGCGTGCATGCGGATGCCAACGCCGCTAACGGGGCGGCGCTTTTGAACGATCTGCAGGTCAATATCCCCAGCTACCAGGACGATGATGGAGCCTTCGCTGGCGAGCTCGGGCTGCCGGGCGTCATCCCAATCACCCTCGTGGTGCGCGACGGCATAGTGGAGGAGAAGTTTATTAAACCTTTTACTTCCGCAGAAGAATTGGAGGAGGCCGTCGAGGAGGTTCTTAAGTGAGCCGCCTGTTTCCTGCTCACTCTCCTGAGTGGTTGCGCCCCGCGCTTGGGGTCGATACCAACAAGATACAAGAGCGCCTCATCCGGCACCTCCCGGCCGCTCGGCGCCGCCGCGAATCGGCAGTGTTGGTGCTGCTGAAAGGCACGAGTTTTGAGGATGGCGAGGTGCTGCTCACGCACCGCTCGCCCTCGATGCGCTCGCACTCCGGCCAGATTGCATTTCCTGGTGGGCGCAAGGATGAGGAGGACACCTCGCTTGTCGACGCCGCCCTGCGCGAAGCCGAAGAAGAAACCGGCCTCGATCGCTCCACCGTTACTCCTCTTGAGCAGTGGGGCAAGCTGGATATCCCGGCGACCGGCAACACCGTGAGCCCCGTCTTGGCGTATTGGCATAAGCCAGGCACCGTGTGGCCGGCGAGTCCGGCGGAGACAGACGACGTCTTTACCGTCCCGCTGCGGGAACTGGCGGATCCTGCCAACCGCCTGATGGTGGGCTTTAGCCGATGGAAGGGGCCAGCGTTTCGGACACGCGGCTACCTGGTGTGGGGTTTTACCGCGGGAGTGCTCTCTGGGCTGATGGACCATGCGGGGTGGAGTGTGGAATGGGATAAGAAAATGGTTCATGATCTGCGTGACTCACTTGATCGCTCTTTGAATAATGAGAAGATAGGCTAGTTCTGCTCCTTTTAGCCCTTAAGAAAGTATTCCCCCTGTGTCCTTAGCCGTTGACGTTCTGATCGTGATTGCCGTGCTCCTCGCCGTGCGCGTGGGCTGGCGGCAGGGGGCTTTGGCAGCGGTCCTCGCGGCGGTGGGAATCATCGCGGGGTTGGTGCTGGGAACCGTGCTGGCCCCGCTGGCGATGGGCCTGACTGACCAGGCAGCCGTGCGCTTTTTGCTGGCCGTCGGCGTGCTCATTTTGCTGGTGGGGCTGGGGCAGCTGGCGGGGACGTCGCTTGGCATGGCGCTGCGGGACCGTATGCGTACGCGCTCTGGGCAGCGCGTGGATTCGTCGATTGGCGCGGTGTTCCAAGCTGCGGCGGCCATCGTGGTGATTTGGTTGGTGTCCTTGCCCTTGGCCTCCAATTTGGGTGGTCAGCCGGGGCAGGCGCTGCGTGAATCACGTGTGCTGAGCTCGCTGAATGCGGTGGCGCCTTCGCGCTTGGCGGCGCTGCCGAATGGCTTGGCTGCGCTCCTCAACGAGTCTGGGCTGCCGCCGTTGGTCTCGCCCTGGGAGCGTTCTGGCGCCGATGTTGAGGTGGATGCGCCCGCGGTTAATACTGGGGATTCTGAGCTCGCGGAACGCGTGCGGCCATCCGTTATCCACGTGCTGGGTGATGCGGAGGCGTGCTCGCGCCGCCTGATGGGCTCGGGCTTCGTTACGGAACCGGACTACGTCATCACGAATGCCCATGTTGTGGCGGGTACGGATAAGGTGCGTCTTGATACCGTGCTCGGGCTCAAGGAAGCGGATGTGGTCTACTACAACTCGGATGTGGACATTGCGGTGCTGCATAGCCCGGGCTTGGACTTGGAGCCGTTGCCGTGGGCGGAGCAAGCGGCTGCGACGGGGGACGATGCCATCGTCTTGGGCTTCCCGCAGTCCGGTCCATTTACTGCGGAGCCGGCGCGCGTGCGTGACCGCCTCACCATCGCCGGGCCGGATATCTACTCCACTGGCCGAGTGGAGCGCGATGCCTACACGGTGCGCGGCAGCATCCGGCAAGGCAATTCCGGTGGCCCGATGATCAACCCGGAGGGCCAGGTGCTCGGCGTGGTGTTTGGCGCCTCTGTGGAGGATTCCGATACGGGCTATGCGCTCACCGCGGACGAGGTGCGCGGCCACGTGGGTGACGTCACGCAGCTTGTCGACGCCATCCCAACCGGCTCCTGCGTCGGCTAAGACCAGGCATTTTCCTCTTCCGGTTGCGGGGTTGCGGGTGCTGGTTTAGTCTCTGTGGCCATGGGG
>NZ_KV794822.1:0-98099 GCF_001808885.1 Corynebacterium sp. HMSC074E01
TAAAACAGCTCCCGCAACCCCGCAACCGGAAGAATAAACACCCAGCTCAGATGTGGGTGAAGAGTCAATCACGGGCGCGGGGCTATATGCGCTACAGGTGTTGGGGTGGACAGATTCGCGTTCTGGGGGAGCTGACCGCCGGGGAAAGAATGCCACTGGCGTGCGGGGAAATGCTGGCCTCAGGCGCAATTGCTGGGTGCGGAAACGGAACGGGAAAGCCCCACGAGGAGGGGCTTGGAACCTTAGGCTCTGGTAGGGCCCAGCGGCATGGTGCGCTTGTGGGCGCCGCGACGCCAGAGGGTTTCGATGCGCTCGCGGGCGTCGTCAGGCACTGCCTTGCCCTCGAGGTAGTCATCGATGTGGGCGTAGGTGACGCCGAGCGCTTCTTCGTCGGAAAGCAAGGGGCGGTCATCCTCAAGGTCGGCAGTGGGGACCTTCTTCCACGTGGATTCAGGAGCCCCGAGGTACTCGAGGAGTTGAGCGCCTTGACGCTTGTTAAGCCCGGCGAGGGGCAAGACGTCGGCAGCACCATCTCCCCACTTGGTAAAGAAGGCGGTGACGTTTTCGGCGGCGTGGTCTGTACCGATGACCAAGGCCCCGACCTCGCCGGCCAGCGCGTATTGCGCAGACATGCGCAGGCGAGCCTTGAGGTTGCCTCGATTGAAGTCCCCCAGGGAGTCCTGTTGCAAGGCGTTGGCAACGACGCCGTCGAGAGCTGCGGTGGCCTCGGCAATGTTGACGGTGAGGGAGTAGTCAGGCTCGATGAAGTCGAGAGCGATCTGTGCGTCATCCTCGTCGGCCTGCACTCCGTGGGGAAGGCGCACGGCCCAGAAATGCGCCCCGTCGACGCGGGCCACCGCCAGCTGCGCCAAGCGTCCGGCCAGGGTGGAGTCCTGACCACCAGAGATGCCCAGGACAAAGCCCTTCGCGCCGGTGGTGCGGAGGTAGTCCACCAAAAAAGCGACGCGGCGCTCAACCTCTTCTGCTGGATCGATACGGGGCTTTACGCCAAGGGCCTTGATGATGTCGTGCTGGAGGTCTGAGGATTCATGTGACATGACGACCATGGTAGCCGCCTGCGACAATAGGAACCCGTGAACAAAGATACGTACGTCATGATGGTCGCAGGCATAGCCGCCCTGGGCGGCTTGCTCTTTGGATATGACACCGGAGTGATGTCTGGGGCCCTCCTCTTCGTGGGGCCGGAATTCGGTATGTCTGCCCATGAGGAAGGGCTCGTCACCTCGATGCTGTTGGTTGGCGCGGCAGTCGGTGCGCTGGCGGCTGGGCGTGTGGCGAGCGTAATCGGGCGACGCCGAACCCTCATCGCCGGCGGACTCATCTTCGTGGCTGGTTCCGTGTGGTGTGCGCTCGCAAACTCGGCCGCGGACCTTGCTACCGCCCGCACATTCCTTGGTGTGGCGGTGGGCGCGGTGTCCATCGTCTCTCCGATGTACATCTCTGAGATCACCCCGGCGGCTGTGCGGGGCCGGATGGTCTCCCTTAACACGCTCATGATCGTCGTCGGGCAGCTGCTCGCGTACGGGGTGAACTCGCTGCTGGCTGCAAGCGGCAGCTGGCATTGGATGCTCGGGCTGGCCGCGGTCCCGGGCGCGGCGCTGGCGCTCGGCATGGTCTTCCTCCCTGATACCCCGGCGTGGCTCGCGGCACAAGGCCGAACGAGCGAAGCTGCCGCAGTCAGCGCTCGGGTAGGCGCGCGGGGAGCGGAGTTGGAGCATAGCGCGCGGCGGAGCACGGGTGAATGGCGAGCTTTGCGACGCCACCGCTGGATGCGCTCGGCCATTGCGCTTGCCATGCTCATGGGGGTGACTCAGCAGATTACGGGTGTGAACGCCATTGTGTACTTCGCGCCCACGATGATGAACCAGGTGGGTATCTCCACTACCAACTCGGTGTATACGTCGATGGTGATCGGTGCGGTATCCGTCGTAGCGTGCCTCGTGGGCATGCGCGTGATTGACCGACTGGGGCGCCGCCGGCTGTTGCTAGCAGGCTTATGCGGCAACGTTGTTTCGCTCGTGGTTCTAGCTGTGGCTTATCACTTCGCTTATGATTCCACGCCGCTGGCTATGCTGGCGCTAACATGCATGGCGGCGTTCATTGCCTTCCAGCAGGCGGCGGTCTCCCCGGCCACGTGGCTGCTGATGTCAGAAATCGTGCCATCCGAAGTTCGCGGCTTGGGCATGGGAATCGCCGGGCTGGCGCTGTGGGTGAGTAACTGGGCGGTGGCGCAGTTCTTCTTGCCGGTGGTCGAGTGGCTCGGCGGCTCGCTGGCCTTCGTAATCTTTGCGGTCTTGGGCCTCGTCGCGGTGGGGTATACCCGCGCCCTCGTTCCGGAAACGACGGGGAAGAGCCTCGAGGATGTTGCCGAACAGCTTCGCTCCCGCTACTCCGAAAGCTGAGTGTTTTGGTTATGACGCGCGCGTGGGGTAACATTTTTCCTCGTGTCATTGCTGGGTGTCTGCCCGGCTGTGCTTTGAACTAATCAATCGCATCTAGATTGCGCATAACGAAAGGAGCGCCCGATGAAGGTTCGCAAGTCGCTTCGGTCGCTGAAGAAGAAGCCGGGCGCCCAGGTTATTCGCCGCCACGGTAAGGTCTTCGTGATCAACAAGAAGGATCCGCGCTTCAAGGCTCGTCAGGGCTAAGTCGTACGGACTCATGCCGCCCCCTTCAGTACGCTCGTTGCTTGCTGAAGGGGGCGGTTTCCTTTTGCGCTTCCCCCGGCTGAAACTGCCCCTGTGAGCTTAAGGGGCCTTTCGTGCCGGTGTGTGGGAGGCGAAAACTGGGGATCAAGTGGTGTTTGTCACAAACTAGGTGAATCTTCGGTGAACGAGCAGGGAATATTACTCGTGTAGTTACCGCCGTGGCAATGGGTGAAGTGATGGGGTGTCAACATGTGGGGTCGGGGCGGGTTACATCCTGGGAATATCACCCTTGTAACTACTATATATAGTGTTAGTTGCGGGGTGCGGGCACAAAGTATAGTGTCGTTGATGTTGCTTGAGCGGCGGGTCTGCACCGCTGTTCAAAGCTTTAATGCAGGGCTACTAAGCGCCCCGCTGGTATCGAATTCAACAGTCACTCCGCGTGTAGTGCCGAAGGAAGCTGAAGGAACGTCACATGAGCATCACCCTCTACACCAAGCCCGCTTGCGTCCAGTGCAACGCCACCAAAAAGGCTCTTGACCGTGCCGGTCTCGACTACGAAACGGTGGATATCACTCTGGATGATGATGCCCGTGACTACGTCATGGCCCTGGGTTACGTCCAGGCGCCGGTCGTTGAAGCTCACGGTGAGCACTGGTCCGGATTCCGCCCTGACCGCATCAAGGCACTCTCCGTTATGGCGGCAAGCGCCTAGGGAACAGCCATGTTGGTCGTGTATTTCTCTTCCGCTACGGAAAACACCCACCGCTTCGTCGAGAAGCTCGGCCTTCCCAGCGCCCGCATCCCGCTGCGTCTCAGCGATGAGCCTCTCACCGTGAATGAACCTTACGTCTTGATTTGTCCGACGTATGGGGGAGGGGCATCAATGAGCGGGCAGAACACCCGGCCTGTTCCCAAGCAGGTCATTCGTTTCCTGAATGACGAACACAACCGCAGCTTCATCCGCGCTGTCGTAGCTGGAGGCAACAGCAACTTCGGCAGTGACTTTGGCAAGGCCGGCGACGTCATCGCCGCCAAGTGTAAGGTTCCTTATGTGTACCGCTTCGAACTTCTCGGAACCGAGGAAGATGTCACAATTTGCCGTGAAGGCCTTTTGGCCAACGCGGCCGCTTTAGGTTTAGCCGCCTAAAGCCTCATTCCTACTATTTTGTCTCTCCATTTCGCCATAGCAAAGAAAGGCCCGTGAACGTCGTGACCACGCAATTGGGTAAGACCGTCGCTGAACCTGTGAAGCCAGAGGAGCAGCTGGATTACCATGCGCTCAACGCACTCCTGAACCTGTATGACGAGAACGGCAAGATTCAGTTCGACAAGGACCGTGAGGCCGCGAACCAATTCTTCCTCCAGCACGTCAACCAGAACACCGTCTACTTCCATGATCTGGAAGAAAAGATGCGCTACCTGGTGGACAACAAATACTACGAGCCGGAACTGCTCGAGCAGTACGACTTTGATTTCATCAAGTCCCTGTTCAAGCGCGCCTACGCCTTCAAGTTTCGTTTTAAGACCTTCCTGGGTGCTTACAAGTACTACACCTCGTACACGCTGAAGACTTTCGACGGCCGCCGCTACCTCGAGCGCTTCGAAGACCGCGTGTCCATGACCGCACTCTTCTTGGCCGATGGTGACACTAAGGTGGCTGAGCACCTCGTGGATGAAATCATGACCGGCCGCTTCCAGCCGGCTACCCCGACCTTCCTCAACGCCGGCAAGGCTCAGCGTGGCGAGCTGGTGTCCTGCTTCCTGCTGCGTATTGAGGACAACATGGAGTCGATTGGTCGCTCCATTAACTCCGCTCTGCAGCTGTCCAAGCGCGGCGGCGGCGTGGCGCTGTTGCTGTCCAACATTCGTGAATCTGGCGCGCCCATCAAGCACATTGAGAACCAGTCTTCCGGCGTCATCCCCGTGATGAAGCTGTTGGAGGATTCCTTCTCCTACGCGAACCAGCTGGGTGCCCGTCAGGGTGCTGGTGCGGTTTACCTCAACGCGCACCACCCGGACATCATGAACTTCCTCGACACCAAGCGCGAAAATGCGGATGAGAAGATCCGCATTAAGACTCTTTCGCTTGGCATCGTGATCCCAGATATCACCTTCGAGCTGGCGAAGCGGAACGATGACATGTACCTGTTCAGCCCGTACGACGTCGAGCGCGTCTACGGCAAGGCTTTCGGTGATATCTCCGTTACTGAGCACTACGAAGAGATGGTTGAGGATCCGCGTATCCGCAAGAAGAAGATCAACGCTCGCCACTTCTTCCAGACCGTCGCGGAGCTGCAGTTCGAATCCGGTTACCCCTACATCATGTTCGAGGACACCGTGAACCGCGCCAACCCAGTCAAGACTGGGCGCATCAACATGTCGAACCTCTGCTCGGAGATTCTGCAAGTCAACTCCCCGTCGGAGCTCAACGAGGACCTCACCTACAAGACCTTGGGCAGCGATATTTCTTGCAACCTTGGTTCCTTGAACATCGCCGCCACCATGGATTCCCCGGACTTCGCGCTGACGGTGGAGACTGCTATCCGTGGTTTGACCGCGGTGTCGGATAAGACCGCCATCAACTCTGTTCCTTCCGTGCGCAAGGGCAACGATGATTCCCATGCCATCGGTCTGGGCCAGATGAACCTGCACGGCTACCTCGGCCGCGAGCACATTGAATATGGCTCCGAGGAAGGCTTGGACTTCACCAACGCCTACTTCGCCGCCATCATGTACGCTGCGCTGCGCGCATCCAACAAGCTGGCCCGCGAACGCGGCGAGTACTTCAGCGAGTTTCCCGAGTCTGACTACGCTAGTGGCGAGTTCTTCGACCGCTATGATCCGGCTGATTTTGCTCCCCGTACGGAGAAAGTTAAGGAGCTCTTCGCCAAGTCCTCGATCCACACCCCGTCGGCAGAGGAGTGGGCGCAGCTGAAGGCGGACGTCGCCAAGCACGGCATTTACAACCGCAACCTGCAGGCGGTGCCTCCGACCGGATCGATTTCCTACATCAATAACTCGACCTCTTCGATCCACCCGATTGCCTCCAAGATCGAGATTCGTAAGGAAGGCAAGATCGGCCGCGTCTACTACCCGGCGCCGCACATGGACAACGACAACCTGGAGTACTTCAAGGACTCCTACGAGATCGGCTACGAGAAGATCATCGATACCTACGCCGAAGCCACGAAGTACGTTGACCAAGGTCTGTCGTTGACGCTGTTCTTCAAGGACACCGCCACTACCCGCGATATCAACCGCGCCCAGATTTACGCTTGGCGCAAGGGCATTAAGACCCTCTACTACATCCGCCTGCGCCAGATGGCTCTGGAGGGAACTGAGATTGAGGGCTGCGTTTCCTGCATGCTCTAGTCTTTATTCGCACGCGCCTCAATGAGAATGGCGCGTGCGATTTTTTCTGCCTCGGGGGAGTCACCGCGGTGGATTGCCTCCGCTAGATCGAGGTGGAGCTGTGCGGTGCCGGCCGTGGGGTTGCGTTTGCGGGAACCATAGAGGGAGCGCCCGCGCACCATGGACAGCAGATAGGGGCTCAGCGCCGTGAACATTTCATTGCCCGAGGCGTGGAGAACCATGGCGTGGAACCGCAGATCTGTGGCGAGGTGCTCGCCCACGCGCCGCGTTGGCGTGACTTGGAGGCGGTGGGCCAGCTCCAGGATCTCTTCCTTATCTTCTGGGGAAGCGTGCTGCGCGGCTAAGCCCGCGGCGACAGGCTCGATGGCGAGGCGTAGATCATTAAGAGAGGTGCGCTGACTATCGCGCGATTTCTCGGAACCTAAACGCCAAGAAATGATTGCGGGATCGTAGACCGCCCATTCACTGATGGGGAGCACTGTAATACCTACTCGGCGCGACGAGGAGACCATCCCTAGGTGCTCGAGCGCGCGCATGGCTTCGCGGGCTACGGTTCGGGAAATACCGAAGCGCGCGCAGAGATCAGTGAGTGTAAATCGATCACCGGCTGCCAGCGTGCCGCTGACGATGTCCGTGCCCAAAGCGTCGAGCACGGTGCTGAGGAGGGGGGCGGAGGAGTCAGTCATTCCATCGAAACTCGGGGTCATGAGAACAGGGCTTAAGTATAAAACACGCTGGAATTTTGGCCCCTAGTTTTAGAGGGTACGATGGCACCGAACCCCCAAAAATACTAGCAAGACGAGGTGACGTGCGTGTCTCACGAGTACGACGATTACATCGCTAGCCACGAGGCTCCGGTGAAGGCAATTAACTGGAATACCATTCCAGATGAGAAGGACCTTGAGGTGTGGGATCGCCTGACCGGTAACTTCTGGCTCCCGGAGAAGGTTCCGGTGTCCAACGACATCCCGAGCTGGAAGACGCTCACGGAGAAGGAACAGGAGACCACCATGCGTGTTTTCGCTGGCCTCACCCTGCTCGATACCATTCAGGGCACCGTGGGTGCGGTCTCGCTGCTTCCCGACGCCGTCACGCCCCACGAGGAGGCCGTGTACACCAACATCGCCTTTATGGAGTCCGTCCACGCGAAGTCCTACTCCAATATTTTTATGACGCTGGCGTCGACACCCATGATCAACGACGCTTTCCGCTGGTCCGAGGAGAATGAAAACCTCCAGCGCAAGGCCAAGATCGTCATGTCCTACTATGAGGGGGATAACCCGCTGAAGAAGAAGGTAGCGTCCGTGCTGCTGGAATCCTTCCTCTTTTACTCTGGTTTCTTCCTGCCGATGCACTTCTCTTCGCGAGCAAAGCTGACGAACACGGCCGATATCATCCGCCTCATTATTCGCGATGAGGCCGTTCACGGCTACTACATCGGCTACAAGTTCCAGCAGGGCTACAAGGAGCTTTCGGAGCCGGAGCAGGAAGAGTTGAAGGGCTATGCCTTCGACTTGCTCTACGAGCTTTACGAGAACGAGATTGACTACACCGAGGATCTCTACGATGAGCTGGGTTGGACCGAGGATGTGAAGCGCTTCCTGCGCTACAACGCCAACAAGGCGCTGAACAACCTGGGCTTCGAGGGTCTCTTCCCTGCGGATGAAACCCGCGTGTCCCCAGCGATCCTGTCCTCGCTGTCTCCGAACGCGGATGAGAACCATGACTTCTTCTCTGGTTCCGGCTCTTCCTATGTGATTGGCAAGGCCGAGGAAACTACCGACGACGACTGGGACTTCTAAACCCTCCCCGTCGGTGCCGCGCACCTCCCGAGAGGATCAACCGAAAGGTTGATTCTTTCAGGGGGTGCGTTTTCGGCTTTTGGGGGCCTACAGGACGCGCCTTCTGTGTTCTAGATCACCGAGCGCTAAGGCGTGCCGCGGCGGGTCGGCCGCGTACAAGGGGTTATCTGCTCCAAACGGGGCTAGCAAGGGCAGTGGAAAATAACAGAGCGCTGGAAATTTGGCCCTGAGGTGGCCTAATATAATGCGAGTAAACCTAGGTGTTTGATCGCTGAGCGTGTGGCGCGTGAAAACGCGTGATACCGATGTGGTTAAACGCTTGTTCTTCAGGAGGATTTTATGACCGCTGTGGCGCCACGGCTCGACGATTATGTCGCGCCTACACGTCCGGAGCCGACTGGTAATGCAAAGACCGGTTCCAAGGCGTGGACGTTGCTAACCACCACCGACCACAAGCAGCTGGGCATCATGTACATGATCATGTCCTTCAGCTTCTTCTTCCTCGGTGGCTTTATGGCTCTGCTTCTTCGTGCTGAGCTTTTCACCCCGGGACTGCAGTTCCTGTCCAATGAGCAGTTCAACCAGCTGTTCACCATGCACGGCACCGTAATGCTGCTGCTGTTTGCAACACCAGTGGTGTGGGCATTCGGTAACTACGTTCTGCCCCTGCAGATTGGTGCACCGGATGTGGCCTTCCCGCGTCTGAATGCTTTCGGTTTCTGGATTACCCTGACCGGCGGCATCGTGATGCTCGCGGGCTTCTTGACTCCGGGCGGTGCTGCTGACTTCGGCTGGACCATGTACATGCCACTGGCTGACTCGGTTCACACCCCGGGCATCGGCGCGGACATGTGGATTGTCGGTGTGGGTGCTACCGGTGTCGGTACCATCGCTTCCGCCATCAACATGATCACCACGGTCCTCACCCTGCGTGCGCCGGGCATGACCATGTTCCGTCTACCGGTCTTCACCTGGGCTGTGTTTACCGCTTCCATCATCGTGCTGATGATCTTCCCGCTGCTGACCGCCGCAGCGCTGGGCGTTCTTTATGACCGCAAGCTGGGCGGCCACATCTATGACTCTGCCAACGGCGGTGCCATCCTGTGGCAGCACCTCTTCTGGTTCTTCGGCCACCCGGAGGTCTACGTCTTGGCACTGCCGTTCTTCGGCATCATTTCTGAGGTTGTGCCGGTCTTCGCCCGCAAGCCGGTCTTCGGTTACATCGGCCTGGTCTTCGCCCTGCTGGCCATCGGCGCGCTGTCCATGGCCGTGTGGGCCCACCACATGTTCGTCACCGGTGCTGTCCTGTTGCCGTTCTTCTCCTTCATGACCTTCCTCATTGCGGTTCCGACCGGCGTGAAGTTCTTCAACTGGGTTGGCACCATGTGGAAGGGCCACATCACCTGGGATACCCCGATGATCTTCGCCATGGGCTTCCTGGCTACCTTCCTCTTCGGCGGTATGACCGGCATTATGCTGGCCTCCCCGGCGCTGGACTTCCACCTTGCTGAGTCCTACTTCTTGATTGCTCACTTCCACTACACCCTGTTCGGTACCGTGGTGTTCTCCGCTTTCGCTGGCCTGTACTTCTGGTTCCCGAAGATGACCGGACGCATGCTCGATGAGCGCCTGGGTAAGATTCACTTCTGGCTGACCTTCATTGGCTTCCACGGCACCTTCCTGGTTCAGCACTGGGTGGGCAACATGGGTATGCCGCGTCGTTATGCCGATTACCTGGAGTCCGATGGCTTCACGGTCTTCAACCAGATTTCCACCATCTTCTCCTTCGTCCTGGGTGCCTCGGTTATCCCGCTGGTCTGGAACGTCTTCAAGTCTTGGCGCTACGGCGAGATCGTCACCGTGGACGATCCGTGGGGCTACGGCAACTCCCTCGAGTGGGCCACCTCCTGCCCGCCGCCGCGCCACAACTTCGTATCCCTGCCGCGCATCCGCTCCGAGCGTCCGGCCTTCGAGCTGCACTACCCGCACATGGTTAAGCGCATGCGCGAGGAAGCACACTCCGGCCACTAAGCACTCACTAGCTGAGTACTCCTGATAACGCCGCCTCCCCATCACAGCGATGGGGAGGCGGCGTTTGCCGTAGGTGGAGATTCCGGGATCGCGGTGTGCGATAATGAGGCCCGTGGATAATCACAGTGAACAAGTCTTTGCCGTTGTCACCGCCTCTGGCCCTGACAAGCCAGGCGTATCGGCCGCCTTCTTCCGAGTCCTGAGCTCCCACAACGTCGAGCTCGTCGACGCCGAACAGGCTATCTTTTCCGGCCGCATCTCCCTTTCCGCGTATATCCGAGTGCAGGGTTCCCGCCTCAAAGCACTTGAGCAGGGCCTGCGCAACACGTTGAGCATCTATGCGCAATCCATCAACGTGGACCTTCGGGAAGAAGAGGCGACCTCACGGCCGCGCTCCACGCACGTCGTCGTGGTGCTAGGGCGCCAGCTCAACGCCAGCCATATGTCGGCGATTGCCAAAGAATTGGCCAATCTCAACGTCAACATCGACCGCATCCGCGGGCTTTCTACGTACCCGCTCAACGGTCTCGAGCTTTACATCACGATTGAGGGAGCCTCCGACCCTGTCCGCGCCATGCTGGCGCGTCTCGCCACGGAGCAAGGCGTGGACATCGCCATCGAGCGCTCCGGCCTGCAACGCCGCTCAAAGCGCCTCATTTGCTTTGACTGCGACTCCACCCTCATCACCGGCGAGGTCATCGAGATGTTGGCCGCCCACGCCGGAAAGGAAGCGGAGGTTGCCGCGGTGACGGAGCGCGCGATGCGCGGCGAGCTGGATTTCGAGGAGTCTCTTCGCGAGCGCGTGGCCACTTTGGCAGGATTGCCGGAGTCAGTCATCAAGGAAACTGCCGCCGATATTCGTCTGACTCCGGGCGTGCGCACCACCATTCGCACGCTCAAGCGCATGGGCTACCGCGTTGCAGTGGTCTCAGGCGGCTTCATCCAGGTGCTCGAGGACCTAGCTCAGGAGCTCGACCTTGACTATGTGCGCGCCAATACCCTCGAGATCGAGGACGGCAAGCTCACCGGCCGCGTCATCGGGGACGTGGTGGACCGCAAGGCCAAGGAAATGTTCCTGCGTGAGTTCGCCGCGGATTCGGGTCTGAGCATGCGGCAGACCGTTGCGGTTGGTGACGGTGCCAACGATATCGACATGATCTCCGCTGCCGGCTTGGGCATCGCCTTCAATGCCAAGCCCGCGCTGCGGGAGGTTGCGGATACCTCGGTCAACCACCCGTACATGGATGAGATCCTGCAGATCCTGGGCATCCCCATGGAGGAAGTCGCCAGTGAATAACCTCCGCGAGGCCCACCGCCGCCTCGTGGCCGCGTGCAGCGAGCGCAGCTGGCGGGATGACCCTGAGGACCCCAACAAGCCCGAGACCATTCAGGCTATGCAGATTGCACTCAACCTGCCCAAGCAAGACCCGCCCAAGCGCACGGAGGTGTTGGAGGCGGCAGCGAGGGGCGTCGTCAAGCTCTGCCTCGACGATCGGGCTGGACAGGATGGAGCCTTCGCTGAGGCCTTGGGGCAGTGGTATGGGCACCGCATTCGTAAGGTGGCGCGGCGGGCGCGCAACAAGGCCTGGCGTGATGTCCAGGCCCTGCCGGGCGTCACCGTGGAGAACCGCGCGCGTGTTTTCCTCCCCTCAGCGGTACAGGATGTGCACCCGCTCGTGGCCAAGCTGCAGATTGGCCATACCGACCTCCCGAAAGATGAGCAGGAGCCCGCGCTTGGCGACGCCCCCGTGATCTACATCGACGCGTCCCTCGCGATGAGCGCGGGAAAGGCCGCAGCACAAGTAGGGCACGGTTCGATGCTGTTGGCCGCGGCGATGAGCGCCGAGGAAGTAGAAGACTGGGCAGCACAGGACTTTGCGCTGTCCGTGCGCGAAATTCCCCATGAGGAGTTTGCCGTGGCTTGTGCGCGTCCGGGAGCGGTGGTGGTGCGCGACGCCGGCTTCACCGAGGTCGCCCCGGACTCAGCCACGGTGTGCGCGCTGCGCCGCCCCTAGCGGGCCTCAACCAGGCGCTTGAGAGCGCCGCGTACAACCTCAGGGTCGCTCGTGGGCCACATCTGCGGCATCGAGGCGCGTAGGTAGGAGCCATAGCGCTTGGTTTCCAAGCGGCTATCGAGGACCGCGACGACCCCGCGGTCGTTGGCGGAACGCAGCAGGCGGCCCGCGCCTTGGGCCATAAGCAGCGCCGCGTGCGTAGCGGAAACCTCCATGAAACCATTGCGCCCAGCCGCCTTGGCGGCTTCGGTGCGGGCTTGCATGAGGGGGTTATCCGGGCGGGGGAAAGGAATGCGGTCGATGAGGACGAGGGAACAGGCAGGTCCCGGTACGTCGACGCCCTGCCAGAGGGTGAGTGTGCCGAAGAGACAGGAGTTCTCGTTCTTTGTGAACTTATCCACGAGCGCGCCAATGGAGTCCTCGCCCTGGAGGAAGATATCGAAGGGGAGGGTGGGCTTGAGTTCCTCAGCTGCCTGTTGCGCGGCCCGGCGCGAGGAGAAGAGCCCGAGAGTACGCCCGCCCGCAGCCATAATGAGCTCGCGGATCTCCTTGAGCGTCTCCGGGCTGAGACCGTCGCGGCCCGGCTGCGGTAGATGCGAGGCGGTATACAAGATGCCGCTGCGAGCAGGATCGAAAGGATATCCCACATCGAGGCTGTCCCATGAACCTTTGGGCAGGCCCCATTGCGCGGCCATGGCGTCGAAGCGACCGCCCAAGGCCAGTGTGGCGGAGGTCAGCACCACGGTCTGTTCGCCGAAGAGCTTTTCGTGCAGCATGCCGGCGATGGAGAGCGGGGCCACGGCGAGGGTGTCGTTCAGCGTGCGCTCATCGCGCTCCAGCCACACCACGTCGGCGTGCGCGGCGGGGTCACCAGTGGCGAAAACGTCGAGGATGCGGGCGATGGCTTCGACGAGACCGCTGAGGTGATTGGACAGGTTTTGGCGCTCGGCAGATTTTTCCGGGTCTTGGGCCTGTTCGCCTTCGGGGGCGCGGGCGATAGTCTCGCGGCAGTCGGCCAGCGTGTCCGCGAGGCTCATGAGTTGTTGTTTGGCTTCCTCAGGGAGGTCTGTCCAGCGGCCCGGTGTGAATTCCCCGAGCAGTTGGCTCAACTCGTTGGCCTGCTCGGTGAGGCGTTGGTCCTTGCCGTTGGCTCCGAGAGCTTTGGCACGGTTGGCCGCCATCTTCAGCGCACGACCGGTGATTTCGGCGGTCGAGACCGAGGTGATGCGTCCGTCCAATTCGTGGGCCTCATCGATAATGACGACATCGTGCTCAGGCAGGATGTTGATGTCTGCCACCGCATCGATGGCGAGCAGCGCGTGGTTGGTGACGACGATATCGACGTCCGCTGCGCGACGCCGCGCGAGCTCCGCGAAGCAGTCCTCGCCGTGCGGACAGCGCGTAGCGCCGAGACATTCGTTGGAGGTGACAGAAACCTGCCGCCACGCGAGATCGGGCACTCCTGGTTCTAAGTCCTCGCGGTCACCAGTCTCGGTGTCCTCCGCCCATTCATAGACCCGTTGGACATGGCGGCCAAGGTGAGAGATGGAGTCCTCATCAAGCAGGGCATCTTCGTCCTCCAACTCGGCGGCACGGGAGACCTTGTTGAGGCAGACATAGTTGGAGCGCCCCTTCATGATGGCGAAGGTCGGCTTCTTCTCCAGGTGCGGCTCGAGGGCTTCGGCGAGGCGCGGCAGGTCTCGTTCCACGAGCTGGCGCTGCAATGCCAGGGTGGCGGTGGAGACGATCACGGTGTGGCCAGTGCCTTGGGCGTGGCGGAAGGCAGGAACCAGGTAAGCCAAGGACTTGCCCGTACCAGTTCCCGCCTGCACGGCGAGGTGGCGTTCCTTTTCCAAGGCGGTGGTCACAGCCTCCGCCATGCGCACTTGGCCGGCACGCCGCGAGCCACCGAGGGCGGAAACGGCGGCGTCGAGAAGGTCAACCGTTGAGTCGTGCATGTCAGGCAGTGTAGTCGGTCGCCTCCGCCAGGCTTCTTAAGAGTCGAAGCCGATGAAGCGGGTCGGGACCGCAGGCTCGTCGCGGGTAAGTGCCAGGCCTTCCCACGGCAAGGTAGTGATGGCCTGGGCTAGGTATTCACGGGATTCGTGGAGGGTAGGAAGGTTTCCTACGATCTCTCCGTCGCGCATGAGCGGCACCGTCATCTCACGTGTACGCAGCGTGCCTGTGTCCGGGTCCTCGGCGGAGAAGGGGAGTACGAGCTCCTCGACGGCCACTCCGGAGGAACGGTAGGCGCGCAAGGAACGCTTCGCCCCACCCTGCGACTTCTTCGAGGAGGAGCGCTTGGCTACTCGGTGGCCGTCGACCTCGACGACCTTGTACACCATGCTGGCCGTCGGGGCGCCAGAGCCGGTGACTACCGAGGTGCCCACGCCGTAGACGTCGACGGGATCGCCGCGCAGGCCGGCGATGGCGAACTCGTCGAGGTCGGAGGACACCACGATCTTGGTGTTGTGATTGCCCAAGTCATCGAGCTGCTTGCGCACGCGGCGGGTGACCGCGGCCAAGTCGCCGGAGTCGATGCGCACACCGCCCAGCTCGGGGCCGGCTACGCGCACGGCGGTTTCTACGCCCTTGGTGATGTCATAGGTATCCACGAGCAGGGTGGTGTCCACGCCAAGGGTCTCGATCTGGCTGCGGAAAGCTGCCTCTTCGTTCGGGGTGCCGTCCTCGTTGACATGCGCCAGCGTCCATGCATGCGCCGCGGTGCCAGAGACTGGAATGTCGTAGCGGTAGCCGGCTTCCAAGTTGGAGGTGGCCTGGAAACCTGCCAGGTAGGCGGCGCGGGCGGCGGTCACGGCAGCGTATTCGTGGGTGCGGCGCGAGCCCATCTCGATGATGGGGCGGCCATCCGCAGCCACAACCATGCGTGAGGCCGCAGAAGCCACCGCGGAATCGGAATTCATGATGGACAGGATCACCGTTTCCAGGATCAGGCATTCACCAAAGGTGCCGCGCACGGTCAGCAGCGGCGAATTGGGGAAATAAAGCTCACCCTCGCGGTAGCCATCGATGTGCCCAGAGAAACGGTAATTGGCCAGGTATTCCTTGGTTTCTGCATCCAAGAAGTCCATCTCTGCCAGCTGCTGGGCGGTGAAGCGGAAATCCCGTACGGCGCGAAGGACGCGCTCGGTGCCGGCAACGACACCATAGCGCCGCTCGTTGGGGAGACGGCGGGCGAACACCTCGCAGGCAACCTGGCGGTGTGCAGAGCCATCGCGTAATGCTGCTTGCAGCATGGTCAGCTCATATTTATCGGTAAGGAGAGCCGTGGAACGATCGCTAGGTTCGAACCCAGAACCCTGGGCATTGTCTGAGATAGTAGTCACATCGAAGATGCTACTCAGGCAGTACCGAAAAATCAGCTCTTCTATTCCTCAAGCTGAATGACAACGTAGACCTCGCCGTCGTTGTAGGCCGTGCCTACCGCGGCAGTGGTCATCCGGGGGTCGCGCAAAGCGGCAACGTGAGAGGGGGAGGCGAGAAATTTCTCGATAAATTCATATCCGCTGGCTTGGTCCAAGGGCAGGTGATTTTGAACCATCTGCACATTTTCATCCGTGTGCTCTTCCGTCTTGGTAACCGCGTTGCACTCCGCCTTTTCGCGGGCAGCGGTTTGGCGTTCGATCCAGGGCACCAGCGGGGCCTGGCCGTCCTCCTTGCGCCACTTGTTGAGCGCCGTGAACAGATCCTCTTGGATGGTGGCGAGCTGGCGTTGGACGGGGACGTCGGGAAGCTCGTAATCGCACGTTTCAGGTGCGGGAGGGGCTGGATCCTGCGAGCTGCCGTCCTCGGACGGAGTGGTCAGGCTGATTACGGCAGTGACGAGCGTGCCGCCCAGGACCAGCACGGTGAGGATGCGCTGCAGGAGGGGGATAAGTTCCTCTCGTGCAGGTTGGCGTCCCGCGAGAATGTCAGTAACGGCTGGGGGAAGGGTGAAAGAATTCATCGGTGCCACCTGGAAACGACAATCAGGTCAAAAGCTGATGACAGTATAACTGCTCGCTACCGGAAAAAATTTGGCTAGGGTAGAGGACATGAAAGCGCACAACGAAACGTCCACGGGCGTGGTGATGAGTTCGCCCATGGCCACCCCGGAGCTGGATGAGGCGATTGACGTCGACGTCGCCACGAGCGAAAACCTGCCGTGGATGTGCATTGTCTGGGATGACCCAGTCAACCTAATGAGCTACGTTTCCTACGTATTCCAGACCGTGCTGGGCTATGACAAAAAGCGGGCCAACGAGCTGATGATGCAAGTCCATACCGAAGGTAAGGCAGCAGTCTCCTCAGGTGAGCGTGACAAGGTCGAAGCCGATGTGAAGAAACTGCAAGTCGCCGGTCTGTGGGCCACGATGCAGCAGGCAGGATAAGAGTATGCAGGCTTGGAAAAAGAAAAAGTCCTTCATGCGTGGTGCGAAATACACGACTGTTTTCGAACCCATGGAGCGCGAAGTTTTAGGCGATCTCACCGCGACGGTCTCCGAGGCCATCATTGCGCGCGCGCAATCAGCGCCCAAGGACGAGCTGGCGGACATGCTCGATATGCCCACCGGCCACACCGAAGCACCGGAGGATCCATCGCTGGCCCGTCTCTTCCCCGATTTTAAGAAGGCAGGGGATGAGGAATTCGATGGCGATAATGCGCTGATGCGCTCGCTGCACGAAAATGACATTGCGCGCGCCAAGCTGGAAAACCTTCAAGTGATTAACACCGCCCTCGGTCCCACCGGCGGGGTAGAGGTAGCTATCAGCGAGGAAGAAGCACATGCCTTCCTCGCTGGACTCAATGACCTTCGCCTCTTCATCGCCGCTGGGGACGTGCCGCAGGATGCGCCCGGGGCAGACCGCGATACGCTCGTGGAATGGCTGGCGTTCTGCCAGGATTCGCTGCTCAACGTCATCATGGACTAGCACCGTGCAGACGCTTCCAGGCTTGGGCTTTTCCGTCGGCCATGTCACCCATGAGGACACCGGCGTCACCGTCATTTATTGCGGCGAGCAGGGAACCGTGGCTGGCGTTGATGTGCGCGGCGGAGGCCCCGGAACACGCGAGACGGATCTGCTGGAGCCACACAACACGGTCGAACGCGTTCATGCTCTAGTGCTCGCGGGCGGCTCGGCTTTTGGTCTGGCGGCTGCGGACGGCGTCATGCGTGGTTTGGAGGAAGCCGGTATCGGATTCCCCGCGTTCGGGGAGGATATTCCTGGACCCCGCGTGCCCATCGTGCCGGGCGCGGTCATTTTTGATCTGCTCGCCGGCCCACAGCGCCCCACGGCGGAGGACGGAGAGGCCGCTCTACGCGCCGCGTTGGCAGGGCACGACGCCACGAGCGGCAGCGTGGGCGCAGGAACCGGCGCCTGCGCAGGCAAGATCCGGGGTGGGGTGGGCACCGCGTTTGTCGATGCCTCCCCGTTCACCGTCGCCGCGGTCGTCGTAGCCAACCCGGTGGGGCAGGTGATTGATGCTGAGACTGGGCGCTTGTTTGGTGCGCCGGGTGTACCAGCCGTCGACGTTGAGAAGTTTGCCGCGGCTCGCAGCCTAGCCGAGGCTTTTACGGGCACCTCCCGTCTGAATACCACCATCGGTGCGGTGTTGACCGATGCCCCGTTGAGCAAGGCCCAGGTTAAACGTCTTGCGTTAGCGGGCCACGTCGGCATCGCCCGGGCGGTTCGCCCGGCGCATTCCCCACTGGATGGAGATACGCTTTTTGCCGCCGCCTCCGGAACACAGCCTGCGGATCAGGGCATCGGTGCTGCGGAGTTGGCGTCGTTAAGCGCAGCCGCTGCCGACGCCGTTGAGGCAGCCATCGTCGATGCCGTGGTGAGCGCCACCCCGGGGCTGGGTTTGGAGACGTATTCCTCGCTGCGCGCTTGCTAAAGTTGGAGGCATTATGACGACGAGTGGACCCTTTGGCCAGCAGCATTCGCATGAGCCCAACCCCTTCCAGCCCCGCCCGGCAACTCCCGGCGCGGGGCAGCAACCTGTTCTCAACACGGGGGACTCCAAGAATTACACTCGGGCCGGACGCCTGAAGACGGCAGCGTCTTTAACGGTGGGCTTCCTAGTCGTTGAGTGGGTTATCCACATCATCAATTTCCTGTTTTTTGGAAGCGAGCTGGGCCAATACGGCATACGACCGCTGGATTTTAATGGCATTTGGGGGATTTTTACCGCTCCGCTTCTCCACGCAAACTTTGAGCATCTCATCGGTAACTCGCTGCCCGGTGCGGTCTTTTGTTTCCTGATCGGTCTCTCCGGCCGCAAGGCATGGTGGGAGGTCACCGTCATCGTGGTGCTCATTGCGGGCATAGGCACGTGGCTATTGGGCGGGCCGGGAACATCGCACATTGGTGCCTCAGGAATGGTGTATGGCTGGTTGGCCTACCTCATCGTGCGGGGAATCTTTAACCGCTCGTTGGGCCAGTTCCTTGTTGGCGTGGGGTTGGGCTTTGCCTATTCCGGCCTCATCTGGGGCGTGTTGCCTATCTATGAGGGGGTCAGCTGGCAGGGACACCTTTTCGGTGCCATCGGTGGCATCGTCGCGGGAATGGTGATCACCTCGGATGACCCAATTAAGAAGGTTAAGCCTGCACCCCAAGGAGTCACGCGCTAATGCCTGATGCAACATCTCCCATCGGGATTTTTGATTCGGGCGTGGGCGGCCTGACTGTCGCGCGTACCATCATCGAGCAGCTTCCCGACGAATCCATTATCTACATCGGCGATACCGCCCATGCGCCCTATGGCCCACGGCCCATTGCCCAAGTGCGTGAGCTTTCCACCGCGATTGCGGATGAGCTCGTGGAGCGCGGCTGCAAAATGTTGGTGATCGCCTGCAACACCGCCACGGCCGCCTTCCTGCACGATGCCCGGGAGCGCTATGACATTCCGGTCGTCGAGGTCATCCGCCCGGCCGTGCGCCGCGCCATCGCCACCACCCGCAACGGCAAGATTGGCGTCATCGGCACGGAGGGCACCATTAATTCAGGCGCGTACCAAGATCTTTTTGCCGTCAACCCGAATGTCGAATGCGAGGCGGTGGCCTGTCCTGATTTCGTGAACTTTGTCGAGCGCGGCATTACCGCTGGGCGCCAAATCCTGGGTGTGGCTGAGGGCTACCTCTCGCCGTTGCAATCGGCGGGCGTCGATACGCTCGTTCTTGGCTGCACGCACTATCCGCTGCTCACCGGTGTCATCCAGCTCGCTATTGGAGACAACGTCACTTTAGTGTCCTCGGCGGAGGAGACTACGAAGGATGTCTTGCGCATCCTCACCACTACGGACATGCTCGCCCCAGCGGGGCAGGTGCCCACCCGCAGTTTCGAGTGCACGGGTGACCACGCGGCATTCGAGCTCTTGGCCACGCGCTTCTTGGGACCCAAGATTTAGTGCTGGTGAAGATGTACAATCGACGCAAATCCCGCATCCCCCGTTGTTTCGTGGAACTATTGAACGCATGAAGCTGACCATCCTAGGCTGTTCCGGCTCGGTGCCCACCGTGGGTAATCCGGCCTCTGGCTATCTCTTGTCTTTTCCCTCTGCTCCGTCCATCATCATGGACTTGGGCCCGGGTACGCTTGCACGCCTGCAGGAACTCCAGGATCCTTGCGATGCCCACGTGGCATTAACTCATCTCCACGCCGATCACTGCTTGGACTTTCCGTCTTTGATGGTGTGGCGTCGCTTCCACCCCACAGCACCCGCGGCGTCCCGTAATTTCTGCCTCGGGCCGTCGACGACTGAGACCCACCTGGGCCGGTTGTCCTCGGATGCCCCGGACGGGGTGGATGACATGAGCGATACATTTGCGTTCAGCCCCTGGGTGGATCGGGAACGCCAGCTTGTCGACGATGTCTACATCACGCCTTTCCGAACCGTGCACCCGGTAGAGACGTATGCCTTGCGCGTCGAGCACTCCAAAACCGGAGCAACCTTGTGCTATTCCGCGGATTCGGCCTATACACCCGCGCTCGTTGAGGCTGCCCAGGGTGTGGATGCTTTCCTTTGTGAGGCTGCATGGGGCGAGACCTCGGAGGATAAAGCCCCAGACATGCATATGTCGGGAGCAGAAGCCGGACGCCTGGCGCGTGAAGCGGGTGTGAAGAAGCTGGTGCTCGTTCACCTCCAGCCGTGGGGCGATGCCGCCGCCACCTACGCAGCAGCTGCTCGCGAGTTCGACGGAGAGATCGTCGTCGGCGCTGCCGGGATGGAGCTCGAGTTCTAATACGCGCGGTAGGGTAGTGGGCATGACTGATTTCACTCGTGCTGATGGTCGCGCGCTCGACCAACTCCGTAGCGTTCGCATTACCCGCAACTTCACCACCAACCCGGCCGGGTCGGTCTTGGTGGAGTTCGGCAACACCCGAGTCATGTGTACGGCTTCCGTGGAATTCGGAGTGCCGCGCTTCAAGAAGGACTCCGGCGAGGGCTGGTTGACCGCTGAGTACGCGATGTTGCCTTCGGCCACCCACGATCGCATGCCTCGCGAGTCGATGAAGGGCAAGGTCAAGGGCCGCACCCACGAGATTTCACGTCTGGTGGGCCGCAGCCTGCGCGCAGCGGTGGACCTGTCTGAGCTGGGGGAGAACACCATCCAGCTGGATTGCGACGTGCTGCAGGCAGACGGCGGTACCCGCACGGCGTCGATCACCGGCGCGTATGTGGCGCTGGCTGATGCGATTGCCTACCTCAAGGAGGAAGGTGTCGTCCCGGGCGAGCCGCTGCTGGATCCCATCGCTGCTGTTTCCGTCGGCATCATCGATGGCCACGTGTGCCTCGATCTGCCCTATGAGGAGGACTCCCGCGCGGAGGTTGATCTCAACGTGGTGATGCAGGAGGGCGGAGACTTCGTCGAGATTCAGGGCACCGGCGAGCACGGTCTGTTCGGCCGCGCGGAGCTCAACGACATGTTGGATGTGGCTCAGGCTGGCTGCGCCCAGCTTATCGACGCTCAAAAGGCGGCCCTCGGATGGTAAAGCTCCTCGTCGCTTCGAATAATGCCAAGAAGCTCAAGGAACTGGAAAAGATTCTCGCCGATGCCGGCATCGCGGGCATCGAGTTGCTCCCCCTGTCCGCGGTGGAGGCTTACCCGGAGCCCGTGGAGGACGGTCGCACCTTTGCCGACAATGCGTTGATCAAGGCGCGCGCCGGGGTGAAGCACACCGGCCTAGCGACGATTGCGGATGATTCCGGCCTCGCGGTGGAAGAACTCAACGGCATGCCGGGCGTGCTTTCGGCCCGCTGGTCGGGCGGACATGGCGACGATGAAGCGAACAACCAGTTGCTGCTGGGGCAGATGTCCCACGTGCCCGCGGAGCGCCGCGCGGCGGCATTCGTGTCGGTCTGCGCCCTGGTGACCCCGGATGGCCAGGAGCATGTGGTGGAGGGCCGTTGGCCCGGCGCCGTGCTCACCGCACCGCAGGGCGAGAATGGCTTTGGCTACGATCCGCTTTTCCAGCCCGAGGGCGAATCCCGCTCCGCCGCGGAGATGTCCCCGGAGGAAAAGAATGCGGTTTCGCACCGCGGCCGCGCACTGGCGCAGCTGCGCGAACCTTTGGCGGCCCTCGCCGGCCAAGCCTAAGCATCCGCCGAGCCATGACGGCTAGCCCCAGCATCCGCGAGCTGGGCTGGTTGAGAGGGACCAAACTAGAAGGACCATCTGCGCATATTCTGCGAAAACCACCTGGGGAAACGCAGAAGCTGACTCGCAGGTGGTCCCTTAACTTTGGTCCCTCCGCACTTGGTTCTACTCACATGGTTCTCCTGCCCTCAAACGAACCTTCTGCGGTGCTTCAGCTGGTTTCTTTGCCCCCAGAGGAACCCGATGAGGGGAACCATATGACTAAAACCATTTGGGCGCAGGGCTGGGGTAAAGAAAAGCCCGCACGGAAAACTCGCGCGGGGTTTGAAATTGTGCGCCCGGTGAGACTTGAACTCACACGTCATAAGACACTAGAACCTAAATCTAGCGCGTCTGCCAATTCCGCCACGGGCGCGGGTTTCGTCGCTGCGGAGCACTCTTGGCTCTGCGCAACGTTCACTAGCCTACAGGGCGGCAGGCCATAGACGGAAATCCACTTTTCTGGGCGTGGTGGGTAGGCTGTTCAGGGTGAGCACCAACCCAGCACCGAAAAAGCGGATGAAGGTTCGATGGTGGCACATCGCCCTCATCGTGCTCTTCGTCGTGCTCTTTTTATTCCTTGCTTATTGGCAGTGGACTCGGTTCCGCTCCGGTTCGGGAACCTTTCAGAACTTGGGATACGCCTTCCAATGGCCGCTGTTCGCGGTTTTTGTTGTTTACGCATATCGCACCGCACTGCGCTACGAGAATGAGCGTATCGATGCCGAGAACGAAGCTCTCGAGCGGGGAGAAGAGCCAGCCCAATATGAGGCTGAGGACGTGCGCGCGGCCAAGGAGCAAGCCGTCACCAAGATCGACGAAGATTTTCTACCGCCCCGTCCACAGGTTGATGTGGAAACCTTCAACGCTATGAACAAGCAGCGCCGCCGTCGCGGCACCGAAGAGGAGAATTTATGAGCAACTCAGTGAACAACGCTGTCCATCCTGACCGTCAAGCGCGTATCCGTGGCCCGCTGAAGTTCTTTTCCATTGCCGCCACGATTACCGGTATTTTTCTTCTGATTCTTGTCGCGCGCATGATCCTGCAGTACGGCGTGGGCATGGAGATGCCGTCGTGGGCCACGCTCATCGCCCAGGCGCACGGCGTGGCCTACATGGTCTACCTCGTGTCCATCTTGGTCCTCGGCCCGCGTGCCATGTGGCCGGTAGGCAAGCTCTTTACCACGGCGCTCGCCGGTGTTGTTCCGTTCCTCTCCTTCTGGATGGAGCACAAGCGCCGCACTGAAGTTGTAGAGCAGTTCCAGCTTTAGGAGTCTTCCACAGGCACCATGATGAGGTTGGCGCCGGAATCGACTACATCCTGAGCTATCTCTGGGGATAGGTCATTTGTTGTGATGAACGTGTCAACTTGGTCAAAGTCGGCCACTCGGTGGGCCGACATGCGGGTGAACTTCTCTGGTGTGGTGACAACGATGATGCGCCTGGCTGCTTGGAAATAAGCCCGCTTAATGGTGGCCTCGGTGAGATTCGGGGACATGAGACCTACCGACGGAGTACACGCGCAGATACCCACGATTGCTAGGTCGAAGCGCATGGACATCACTGTGTCCACAGCTTCTGCTCCGTACACCGCAAGATCATCGCTATTGACGGTTCCGCCGGGAATTATGACGTCGGAGCCGGGTGTTTTGGCTAAGGCCGCGCCCGCGTACAGGGACATTGCTAGGGCCGTGATGTCCATGCCGGCGAGATTTCGGGCGACGGCCGTGGGTGTCGTGCCCGAGTCAATGAGAACACAGGAGCCGGGCTCGACTAGTCGTGTTGCCTCGGCAGCAATAGCGCGTTTTCCAGCGGGGTCCTCTTTTCGGCGAACCTCTAGGGGATAGCGTGCGCCTCGTCGCACAGCGGGGCGAGCGCCGCCGTGAAAGCGCGTGAGGGCCCCAGCTTCTTCTAACTCAGTGAGATCTCGGCGGATGGTAACCGCGGAGGCCCCAGTGAGTTCTTGCAATTGGCTGACCGTTTTGCTCCCCGAGTCAACAGCCCAAATGATTCTGCGTTGGCGTTCTTCCTTGTCCATACCCCTGATTGTATAGAACTGAAACGACCATATACAGTGAGCGTTTCAATCTTTAATCTGTAGCTTGTCAAGGCAAAAAGCCACGTCATGCAGGATTAAGGAAGATGATTGAAATGCGCAAGACCATTACCCTTGGGCTTATGATGAGTAAGCGGCTCGCTGAGAACATTGCCACTTATGCACCGCAAGGAGTTTCTACCCGGTGGATCGGTAGCGAAGTGGAAGCGCGTGCGTGCGACGGCGTGATTGTCGACGCCACAGAATTCGCTGGTGTTCCTCCCGGCCAGGTTGTGCTGGTGCTTGGCGACGTCAACGGAGTCGCCGAAGAACGCCTTCGGAAGTCAGGCTCGGTGGTCATGGATCGTCACCTGCGCACACATATAGACACCCTGTTAATGGCTTTTGCTGCTTTCGCTGAGCAACAGGCTCTCGTCTCGGTGGCTGCGGGCGAAGTGTACTAAAGCTGCGGAGACTAATCTGGAACGTAGCTATCTCTACTACGCACGAAGGGCTAAGACTCATGTCTCCTCGAAAACTCAGCACGACCCTCATCGCCCTCGTGGTGCTGTTGTCCTTGGCTTGCGCTGCGCTTGGTGTTTACGCTGTGCGCCAACCGCACGAGGTTTATAGCGCCCCAGTTCAGTCCACGAACTCTCAGGTGGTCAAAGCGGTCGAGCGCGAGGAGCAGGTTGTGCTCCTGGGCCTGGGTATCCAGGGGCTGGCGGAAAAATCCTCCGCTGGGCAGGTATTTGGTGTGAAGGTTCCGTGGACCGACCGCACCCAGTTTGTGCAGTATTCCTATAAAGCGAAGCTCGGTATCGAAGGCAAGGAAGTTCGCGTCACCGAAACCGGCGAGCATTCCTACACGGTCCACATTCCGGACTTTATCTTCATTGGGCATACCGACGAGGAGTTCAAGACCGCCGTGGAGAACAACGGAGTTCTCAGCTGGACCACGCAGCCACTCGACGCCGCATCCACGGTGTCGGACGTCCTCAGCGCCGATAAGAAGCGCAAGGACATCAACGACAACCGCGAGCTCTTACAAGACCAAGCCCGCAGCTTTTATGAAGGCATCATTCGCGGAGTGGACTCCGAAGCCCAGGTCACCATGGAGTTCAGCTAGATCCCACGTCGAGTGACCTTTTAACGTGGAATGAACCTTTTAACGTCGAGTGTCCTCTTTACGTGGAATGAACTATGTTCATTCCACCTCCGTGAACTTGCGGTCCCAGTAAGCCCGAACCGGGTTGGCGTCCGCGAGGAGGATGTCGAAGCGGTCGTTGGCAATCTCGATGATTTCGCTCAAGACCACGCGCTGTTCCAGCTCATCCGAGTTGGACAAGCGGCGCACGCCCGCATCGATCACGCGGTCGGCCGAGTCATTGGTGTCCAGGTATGCCACAAAGGGCATGTCGAAGCGCTCGCGGTAGGCCGTTGAAACGTCGATAAGCTGCTGCGTTTGCACGTCGTCGAGGTCATCTAGGGCCAGGGAACCGCGGTCGGCGGAGATGGTGGCGGCCGAGTCAGCGTCGACAAGCAGCAGCTCATCCATCGCCGGGTAGTCGTGGATCAGTGCACGGTGCTGCTCACTCGGGGCGGTGAGTACCGCAACTTGGATTGCTTCCCGCAGCTGGCTGACGTCCTGGAAGGGACGTAGCTCCCAGGCGGCCTCAAGCGGCCAGGTTTCGTTGTTGAAGAGCGGGCGCAGGGCGCTGACGAAGCTGTCGCGCTCCATCTCGTTGAGCTCCTTAAGGGAGACGCCGGCGCCGTCGAGGCGGCTGACATCATCACCCGACTGCGCACCGACGTGGAAGAACAGCAAGTTGAGGAGAATCGCCGTAATCGCGCCGATGGACATTCCGGAGGAGACAAAGATCTGCGCCCACTCCGGGAAGGCGGTGGCGACGTCCGGCTTGAAGGTGACCAGCATGGCCAGCCCCAGCGCGGTGGTAACGATGGCGGCGTTGCGGCCGTCGGTGATGTCTTCTTTCGCAATGGTCTGCAGGCCGGCCCAGGCAACGTTGGCGAAGAGTGCGAGGGATGCGCCGCCGAGCACCGGGGAGGGGATAGCCGCCACCACGGCAGCGGCCTTGGGCAGCAGGCCCAGGATGATCATGAAACCGGCTGCCGATACAGCCACCCAGCGGGACTTCACGCCGGTGAGGCGAACCAAGCCGACGTTTTGCGCGAAGCAGGTGTAGGGGAAGGAGTTCATCACGCCGCCCAGGGTGGTGGAGAGGCCATCGGCGCGAATGGCGCGCACCACGTCATCGCGCTTGATGCGCTTCTTCACAATCTCACCGGTAGCGAAGACATCGCCGGTGGTTTCCACCATGGTGATGATCATGACGATGATGAGGGAGAGAATCGCCATGATGTCGAACTTCGGCATACCGAAGTAGAAGGGGGTAGTCATACCGATGGCATCGGCCTCGCGCACGCCGTCAAAGGAGGTATCGCCCAATAGGAAGGCCACGCCGGTGCCAATGACCAAACCGAGCAACACAGACAGCGTGCCCAGGAAGCCGCGGAAGAAGCGCTGCACAACAATGATGATGGCCAGCGTGCCGAAGCCATAGAGCAAGTCACGCGCGGCCGGCACCCCGTCAGCGTAATTAACAAAGTCATTTGCTGAGACCGCCAGCAGCGACGTACCCATGACCAGAAGCACGGTGCCGGTGACAATCGGCGGGAAGTATTTGAGCACGCGTCCAAAGACCGGCGCAGCGAAAAAGGTAAAGATACCGGCAGCAATAATTGCGCCATAAATCGTGGGCAGCGGCTGGTCGCCCGCGCTCATACCAATGGCGATGATGGGGCTGACCGCCGTGGTGGTCACGCCCTGGATGATGGGCAGGCGAACGCCGATGTGCTTGCCGACGCCCACCGCTTGGATCAACGTGGCCAGACCACAGGTCAACAGGTCAGCGTTGATGAGGTGGATCGTGGTGGCCTCATCCAGCCCGAGCGAACCCGCGATAAGCAGCGGGACGATGACCGCGCCAGCGTAGAAAGCGAGAACGTGCTGGAGACCGAGCGCCGCTAACTTGGGCGCTGGCGGGACAACATCAACGGGGTGCGTTGGGGGAGTGGCGGGGCTAGCTGTAGCGGCGGTGTCGGACACGCGGGGAGGCTCCTTGCTAAAAAGCGAGTCGAGGATACTGCGCATAACAATAGAGCGCCGCAAGGACACGCACCAAGAGCTCGCCCCAAAAGGTGTGGGAAAGGCCACGTCAGGGGGTGCTTTACCCCCGCTTCCAACCGTACGGTCGTTACCTATGACTGAGCTGACCTGTGCAGTGCTTAAACCAGCCCGTTTGGTGGTGCTTGGCACATATTTGCAGATATGAGGTTATGCGTCCTTACCCCTACTATGGGCTACAGAGAGGGGTTCGGTGACGAAACGGGTTGACCGAATTACCTGTGAACCGAAGTCACCTAAAGCCCTTCTGCGACTAAGCATTACGCGTCGTGTGAACTATGAAGGGAGTCAATATAGTGACCACCGCAACTGAACAGTCCGTGCAGTTCGAGGCATGGAAGGGCTTCGAGCCCGGCCCGTGGACTGAGAACATTGACGTTCGTGATTTTATCCAGCGCAACTACACCCCTTATGGCGGGGATTCCTCCTTCCTTGCTGGACCCACCGAGAAGACCAAGAATGTGTGGAATCACCTGGAGGAGAACTACCTGTCCATCGAGCGCCAGAAGCGCATCTTCGACGTGGATACCCACACCCCGAGCGATATCGATGCTTTCCCGGCCGGTTACATCTGTGAGGACGACAACGTCATCGTGGGCCTGCAGACGGATTCTCCGCTGAAGCGCGCCATGATGCCCAACGGCGGCTGGCGCATGGTCAAGCAGGCTATCTTCGAGGCCGGCAAGGAAGTTGACCCAGACGTAGAGAAGATCTTCACCCGCTACCGCAAGACCCACAATGACGCGGTCTTCGATATCTACACCCCGCGCATCCGCGCAGCGCGTTCCTCTCACATCATCACCGGCCTGCCGGATGCCTATGGCCGTGGCCGCATCATTGGTGACTACCGCCGCGTGGCACTCTACGGCGTGGATTACCTCATCGCTGAGAAGGAGGCTTCCAAGCACGCAGTCGGTGATATCGGATTCTCCGAGCACTGGGCACGCTACCGCGAGGAGCACGCCGAGCAGATCAAGGCGCTGAAGAAGCTCAAGGTCATGGCTGAGTCCTATGGTTTCGATATCTCGAAGCCCGCGAAGACCGCCCACGAGGCAGTGCAGTGGACCTACTTTGGCTACTTGGCCTCCATTAAGTCCCAGGACGGCGCCGCCATGTCCATCGGCCGCCTCTCCGCATTCTTCGACTGCTACTTCGAGCGCGACCTTGCCGCTGGCACCATCACCGAGGAAGACGCCCAGGAGATCATCGACCAGCTCGTGCTCAAGCTGCGCATCGTGCGCTTCCTGCGCACCGAGGACTATGACCAGATCTTCTCCGGTGACCCGTACTGGGCAACCTGGTCCGATGCCGGCTTTGGCGACGATGGCCGCCACATGGTGACCAAGACTTCCTTCCGTCTGCTGCAGACGCTGATCAACCTGGGCCCGTCCCCGGAGCCGAACATCACCATCTTCTGGGATCCGCAGCTGCCGGCGGGTTACAAGGAATTCTGTGCCCACATCTCGATTGAGACCTCCTCCATCCAATACGAGTCCGATAAGCAGATTCGTGAGCAGTGGGGCGACGACGCCGCAATTGCGTGCTGCGTGTCCCCGATGGCCGTCGGCAAGCAAATGCAGTTCTTCGGTGCCCGCGTCAACGCTGCGAAGGCCCTGCTCTACGCCATCAACGGCGGCCGTGACGAGGTCAGCGGCAAGCAGGTCGTGGACGGCTATGAAGCAATCCAGGGAGACGGCCCGCTCGACTTCGACGAGGTCTGGCAGAAGTACGAGGAGATGCTGGACTGGGTTGTGGGCACCTACGTTGAAGCCCTCAACATCATCCACTACTGCCACGACAAGTACGCCTACGAGTCGATCGAGATGGCGCTGCACGATTCGGACATCGTGCGCTCCATGGGCTGCGGTATCGCCGGCCTGTCCATCGTGGCGGACTCGCTCTCCGCCATCAAGTACGCCAAGGTCTACCCGGTGCGCGATGATTCCGGTCTGATCGTGGACTACAAGACGGAAGGTGACTTCCCCTTCTACGGAAACGATGACGACCGCGCCGATGACATCGCCGCCACCATCGTTCACACCGTGATGGAGAAGATTAAGGCCATCCCGATGTACCGCAACGCTATCCCCACCCAGTCGGTGCTGACCATTACCTCCAACGTTGTCTACGGCAAGGCCACCGGTGCCTTCCCGTCCGGCCACGAGGCGGGCACCCCGTTCGCGCCGGGCGCCAACCCGGAGAACGGCGCGGATAGCCACGGCATGGTTGCCTCCATGCTGTCGGTAGGCAAGCTGGACTACAAGGATGCACTCGACGGCATCTCGCTGACCAACACCATCACCCCGTCCGGATTGGGCCGCACCCCGGAGGAGCGCATCACCAACCTGGTGGGCGTCCTCGACGCCGGCTTCATCATGGATTCCGAATAGACCACATCCACACCACTTCCTAAGGAGAACACAACATGGCAACCAAAACTTTCGACGAGCGCCTCGCTTCCATGAAGGCCAGCCGCACCGCCAACAACATGAACTCGGGCCTCTACCACGCCAACATCAACGTCCTGGACAAGTCCACCCTGGAGGACGCCGTTGAGCACCCGGAGAAGTACCCGAACCTCACGGTCCGCGTTTCCGGCTACGCGGTGAACTTTGTGAAGCTCACCCGCGAGCAGCAGCTCGACGTCATCTCCCGTACCTTCCACCAGGGCTCCTAAATGGCAGATGGCATTACCGGCGTCGTGCACCTCAACCCTGAAGAAGGGGAGAAGGTGCGCGGCGCCGCCGCCGGTTTAGGAACGGATAATGACCTCGAGGGCTACACCCGACCGGAGTTGATGCAGGCCCGCCGCTCTGGCGATGTCGCGCTCGTGCACTCCTGGGAGCTGGTGACGGCCGTGGATGGGCCTGGAACCCGCATGACCATGTTCATGTCGGGTTGCCCGTTGCGCTGCCAGTATTGCCACAACCCCGACACCATGGAAATGAAGGTCGGCACCTTGGAGCGCATCGAGGATGTGGTCAAGCGCATTAAACGCTATAAGCCCGTCTTCAAGGCCTCCGGTGGTGGGCTGACCATTTCGGGCGGTGAGCCACTTTTCCAGATTGCCTTCGCACGGCGCTTGCTCAAGGAAGTCCACGATGCAGGCATCCACACGACGATCGATACCTCGGGCTACTTGGGCGCGCGCCTGCGCGATGAGGACCTGGACAATATCGACCTGGTGCTCTTGGACGTCAAGTCTGGTGACGAGGAGACCTATAAGAAGGTCACCCGCCGCGAGCTGCAGCCGACGATCGATTTTGGGGATCGCCTCAACGCCATGGGCAAGCCGGTCTGGATTCGCTTCGTGGTGGTGCCGGGGCTTACCGACAGCCCCGAGAACGTCGCCAACGTAGCCAAGATCGTCTCCCGCTGGAAGAGCAATATTGAGCGCATTGAGGTGCTGCCCTTCCACAACATGGGCGCGGACAAGTGGCACGAGCTGGGCTACCCGTACACCCTGGAGGACACAAAGCCACCGAAGCCGGAAGACGTGGAGGAGATCCGCGAGGTGTTCCGTAAGGAAGGTTTCGTGGTCTACTAGAAGCATGAAACGCTTCGGCCATACCATCAAGGAACACACCATCACCGTCCCCTGGGACTATGACAATCCAGCCGCGGGGGAGTTCGAGCTCTATGCTCGGGAAATCATCCCGCCGGGCGGTGAGAAGTACCCGGCGCTGCTCTATAACCAGGGCGGGCCGGGTTTCCCGGCGCCGCGGCCGACGGGTGCCACTGGGCTGATCCGCAAGGGCTTGGAGCGCTACCGCTGGATCCTCATGGACCAGCGCGGCACTGGGCGCAGCCACCGCATCGATGAGCTCAGCCCGGCTGAGGATCGCACGGCGCAGCGCTTGGCACAGCTGCGGCAGGAGAATATCGTGCGCGATGCCGAGCACCTGCGCGAGCACCTCGGTGAGGACTCCTGGGATCTCTACGGCCAATCCTTTGGCGGCTTCATCATTACTGCCTATATTTCGATGTTCCCCGATTCCATCGGCCGTGCCTTTCTCACCGGTGGCCTGCCCACCCTGACTAAGGGTGCGGATGATCTCTACCGCACGACCTTTGCCAAGCTCAAGGTGCGTCACGAACGTTTCTATGCCCAGTTCCCGTGGGCTCAAGCACGCATCGAGGAGCTCATCCACCACCTGGACAACTCAGAGGAGCTGCTGCCGACAGGGGAGCGCCTGTCCTCCCGCCGCTTCCGCACTATCGGCATTGAGCTGGGACGCGGCACCGGATTCGATTCTCTGGGCTACCTGCTGGAGGAGCCTTTCCGCACCGTGAACGGCGAGAAGCGCTTGCGTTCGGACTTCCTCAACAACGTCGGTAGCCGCGTGAGCTTCCAGGCCGGTCCGCTCTACGCGGCGATCCATGAGTCCATTTACGGTGGCGTTGGCGGCCAGGCCGTCACCGGCTGGGCGGCGCACCGCATGCGCGAGGAATTCCCCGAGTTCGCCGAGGATGGCACGTGTCTGACCGGCGAGCACATTTTCCCTTGGCAGTTCGACGAGGACCCGGCGCTGCGCCCCTTCAAGCAGGCTGCCGAGGAGCTCGCCGCCCACGAGTGGGCAAGCTCGCCGTACGATGCCGCCAAGCTTGCCGACGCCCCCGTTACCGCCTCCGCCGCCATCTACCTTGACGATATCTTCGTGCCCTTCGAAGACTCCCTGGCCACGGGGGAGACCTACCGCGACCTGCGCCCAGTGGTGACCAACCGCTTCCAGCACAACGGTATTAGCGAAGACGGCGCAGGGATTCTGGGTGAGCTCTTCCGGGTGGCCGACCAGCGTTAAGCGCTTCGACTGGGCTCGGGGAGTAGTCTCCCTCGCCGTGTGGTGGTGGTCACCGTGTGGCACACTGGTTAGGAAAATCTAAATCGAGCAGAAAGGATAAGCCTATGGGCGGTCTCATCGTCATCGGCGTGATTCTCCTACTTATTATTGCCACCGCCTTCGACGGTTTCTATATCGTCCGGACGAAGGAAGCCGCCATCATTGAGCGGATGGGTAAGTTCGTGAACGTTGCTCACGCGGGCTTGCACTTCAAGGTGCCTTATGTCGACCGCGTGCGCGCCAAGATCAGCCTGCAGATCCGTCAGCTCGATGTCATGGTGGAAACCAAGACCAAGGACAACGTCTTCGTTCAGATCCCCGTTGCCGTGCAGTACGAGGTAGTTCAAGGCAGCGAGCGCCAGGCCTTCTACACCCTGTCCAACCACGAGCAGCAGATCGTGGCTTACGTTCAGGACAACGTCCGCTCCTCCGTGGCAAACATGAACCTGGATGATTCCTTCTCATCCAAGGACACCATCGCCCGCAACGTGGCGATGTCCCTGCGCGATAACATGGCCGCCTATGGCTGGAACTTCGTCAACACCCTGGTCACCGATATTCGCCCGGATGCCCGCGTGCGCGAGTCCATGAACTCCATTAACGCCGCACAGCGTGAGCGCGAGGCAGCCGTCGCCCAGGCAGAGGCCGAGAAGATCCGCGTGGTCAAGGAAGCCGAAGGTGCGGCCGAGGCCAAGAAGCTGCAGGGCCGCGGTGTGGCTGACCAGCGTAAGGAGATCGTCGAAGGTATTGCTCAGCAGTATGAGCTGCTGCGTGCTGCCGGCGTGCAGGAGAACCCCGAGACCCTCATGCTGGTGTCCCAGTACCTCGACGCCATGGTGGATGTGGCCGACCGCGCTCACACCAACGTGCTCTACATGCCGTCCAACCCGGGCGGCATGCAGGATCTCTTCGGCGGTATGCGCGATACGTTGCTGTCCACTAACGCTATTAATGAAGCCCCGAAGCCGAAGGTGCCGGCCGGCGAAGCAAAGCACAGCCGCGAGGACACCGCCGCTGAGCGCCGCCGCCGTGAGGAGCAGGAGCGCCGCGAGCGCGATGAGCGTGCCCGCCGCGAAGCTGAAGCGATGGAACAGGCACAGCGCGCACAGCAGCAGGCACAAGAACAGGTGCAGAACGCTCAGCAGGGCCAGGGCTTTGGTCAGATTTCGGGCTTCCCAGCCCCGCCGCAGGGCAACAACCAGCCGCAGAGCGCGCGTGACTACTTTGATCAGTTGCGCAACCAGCTCAACAAGGACAACTAAACACAGTTAAAACACCCGAAGAGGGCCTTCCCGCAGTTTGGGAAGGCCCTCTTGTCGTTGCCCTACACAGCGGACGTGATAGCTAGGCACCGCGCATCATGTGGTGCAGCGCCGAGCACGCTACCTACTTGACGTAGCCGATGTTCTCCACCTCAATGACGGCGAAGGAGTTGGCACCGAAGTTTGCGATATCGGGGTGGGTCGCAACCATGGTCGGGCCGTTGAAGATAGGAATGATGCCGTACTGGGCAAGGGCTTCTTTCTCCAGCTCATTGGATCTTTTGATCTGCTCGTCTGGGTCAGCGATCTGGGATAGCTCGTCGATCTTCTTGTCCAGTTCTGGCGTACCCGTACCGGAGCGGTTGAGCTGGGAGCCGGAGCGATAGGTCTGGCCGAAGTAAGCGACACCGAAGGGATCACCGGATGAGAAACCCATAGGCAGAATATCGAAGTCGTACTTGGAGGTGATCTCAGAGAAGTCAGAGACTGGGCGTTCCTCCACCTTCAGGTCCACGCCGATATCCTTCATCATCTTTTGGGTGGCGGTCGCCATGGCCTTGCTGATGGAAGAATCTCCCAGCAGCGTGTAGCGCATGGACAGCTTCTTGCCGTCCTTCTCGCGGATGCCGTCGCCGCCTTCCTTCCAGCCGGCCTCATCGAGGAGCGACTTGGCCTTCTCTGGATCGAAAGAAATGACTGCGCCGACGTTGTCCTCGTAGCCCTTCTGGGTTTGGTAGAGGTTGAAGGAGCCTGGCAGGTCCTCGGTGTAGCCGTTGAGTCCGTTGAAGCGGATACCGGAGAGCGTGGCGCGGTCGATACCGGTCATGATGGCTTCGCGCACCTTGATGTCAGAGAGGATCTCGTTCTTGGAGTTGAGCGTGTACAGGTTCTTGCCTGGGGTCATGGCGGTGCGAATTTCAACGTCGGGCATGTCCTTGACGGCTGCCAGGCGTTCCTTGTTGGCCACGCCGGTGGCGTCGATTTCGCCGGCCTTGAAGGCGTTAATGGAAGCCTGGTCTTCCATCTGGCGGTAAGTCACCTTGTCCAGGAAAGGCTTATCACCCCACCACTTCTCGTTCGGGACGAAGGTAGCGCTGCCGTTCTTGAAGTCGACGCTTTCGACCTTGTACGGGCCCGCACCCCACTCCGGGTGGACCTTGCCCAGGTAGGCCTCGTTGAACTTCTCCGCGGAGTCAACCTGTGGCGGGAGCAGGACGTTGAACAGACCCTGCCACCACGGATAGGCCTGTTTAAAGGTGATGACGGCCTGCTTGTCGTTCTCACCTGGCTTGACGGACTCGATGAGCTCGTAGCCGTCGGTGGCGCTAACGTTGACGTCCTTGTTCTCACCGTTGTTGAACTTCCACGTGTTCTCAAAGGATTTCCAGTCAATCGGAGTACCGTCGTTGTACTGCGCCTTCTCGTGGATGGTGAAGGTGACGACAGTCTTTCCGTCCTTTTCTTCGTCTTTGACGTCGGTGATGTAGTCATTGTTGACGTGGAACTCACCCGCGCCATCGAAGAGGCCAATTTGCGGGTTGTAGTACTTCCACAGGCTCAGGGTGTATGAGGTGGCGTCGGCCTGGAAGGTGTTCTGCTGCTGGGAGATCTCGTCGATAGCCAAGCGCAGCTCGCCACCCTCCTTGAGCTCGGAGCGGTCCTTGGGGTTGTAGGAGCCGTCCAGCTTGACGTCGAGCTTCTCGCCGGAGGCGGAATTCCCTGATCCATCGGAGCCGGAGCCGCCATCGGAGGCGCAGCCGGTGAGGATGAGGGCAGAGGCGGTGACCACTGCGAGGGCGGTCCTGCGGAGCTTCATATTCATATGTGTGTCCTTTCGAGAGGAAACATGGAGACAAAGGTGAGTATTTAGTTATAAGTCTTGCTAAGCCGGGGTTTCGGCGGGCTGGTAAATCTCGCGCACCCGGTCACGCTCCACGGCTGGATCCGGCACCGGGATGGCGGAGAGCAGCGCGCGGGTATAGGCGTGTTGCGGGTTGTCAAAGACCTCGTCCGTGGGGCCGTATTCCACGAAGTCGCCCTTGTACATCACGGCGACCTTGTCGGAAAGGTGGCGCACAACGGACAGGTCGTGGGCCACGAACACCAAGGAGATGCCCAGGCGGTTCTTCAGGTCGTGCAGCAGGTTGATGATGCCGGCCTGGATGGAGACGTCGAGGGCGGAGACGGGCTCATCGAGCACCACGATGGAGGGGTTGGTGGCCAGAGCACGGGCCAGGCCGATGCGCTGGCGCTGTCCGCCGGAGAAGTGTCCGGGGAAGCGATCCACCTGGTGGGATTCCAGACCGACGAGCTGCATCAGCTCAGCCACGCGCTGGCCGACGTCCCCCTCGTACCCCAGCGACTCCAGCGGCTCAGCGATGATCTCGCGGATGGTCATACGTGGGTTGAGCGAGCTCATCGGGTCCTGGAAGACGATTTGGATGTCCTTGCGCAGCTTTCGGCGTGCGGACGCGCTCAAGCCGGAGGTGTTGGTGCCGTTGACAACGATGGTGGAACCCTCGGGCGGGTTCAGGTCCATGATTTCCAGCAGGGTGGTGGTCTTGCCGGAGCCGGACTCGCCCACGATGGCGAAGCACTCGCCTTGGTGCACGTCGAAGCTGACGTTTTTGACCGCGTGTACTGTGCCGACGCGGCGCTTGAGAATCGCTCCCTTGATGAGCGGGAAGTCCTTGACCAGGTTCTTGACCTCCAGGGTGACCGGCCGCTGCTCGTAGGGAGTATCGCCCAGGGTATCGGCGGAAATCTTCGGCAACGGGTACATGCGCTCGCCACCGATGGTGCCGTCCTTGATCTCGTCGGAGCGCAGGCAGGAGGCGAAGTGTCCGGGGACGTCGTCAAGCGCGCGCAGCTCCGGTTCCAAGGTTCGGCACTCATCCTTCACCACCGGGCAGCGGTCCGCGAAGGGGCATTCGGCGGCGACGTCGATAAGCTGTGGCGGGGTACCCACGATGGGGGTCAGTGGTTCGTCGGTGGCCTTGTCCACGCGCGGCGTCGACCCGAGAAGACCCACGGTATAGGGCATCTTGGGGTTGTTGAAGATGGTGTCGACATCACCGAGCTCCACCGGGCGCCCGGCGTACATGACCAGGACGTCGTCGGCGGTGCCGGCGACCACACCCATGTCGTGGGTAATCATGATGACTGCGGCGCCCGTTTCGCGCTGGGCTACCTTGAGGACCTCCAGGATTTGGGCCTGGATGGTGACGTCGAGCGCGGTGGTGGGCTCGTCGGCGATGATGACGCGCGGGTTGTTGGCCATGGCGATGGCGATGACCACGCGCTGGCGCATACCGCCGGAGAATTCGTGCGGGAATGACTTCACGCGCTTGTCCGCTTCCGGAATGCCGACGAGCTCGAGCAGGCGTACTGCTTCCTTCTCTGCCTCCTTTTTGGAGACATCGCGGTGGGTTTGGATGGCCTCGATGAGCTGGTCGCCGATGGAGAACACCGGGGTCAGGGAGGAGAGAGGATCCTGGAAGATCATGGCGATATCCTTGCCGCGGATCTTCGACATCTCCTTATCCGATTTGCCAATGAGCTCGGTGCCGGCATAGACCACGGAGCCTTCTACCTTGGCGTAGTCCGGCAGCAGGCCCATGACGGCCAAAGATGTCACGGACTTACCGGAGCCGGACTCGCCCACAATCGCCAGGGTGCGCCCCGGCATGAGGTCGAAGTCGACGCCACGCACCGCGTGGACGGAGCCGGCCTCCGAGGGGAAGGTGACGGTGAGGTTGCGCACGGACAGCACCGGCTCGGTGGATGCAGTGGGGTCGGTGGCGCGGCTGGCCGGGTCGGCGTTGGCGGTGTGTGCAGTATTCTGCGGGGTCATGCTCGGCCTCCGGAGTTCGAGTTGGGGTCAATGGCATCGCGCAGGCCGTCGGCGATGAACGCCATGGAGACGGTCAGCAGCGTGAGGATGCCTGCGGGGAAGTAGAAGAGCCAGGGCGAGGCCTCGACGGCGTTGGCGCCGCCGGCCAGGAGGGTGCCCAGGGAGACGTCGGGAAGCTTCACGCCCAAGCCCAGGAAGGACAGCGCGGTCTCCGACATGATGGTGGACACCACGCCCAGAGCAGCTTGGATGATGAGCAGCGAGCCGATGTTGGGCACCACGTGGCGGAAGATGGTGCGCAGGCGCGAGACTCCCATGTAGTCTGCGGCGCGGACGTAGTCGTTCTCGCGCACACTCAGCGCCATGGCCCAGATGACGCGCGCCGGGTACATCCAGCCGAAGACGATGAGCACCACGATAAGCAGCTTCCAGTCACCGCCGGAATCAGAAACCACCAGGGCGATGAGCAGGAAGGTCGGGATAGCCAGCAGGAAGTGAATGACTGCCAGGATGAGCTTTTCCACCGCACCGCCGTACATGGCCGCGGCCGCGCCGATGAAGGCGGAGATCAGGGTAGAAGCCAGCGAGACGATGAGCGCAATGATCAGTGAGCGGCCCAAGCCGTGGACGGTCTGCGCAAAGAGATCGTTTCCGGAGTCCGTGGTTCCGAACCAGTGCTCCGGGGAAGGCCCGGTGGACAGGTTGAAGAAGTCCGGCTCGTCGAAGGACCACGGGGTGAGGTAGCTGCCGAAGATGGAGAGCAGCGCGAGTAGCACGAAGATGACGAGTCCGACGGCAGCTGCCTTGTTGCGGAAGAAGCGGCGAACGTACAGCTTGAGCTTGGAGGTGCCGCGGAAATCGCTGCTGGAGAATTGCTTGCGCTGTGCGTCATCGACGTCGACGCCGGAGCCGAGTGCGGATTGTGCGCTGGGTTCGGTCTGCGGTGAAAAGTCCGCAGTGGCGGCATGCGGGCGCACGCCGAGGTTGTCCGCGGCGGTGTCGATGGCGAGGTCGTTGCGGCGGTGGCGCTCGGTGTGGCGGGCTTCTGAGCGTGGCGACGTGGATTTCTTTTCTGGAGACATTTAGCTCACCCTTACTCGCGGATCGAGGGCGACGACGACGAGGTCAGCCAGGATTGCGGAGAAGGCAATCATGACGGCACCGAAGGCGGCGACGGCGGTGGTGCCGTTGACGTCGTTGCGGCTGATGGTTTCGATGAAGTACTGGCCCATTCCCTTCCACGCGAAGATGGTTTCCGTCATGATGGCGCCGGTAAAGATTCCGGGAACGGAGAAGGCCACGGAGGTTGCCACCGGGATGATGGAGGTGCGCAGGGCGTGCTTGCGAATAGCCTGTGCACGGGTCAGGCCCTTGGCGCGGGCGGTGCGCACATAATCGGCGTTCAGGTTATCCAGCAGCAAGGTGCGCTGCATCATGTGGTAGCCGGCGTAGCTGATGATGATGAGCGAGATGGACGGCAAGATGAGGTGCTGCGCCATATCCAGCAGCTTGGGGAAGAAGCCTTCGACGCCGAGGCTGGAGGCACCCGTTACGTAGACCACGCGGTGGCCGGTGACGCGGTTGATCCACAGACCACCGGCGACGACCAAGATGGAGGCCACGACGACGTGCGTGTTCATCGTGATGATGGAGACTCCCTGCCAGAAGCGGTCCGCTGCCCTGTACTGGCGGGAGGCGGTGTAGACGCCGAGGGCGACACCGATGATGACGGAGAGAATCGTGGCCACGAGCAGCAGCTGTGCCGAGACGAGCGCGCGGTGCGCGATTTGTGCGCTGACCGGATCTCCAAGAGGGGAGGTACCCCAGTCCCAGTGGAAGATGATGTTGGACAGCCATCCCCACCAGCGCTCAATAAGCGGGGTCTCAGGGTTGAGACCAAGTGGAGTGAGAATTCGGCCGATTTCTTCCGGCTCGAGCGGTGGGTTGCGGCCGACATAATTTGATCGGGGATCAAGGAAGGTTGCGGCCAGGAGGTACGCGATATTAGTCGCGAGGAAGATGACTACCAGCCAGCTGGCGGTCTTCTTGATGATGTACTTGAACATCACTATTCCTTCGCAGGGGTCGTCTCGGCAGGATTGGGAGTGATGGCGGCCAGCGAGAACTCACGGCGTCCATGTGACCTAGACCTCAGGCTAGGCGCTGTGTCACATATTAAAAGAATTGTGAGGTGGGAGGGAAAGATTTATCGTTTTAGATTCCTGAGGGGGTGACCCTTATGTGAGTTCAGGTTGCATCAATTACATATTAATAGGTCTATAGAAATTCCCGGCTGGGAGGAATGTTGGCGCAGTGCACCCCAGGGTTCACGAAGCAGAAAACTATGCACGGCCGTTTAGGCGCGAGTGAATATTATGCGCATAAATTCGGGGGTGCCGGGAAGGGGATCGGGGCACCTAAAGGGGGTAAAAATCTTCAGCAAGCATTCAGTAGCTGACGGAGCGCATCCTTCTCCGCTGCCGTGACCCAAACTTCATAGGCGGCTTTTACCTCGACGATGCGGCGTGCATACTCGCAACGAAATCCCTTGTTGGGAGGCAGCCACGTGGCGGCATCACCAGCGCCTTTCTGCTGGTTGAGAGGGCCATCGACGGCAAGGAGGTTGCGGGGATCATTAGCAAAGTCGCGGCGCTTTTCTGGTGACCATTGCTGGGCGCCTTTCTGCCAGGCGTCGGCAAGCGGCACAACGTGATCAATCTGTACCGCACGTGATGTCTGCGCCCCGCGCTGGAACTCAATGTCCTGGCCCGAATAGGGATCGTGCAAGGTGCCGGCGAGCGCCACGCAGTCGTGGGTACCTTCCTTGAGAACGAGGCTCTCCGGATCCAGGTCCCTGCGGAGGATGTCATTGCGGGTATCGCAGCCGTTGTGGCCGAACTCCACCGTGACGTCATCGGACCAAGCCTGGCCGAATTCCTCACGCTCATAGCCGGTCATGGGAGCGCGGCCTTTGACCTCCAGGGAATCTAGGGTGGCGAGCGCTTCGGCGATGTCCGGCGCAATGCTTGGCGCGGGTGTGGCCTCTTCGGCTTGTTCTTCTGCTGGGCTTTCCTGCGTGGGTGCCGCTGTCTCAGTGGCCTTGGGCCGCTCGGGCGTAGGTTCGGTTGGGGCGGGGAGGATAAGGCCGATGGCCACTAGTACTGCTACCGCGGCGTTGAGCAGCGCGGCGATGAAGAACGGGGTACGAGTGGCCATGACGTATTGATCCTAGTGGGTAGAATCGGCACACGGTATGAGTATCGATATGTTCTTTGACGAGTACCTCGCTGAACGCGGTTTGAAGCGCTCGGCCGAGGTTGTCCCGGACCACGCCTGCCAGGTCTTTTCTGATGCGTCTGAGTCGAAGACCCAGTCTTCCCTCGATGAGGCCGCGCAGCTCGTCGCTCGCACTTTGGGGGAGTAGCGTAGGTGTCTGATTTCCACGTCTCTGTGCCTTTGTCCGCGCGTTTGGGCTCCGAGCCTTTCGCGCTCTCTTTCTCTGGACAGGGTTATGCCTGGCTGCCGACGTTGCGCGACGCCCTCGTCACCGGCGTCCAACCCAAGATTGCGGAGTACCTCGCCGCGGCTGAGGAAATCCTTGCCCCGCTGGAAGAGGAGCTTCTGTCTGCCGCTCCGCACGGGTTTGCGCCTTTGACCTGGGCAGATTCGGAACCGGCGTGGGTGCACGCGCTTGCCGACGCCTCGCTTTCCACCCCCGGCATCCTCACCGCGCAGCTAGCGGTCCTCGAATCACTGCGTGCGCAGGGAATAGAACTCGAGGATGCCGTCACCAGCATTGGCCATTCCCAGGGCGTGCTTGCCGCGGCGGTCGTTGAGGGACGCATGAGCCCAGCCGAGGCTCTGGCGCTGGCACGCCTCATCGGCGCGGCTCTGGAGACAACCGCACGCAGTGCTGGGCTGGTCCGCACCCCGCAGGGCGCGCCCATGGCGGCGGTGACCGGCGCGACGAAGCAGCAACTACTCGACGCCGGAGCACACATTGGGCTCGACAATGGGCGGGGGCGCTTCGTCATCGTCGGAACCCCGGCTGAACTTTCCCGGGTGAAGGCCGCGCTGCAAGAGAGCTCGGACCTCAAGGAAGATCGGGAAGGGGAGCCAGCCGCCGTCGTTGTCACCGACCTTGAGGTTTCAGCCGCGTTCCACCATCCCACCATGAAGCACGCGGTGGAACAGGTGGAAAGCTGGGCCGGGCGAATCGGCTTGGACCCAGAAATCACCGCGCAGCTCGCGCGGGCAGTATTGACCGATTACGTGGATTGGCCCGAGCGCGTTGACACAGCGCTTCAGGCCGGGGCGCGTTGGATTCTGGAAATCGGGCCCACCCGTGGGGTGGAGCCGCTGACTCGGGATATCGTCGCCGGGCGCGGTGTGGGCACGCTGGCCGTCGCTGCACCGGAAGGGTTGGCCCAGCTCGTGGAGCCGGGCCGCGCGCCCGCCCTGCCCTGCGCGTGGTCCGAGTGGGCACCGCGCGTGGCGGACGGGCGTCTGGTGACTGCCTTTACGCAGACCACCGGATACTCACCGGTCATGCTCCCCGGGATGACCCCCACCACGGTGGACCCGGGCATTGTTGCCGCAGCGGCCAACGCCGGGCACTGGGCGGAGCTGGCCGGCGGGGGTCAGCACACCGATGACATCCTGCAGGAGAACCTGCATACCCTGCGCCGGCTGCTAAAGCCAGGGGTGAACGCCCAGTTCAATGCGCTGTACCTTGCGGCTTCCCAGTGGCGCCGCCAGATTGAGGGGCCAAACTCGATTCTGCGAGCGCGTGCCGCAGGAATGCCCATCAATGGCGTGGTGACTTCCGCCGGCATTCCTCCTGTGGAGGAGGCGGTAGAGCTGGTGGAGAAGCTCCACGGGGCAAACATCCCCTGGGTCGCTTTCAAGCCGGGAACTTCGGCGCAGGTGGAGGAGGTACTCCGTATCGCCGATGCTCTCCCCGAGACCACCGTCATCATGCAGCTGGAAGGTAGCGCGGCCGGTGGCCACCATTCTCTAGAAGGCCTCGATGAGGTCCTTGTTGCTACCTACGCGCGGATCCGTGAGCGCGACAATGTCCTCCTCGCCGTTGGCGGGGGAATCGGCACCCCGGCGCGTGGCGCGGAGTACCTGCTGGGCACGTGGGCGCAACGCTTCGGCCTGCCCGCAGCCCCAGTCGATGCCATCATGGTGGGCACCGCCGCCATGGCGGCGAAGGAATCCACCGCATCCGAGTCAGTAAAGCAGGCGCTCGTTGCCGCGCACAGCGGGGACGTTGTGTCGGGCCGCTCGGACCTGGGCGCGGACATCCATGAACTGGACAACTCTTTCGCCCGCGCCGGGCGCCTTCTGGATGAAGTGGCCGGTGACGCCGCGGCCGTGGAGGCGCGCCGTGCGGAAATCATTGAAGCCATCGGGCGCACGTGCAAGCCTTATTTCGGCGACCTCGATGCGATGTCCTATTCCGAGTGGCTGCAGCGCTACCTTGAGCTGTCCTACCTGGACGGCTGGGTCGATGAATCCTGGTTGAGTCGGTTTACCCGCATGGTGGCTCGCGCCGAAGCCCGCCTTTACCCGACCGATCACGGCGAGATCGAGCTGCGCGTTGAGGTTGACCGCGAGAACCCGGCTGAGGCAATTAATCAGCTAACCGGACTCTACGGTGAGGCCGCGCTGCACCCGACCGACGCCGCGTGGTTCATTCAGCTCGTGGATGGTCCCGGCAAACCCGCAAACTTTGTGCCGGTCATCGATGCTGACGTACGCCGCCGCTGGCGCCGCGACACCTTGTGGCAGGCACACGATGAGCACTACGAGGCCGATGAGGTCTGCATCATCCCTGGCACGGCGGCCGTTGAGGGAATCGAGCAGGCCAACGAGCCGGTGGCGCAGGTGCTTGCCCGATTTGAGCAGGCGGCGCTTGCGCTTCTCGACGGGACTGACGATGACACTGGCGAGCCCGCTTTCAGCACTGAAGAGCTCATCCGCCGCGCCCCGGGGCTGAATTGGGCCGGGCGCGAACAGCCCAACCCGCTGAGCTTTGGCCTTGAGGGCGCCGAGCTGGAAGCCGCGGGCGAGGAAGCCATGTGGTTGGCCGTTCCTTTCCACTCCGATGCGTCGATGCGTGTTCGCATCACTCCGCCGAGCATTCCTGGTGCCTCACCACTCGTTAAGGTCGAGGATGCCGAGACCGCCATGCGGGAGCTGCTGCGCCAGGCCCTCGGCGGTGACCTACCAAACGCAGGCTCTGGGACTGCGGTGACGGTCAGCGCTCTCCTCAGCGCCATCGACATCGCCCACTACAGCACGGTGACGAGCGGGGAGATGAGCGCTACTGTCTCGCCCGATGTCCTCGTCGGCCCCGCCTGGCCGGCCACCTTCGCCGTGCTGGCCAGCGCCCATGCGGCGTCCGGGGAGCCGGTAGTGGAGGGCTTTCTCGACCTGGTCCACCTCGAGCACGCGCTGAGCCTCAAGCCAGAGACCTGGGAGCTGCTTCGCGCCAGCGCTGCGCCGGGCGCTGCGCCTTTGGACCTGCGCTACACCGCTGAGTTGGAGGAGGTACGCGATACGCCGTCGGGGCGCGTAGTCGACGTTTCTGTCGGCGTGACTGCAGCCGTGCGCGGAGAAGAACATGAATTCGCGCAGTTGCACGAGCGCTTCCTCATCACCGGGCGCTGCGGTGACGCCGCGCTCGAGACCGTGGACGCCGCAACTTATGGTGCACAAGAAAGCGGGGCAGAGACAGTAGAGTCATCGGTCCGTGAGACACCGCGCTCCTTCCGCCACCGCACTAGCGCTGTGGCACCGGAATCCTTGCGCCCTTTCGCCGTGGTCACGGGGGATAGGAACCCCATCCACCTGTCATCGAACGCGGCGGCATTGGCGGGACATCGTGAAGGCCCCATCGTCCACGGCATGTGGACCTCAGCGCTCGCGCAGGCGGCCGCGGCCTTCGACGGTGCCCGCGTCCTCGAGTGGTCCGCTACCTGGCTTGCCCCCGTGCTGCCGGGCAGTGAGGTGGAGTTCGAGGTGGAACGGGTGGGCGTCGACAAGCGGCGCGGCTACGGCGAGATCCGCAGCGTGACCGCCACCAGCCAGGGCGTGCCGGTGCTGCAGGCGCGAGCGACGATGAGCAGCCCCACCACCTTCTATGCCTTCCCCGGCCAGGGCATCCAATCCCCGGGGATGGGGATGAAGGACTATGCGGAGTCCGCAGCGGCGCGCGCCGTGTGGGAGCGGGCGGACGAGCACACGCGGCAGAGCTTGCGCTTTTCCATCCTGGAGATCGTCCGCCACAACCCTGACACAGTGGTGGTGGCTGGTGAGACCTTCACCCACCCGGACGGCGTGCTGTATCTGACGCAGTTCACGCAGGTGGCCATGGCGACGCTCGGATGCGCACAGATTGCAGCGCTCCGGGAAGACGGGGTGCTCGATTCCGATGCCTTCTTCGCTGGCCACTCGGTGGGCGAGTACAACGCCCTGGCCGCCTATGCCGAGGTCCTGTCCTTGGAGGCGGTGCTGGACATCGTTTATGTTCGCGGCCTGACCATGCACCGTTTGGTCGAGCGCGATTCCGCTGGCCAGTCCCTCTATGGTTTGGCGGCGCTGCGCCCGAACAAGATGGGGATGAGCGCGAGCGAGGCCTTTGCCCATGTTGCCCGTGTCGCTGCGGAGACAGGCGAGTTCCTTGAGGTGGTCAACCACAATATCGCCGGGCGCCAATACGCGGTCGCCGGGACGAAGACAGGCCTGGATGTGTTGGCTCATGACGCCGAGCGCCGCGCCCCTGGGCAGCGCGCCGTCATCCCCATTCCGGGAATCGACGTGCCCTTCCACTCCTCCCGCTTAGTGGGCGGCGTAGCAGATTTCCGCGCGCACCTCGATGCGCTCATCCCTGAAGAGATTAACCTCGACGCGCTGGTGGGGCGCTATATTCCTAACCTCGTGGCGCGGCCCTTCGCGCTGAGCCGCGAGTTCGTGGAGTCCATCGCAGAAGTGGTGGACTCGGAGCCTATTGCGGAGATCCTGGCGGACTTCGATGGTGCCATGGCGAGCCCGGCGCGTCTTGGTCGAACCCTGCTCATCGAGCTTTTGGCCTGGCAGTTTGCCTCCCCGGTGCGCTGGATTGAGACCCAGGACCTGCTCCTTGGTCAGCTCGGCGTGGAGCGTTTCATCGAGGTTGGCGTTGGCACCGCGCCCACGCTGACCAACATGCTGGGCCAAACCTTGCGGCTGCCCCAGTACGCGGGCAGCGCAGGCATCGAGGTGCTCAACTACGAGCGCGACCGTGGGCGGGTCTTTGCCGAAGACGCCGAGCCGGCGCCCGGGCCAGCAGCGCAGGTGGCTGGGCAGCCGGATACCACGGAAGCGGAACCGGCAGAATCTGAGTCGAGGCAGCCAACCGAGAGCACACACCAGGAAGATTCCGTGCACGCCCCGCGCGAGGAGACCTCAGCCGCCATCGAGGACCTCCCTCTGAGCGTGCACCAGGCCCTCGAGATGCTTATTGCGTTGTGGACGAAGGTCCGCCCCGATCAGATGGCCGCGACTGATTCCATCGAAACCCTCGTGGAAGGCGTGTCCTCGCGCCGCAACCAGTTGCTCGTTGACCTCGGCGTGGAGTTCGGTATCAGCGCCATCGAGAATGCTGCGGATACCCCCATCCCACAGCTGGCGGAGAGCGTGGCGCAGCGCGCGCCGGGCTACACAACGTTTGGGGAGGTCCTCAGAGAGCAGGTCGCGCAGGCTCTCAACCGGCTTACCGGGCCCGCGGGCAAGAAGCCGAGCTACGTGGCCGAGCGCGTGAGCAGTACCTGGGGATTGGGGCCGGGCTGGGTCGATCGCGCGACTGTGCAGATGGTCCTGGGCACGCGCGCGGGCTCGTCGCTGCGCGGCGGGGATTTGGCTAGCTTGCCCATGACCGGCGCGGCATCGGTGGCTGAGCTCGATGAATTGATCGATGCCGCCGTGCGCGCGGCCGGCGAGTGCGAAGGACTCTCGCTGCAGAAGGCCGTTGCAGCAACGCCACACGAGACCGTGGACCCAGAAGCGGTGCGCGCCTATACCGAGCGCCTCGAGGCGGCACTGGAGGACTCCGCCCGCGCGGCACTCGCCGCCCTCGGCCGTGAGGAGGCCCCGACTGAGCAGGGGGACAGCGCAGCGCACACGGAGCTGGAGCAACTCGTTGCCGCGGAGCTGGGCCCGGACTGGCAGCAGCGCGTCGCCCCCGTTTTTGATGCGCGGAAGGCAGTGCTTCTCGACGACCGCTGGGCCAGCGCCCGCGAGGACATCGCCCGCGCGGCCGCCGCCGGTGAAGCCGAGCCTGAGCTGGACGTGCTGGGAGCCGGCGAGGAGGTTGCGCTCCTGGCCGAGCACTTCGGCTACGAAGACCTGGCCCGCGATGCCCGCACCCCGGCGGATGGATTGCTCTTCGCTGACCAGGTGGCCGTGGTGACGGGTGGCTCGCCGGGCTCGATTGCCGCCGAGCTCATCGGCGAGCTGCTCGCGGAGGGCGCAACCGTGATTGCGACGACCTCCCAGCTAAGCCACGAGCGCCTGGAGTTCTATAAGCAGCTCTATCGCAGCCATGCCGTCGGCGCGGCAGCGCTGTGGGTCGTGCCTGCGAACCTTAATTCCTTCGCGGACGTGGATGCGCTCGCGGAATGGATTGCGGCGGAGCGCACCGCCACCGTCGGCGGAAAGTCTGTGCAGCTCAAGCCTGCTTACGTGCCGGATCTGCTCTTCCCCTTCGCCGCGCCGCGTGTGGCAGGCACTCTTGCGGATGCCGGGGCAGGGGCGGAGTCCCAGATGCGCCTGCTGCTGTGGTCGGTGGAGAAGCTCATTGCGTCGCTCTCCGCCGTGGGCGCGGACACCCACGTGGGCCACCGGCTGCACGTGGTGCTTCCGGGCTCGCCCAACCGCGGGCGCTTCGGCGGCGACGGCGCCTACGGCGAGGCCAAGGCGGCCCTTGACGCCCTGGTTAACCGCTGGTCTTCCGAGCAATCCAGTTGGGGTGCGCGGACCTCTTTGGTGCATGCCCAGATCGGGTGGGTGCGCGGCACCGGCCTGATGAGTGGCAACGATCCGCTGGTTACTCAGGTGGAGGACCGCGGCGTGCGAACATTCTCGGCGAAGGAGATGGCGGTGCAGCTTCTCGACGCCACTGCCTCCCCCCACATCCGCGCCGAAGCAGCACAGGCGCCGCTGAGCGTGGACCTCACGGGCGGGCTGGCCGAGGCTGAGCTGGACCTTGCCGCACTTGCCAGTGGGGCGCAGCCCGAGACTGCCGACGCATCGAGCGCAGCCGGTAGTTTGCGCGAAGGGAAAGCACCGCGAACGGTAAAGGCTCTGCCGAACGTGCTGAGGCCTATGGAGTACACCAGCCCAGACTTCAACGGGGTGACGCAGTCCCTCGAGGACATGGTGGTCATCGTCGGGGCCGGCGAGCTGGGCCCACTGGGCTCTGCGCGCACACGCTATGAGTCGGAGGTCGGCGGCGACCTGTCCGCCGCCGGAGTACTGGAGCTGGCGTGGAGCCGTGGACTCATCAGGTGGGATGAGCGCACGGCCGGATGGCTGACGGCCGAAGGCGAAGAGTTAGCGGAGGAAGACGTCTACGCGCGCTTCCACGACGAGGTGCTCGCCGGAATTGGTGTGCGCCGCTTCCACGATGACTTCGGCCCGCATCTGCCCATGGTGGATAACCTCGCGCCCGAGCTGACCACCATCTACTTGGAGAAGCCGCTGAGCTTCACCGTGCAGGACGTAGAGACGGCGCGCAGCTTCGTTGATAGCTGCGAAGGCGCTACGCTGCGCCGTGTTACTGATCCGAACGGTGAGGTCGAATGGCAGGTCACCCGGCCCGCCGGCTCCGCAGTGCGGGTACCGCGGCGCATGGCCATGACTCGCTTTGTGGGCGGCCAGATACCGCAGGGCTTCGACCCGCAGGTCTACGGTATTCCGGCGGACATGGTGGATAACCTCGATCGCCTCGCCCTGTGGAACCTGGTGTGCACCGTGGATGCCTTCCTCTCCGCAGGCTTTAGCCCGGCCGAGCTTTTAGCCCATGTCCACCCGGCGCGCGTGAGCTCCACCCAGGGAACCGGTATGGCAGGCCAGGAGGCGCTGCGCTCGCTGTACGTCGATAAGCTCTTGGCTCAGCCGCGGCCCAATGACATCCTCCAGGAAGCGCTGCCCAACGTTATTGCCGCGCACGTGATGCAGTCCTATGTCGGCGGCTATGGCCAGATGGTGCACCCCGTGGCCGCGTGTGCCACGGCAGCGGTGTCGGTGGAGGAGGGCGTCGACAAGCTGCGCCTGCACAAGGCGGACTTCGTCGTGGCCGGCGGCATCGACGCCCTGTCGATTGAAGGAATCACCGGGTTCGGTGACATGGCGGCCACGGCCGATAGCGCGGAGATGGCGGCGAAGGGGATTGAGCATCGCTTCTTTTCCCGCGCTAACGACCGCCGCCGCGGCGGCTTCGTGGAGTCCGAAGGCGGCGGAACCATCCTGCTCGCCCGTGGATCCTTCGCGGCCGAGATGGGGTTGCCGGTGCTTGGCGTGGTGGGCTTTGCCGAGTCCTTTGCCGATGGCGCGCACACCTCCATCCCCGCGCCGGGCATGGGCGCGCTCTCGGCGGCGCGGGGTGGGCAGGACTCCCGCCTGGCCCGCTCGCTGAAGGCCCTCGGCGTGGGCGCGGACGATATTGCGGTGGTGTCGAAGCACGATACGTCCACCAACGCCAACGACCCCAACGAATCTGACCTGCACGAGCGCATCGCCGCCGCACTCGGCCGCAGCCCCGGCAACCCGCTGTATGTGGTTTCGCAGAAGAGCCTTACCGGACACGCCAAGGGCGGTGCCGCAGCCTTCCAACTCGTCGGCCTGACTCAGGTGCTGCGTAGCGGGGTTCTCCCGCCGAACCGTTCGCTCGACTGCGTCGACCCCGTGCTGCGCCGCAACCCGCACCTGGTGTGGCTGCGCCAACCGTTGGACCTGCGCCGCACCCCGCCGAAGGCCGGCTTGGTGACCTCCCTGGGCTTCGGGCATGTCTCCGCCCTCATCGCGCTTGTACACCCCGGTGCGTTTTATGCCGCGCTGGTTCGTGAGCGGGGTGAGGCCGAGGCCGAAGCATGGCGCTCAGCCGCCGCCGAGCGGGAGTGGCGCGGCTTGCGGCGCCTGGAAAAGGCCATGCGCGGCGGGCCCGCCTTGTACGAGCGGCCGGTGAACCGCAACCTGGGGGCGGGCACAGCCGCCGAGGTAGCTGAACGCGAGGCCGCGGTGCTGCTGAGCGAGTCCGCGCGCTTGCGCGGAGGCACCCTGGATCCGGAGGGAGGAAGCACAGCTCAACGGGGGTAGCAAACCGTGGAGTATCCCCAGCTTGTACCCCCTGGAACGATAAAGAAGCAGGTCAGACGGGTTGGAGAAGTCCCTCTACCTGGGGCACCATGCAAGGGTGAAAAATGCTAAGAAACCACTGCTAGGTCTCATCTCGGTCGCTGCCGCCGCCGTGCTTACTGCATGCTCGGCCACCGGTGGCGCGCCCCGCCCCGACGCTGACGGCGAGCTAGCCGGTGGCGTCGACACCGAGCGCCTTGTCGTCGCCATGATCTCCCACGGCGCGCCGGGGGATACCTACTGGGACCTCGTGCGTAAGGGCGCGGAGGATGCCGCCCGCAAGGACAATATCGAGCTGCGCTACTCCTCCGACCCGGAAGCACCCAACCAGGCAAACCTGGTGCAGTCCGCCATCGACTCCGGCGTGGATGGCATCGCCGTGACCATGCCCAACTCTGGTGCGATTGGGCCTGTGGCTAAGAAAGCCTCCGATGCCGGCATCCCCACCGTGGGGCTTAACGCCGGCATGGATGATTACCAGAAGTATGGAATGAGCGCCTTCTTCGGCCAAGAGGAAAAGGTGGCCGGCACTAAGGCCGGCGAGCGCCTCAAGGATGAGGGCGCCAAGCACGTCTTGTGCGTTATCCACGAGCAAGGCAACTCTTCGCAGGAGTCGCGCTGCGCCGGCGTGAAGAAGGGGCTGGACAACGGCAAGGTTGAGCTCCTGTACGTCAACGGCAAGGATCTGACCGCCGCGCAGTCCACCATTAACGCGAAGCTGAGCCAGGATCCTTCCATCGACTGGGTCATGGCGCTGCAGGCCTCCGTGGCTATGCGCTCCGCCGACGCGGTTGCCGATGCCTCCTCCAAGGCCAAGGTCTCCACTTTCGACACCAACGCCGAGCTTGTCGGAGCCATCGCGGATCAGCGTATCCAGTGGGCCGTCGACCAGCAGCCCTATATGCAGGGCTACCTCGCCGTCGATTCGCTGTGGTTGGCGCACCGCAACGGATCCACCATGGGCGGCGGCCGCCCGGTTTATACCGGCCCCTCCTTCGTGGATTCCACCAACGTGGACATCATCTCCGAATCCGCTAAGGAAGGTCTGCGATGAGCGAAGCCACGACTGCATCCGACGAGGTGCAATCACACCCCGCCGATACCCGCCTGACCCGCCGTAGCGGCTTCGCGCGCCTCATCCGCCGCCCGGAGCTGGCCAGCTTGCTCGGCGCGGTGGTTATCTTCGTCCTCTTCATGATCGTGGCGCCCGCCTTCCGCTCGGTGGAGGCCTTCTCCACGGTGCTCTACGCCAGCTCTACGCTGGGCATCGTGGCCTTGGCGGTGGGCCTGCTCATGATTGGTAATGAGTTTGATTTGTCCTCCGGTGTGGCGGTGACGTCCGCGGCGCTTGTGGCCACCATGCTCAACTACAACTTCCACCTCAACTCGTGGGTGGGCGTGGGCCTATCCTTGTTGACCGCCCTGGCCATCGGCGCGCTCAACGGCTTCCTTGTGGTGCGCACAAAGATCGACTCCTTCCTTATTACGCTGGCGGCTTTCCTCATGCTGCAGGGCCTTAACCTGGCGATTACCAAGCTGGTGACCGGCCAGGTGGCCACCCCGACCATCGCTGACATGGAAGGATTCAGCTCGGCCCGCGTCATTTTTGCCGGCACCATCCACATCGGTGGCTTGAGCATCCGCGCCACCGTCATCTGGTGGATCCTCTTCGTCGCCATTGCCTCGTGGGTGCTGTACAAGACGCGCTGGGGAAACTGGATCTTCGCCGTGGGCGGCGATGATGAAGCCGCCCGCGCCGTCGGCGTTCCCGTGCGCCGCGTCAAGGTGGCGCTGTTCATGCTCGTCGGCTTCGCGGCGTGGTTCGTGGGCATGCACACCCTCTTTGCCTTCGACTCCATCCAGGCCGGCCAGGGCATCGGTAACGAGTTCCTCTACATCATCGCCGCGGTCATTGGCGGCTGCTCCATGACCGGCGGGCGCGGCACCGCGGTGGGCACAGCCATCGGCGCGCTCATCTTCGGCATGACCAACCAGGGCATCGTGTACGCCGGCTGGAACCCCGACTGGTTCAAGTTCTTCCTCGGTGCAATGCTGCTCTTCGCTGTGCTCACGAACACCTCGGTGGCCAACTTTACGAGGAAGCGATAACCATGATTGAGCTGCACGATATTTCCCAAACCTTCGGCAACTTCCACGCCCTGCGCGGCATCAACCTTTCTGTGAAAGAGGGCGCGGTGACCTGCGTGCTGGGTGATAACGGCGCGGGCAAGTCCACGCTGATCAAGATTCTGGCCGGACTTAACCAGCCCACCGGTGGCACCATCACCGTCGATGGGGAAGAGGTGAACTTCACCAGCCCCCGCGATTCCCTCGACGCCGGTATCGCCACCGTGTACCAGGATTTGGCGCTGGTTCCCTCGCTGTCGGTGTGGCGCAACTTCTTCCTGGGCCAGGAACTTACCGGGGCGCTGGGGAGCTTGCGTGAGGAAGAGATGAAGCGCATTACGCACGAGCAGCTGTCCGAAATGGGCATTGAGCTTGGCGACGTCTCCGTGGAACTCTCCGCGCTCTCCGGCGGCCAGCGCCAGGTGGTGGCGATTGCCCGCGCCATCTACTTCGGCGCGCGCTACATCATCCTGGACGAGCCCACCGCAGCACTCGGAGTGAAGCAGTCGGGCATGGTGCTGCGCTTTATCGACGCCGCCCGCGAACGCGGCATGGGCGTGGTCTTCATTACGCACAACCCGCAGCACGCCTACCTCGTGGGCGATCACTTCATCGTGCTCACAGTGGGGCAGATGTCGCTGGACGCCTCCAAGGAGGAGGTCACGTTGCCGGAGCTGACCCAGTGGATGGCGGGTGGCGACGAGCTGGAGGAGCTCAAGCAGGAGCTGGCACGCTAAGCTTGCCCGCATGACAAAAAGTGGCGTGAGCGTGGGCACCGACCTGGTGCACATCCCCTCCTTTGCCCAGCAGCTGGAGCTTCCCGGCACGCGCTTCGCGCAGGTTTTCAGCGCCTCCGAATTGCGTGTGGCGCAGGCCCGGGGGCTGAGCGGTGCTGCCCGCGCGCAGCACCTGGCGGGGCGCTGGGCGGCGAAGGAGGCTTTCATCAAGGTGTGGTCGCAAGCGCTTTACGGGCACCCGCCGGTCATCGCAGAGGAAGCCGTGGACTGGGCGGAGATTGAGGTCCGCCCGGATGCGTGGGGGCGAGTAGCACTCGAGTTGCGCGGTGAGATTGCCCGCCTCGCGCGGGAGTCCTTGGGGGATTTCTCCACGGCGCTGTCCATCAGCCACGATGGTGATTACGCCACCGCCATTGTGTACCTTTCGCGCTAAACGCGCCTGGGCGCCCCTGGCTTCGCTGGGTGCGGCTAGGCGCTCGTGGCGATGGCGAAGAGGTAGGCGATGAGCATGCGCTTAATCTCTTCCACCACGCCATCAAAGCTTTCCTCGGAGCGCATGGTGCTGTAGTTGAGCAGGGAAACCACGGTGTGGACGAGGAAGGCGGCGATCTCCACACGGGCATCGGCGTCCATTCCCTGGGCAAGAGGCTCGATGATTTCCGCGATGGGTTTGAGCAGGCTGAGCTCCGTGTCGGCGGCCGTGGCACGGGTTGCGGGTGTGGACTGCACGGCATGCCACACCGCTCGGCGCGAGGGGTCGTTGCGCCAGACACGAGCCATACGGTCGATGAATTCTTCGAGGAAGTCCGGCCATTGCAGGGCCGGAACGCGCTGGGAAAAGCGCTCAACCTCAGCCAACATCTCCGCGGTGTCTTGGCGGTCAAGCTCGCAGATCAGCACGTACTTGTTGGCGAAGTACTGGTAGAGCGTGCCAATCGGCACTTCCGCGCGGCGCGAGACTTCGTCGAAAGTAAAGGACTCGAAGCCATAGTCCACGAGCGTCTCCCGCGCGCAGGACAAGATCCGGTCATACTTGGCCCGGCTGCGCGCCTGCGCTGGGCGACGCCTCGGGACCAGAATCTCCGGTGACTTCGAGCTGGATTCCACGGTTTAGTTGAGCCCCTTAAGCACGCGGGCGACGTGGCCGGTGGCCTTGACGTTGTACATGGCTTGGCCGATAGTGCCGTCTTCCTCAATGAGGAACGTGGAGCGGATAACGCCTTGGACGATCTTGCCGTAGTTCTTCTTCTCGCCGAAAGCGGCATAAGCCGTCATGACTTCCTTGTCGGGGTCAGACAGCAACGGGAAGTTGAGCTCATGGTCCTCGCGGAACTTTGCCAGTGCCTCGGGCTTGTCAGGGGAGATTCCCACCACGGCGATGTTCATGTCATTGAGCTGCTCCAGGCTGTCGCGGAAGTCGCAGGCTTCCTTCGTGCAGCCAGGGGTGTTGGCGCGCGGGTAGAAGTAAACCACGACGCGCTGGCCAGCATAGTCACTCAGACTTACGGTGTTGCCGGCATCATCGCTCAAGGAAAAAGCGGGAGCCTTGTCTCCTACGGACAGTCGTTGTGCTTCAGTCATGCTGTCTACCTTACCGTGCCCCTACGGGGAGGCTATCTGGCGTATCTACGCCACCGAGGGTGAAACAAACGTTGGCCAACTCTGCAGGGGAGCTGGCGGTCAATGTAGAATGTCGACGTTAGAACCACAACGGTTAGAAAGACACTAACCGCAGCAACACCGAACGAAGCCAAATTCAGGAGATTCACGTGGCACGCAACATTGATGATATCCAGCGCGACATCGAGCGCACCCGCCGTCAGCTGGCTAGCACCTTGGATGAGCTGGCTGATCGCAGCAAGCCGCAGAACTTCGTCGAGGACGCTAAGGGCGCGGCAACCCAGAAGCTGCAGGAGCGCAATGTGCAGATGGCGCTCGCCGGCGTTGGTGCAGCCGTCGTAGGCCTTATCGCTTTCTCCGTTTTCCGCTCCAAGCGCCGCAAGTCCGATATCAAGGAACTGCAGCGCCTGCTCGCTGAGCGTCGCTAGAGCCGGTTAGCGCCGTTGGGCGCGACTGCATACCTAGAGGCCCTGCCTTGGGAAATACCCCGGGGTGGGGCATTTTTGTGCTCCGTATGCGTTACTGGAAGCATTGCCTACCCTATGCAGGCTTTGGGTAGCCTTACCTGTCTGTGTAGTATGAACCTCCGAACAGACCATAAGACCAAAGTTTGAAGGAGAAATCGTGCTTCACGTATCGACGCCTGCAGGCCAGGCATCCCGTCCGCGCGCCGGGCGAGTAGTAGGGGCGTGCGCCATGGTGGCGGCGCTGGCCAGCGCGCTGGCGGGCTGTGCCTCCGACAATGCCGATGCCGGCAGCGAGCAGGCCACGGGAGCGCAGGGGACTGCCGCTGTGAGTTTCACAGACCTTGCCGGCCGCCAGGTGGAGCTGGACCACGCGCCGGAACGCGTCATCCTGGGAGAAGGCCGCAGCGTCTTTGCCACCGGCATCCTCAACAAGGAAGACCCGCTGGACAAGGTCGTGGCCATCGGATCGGACCTGAAGCAGAATGTGCCCGACTACTACCGCGAGTTGGAAAAGACCACGCCCAAAGTCAACGAGCTGCCGGAAATCGGCGGCTTCACCAAGGGCGATGTCACTGTGGAGGAGCTCATCAGCCTCGACCCGGACCTCATCGTGCTCTCCAAGGATCAGTACGAGGCCTCCCAGACCGCTGGGCTCACCGACAAGCTGGATCAGGCCGGCCTGACCTATGCCGTCACGGACTTCCGCGCCAAGCCCTTGGAGAACACCATTCCCACCATGGAAATCTTCGCCGATATCTTCGGCCACGAGGACCGCGCGGAGGAGTTCATCGCGGACTGGCAAAAGAACGTGGATCTGGTAACCGAGCGCGCCACGAAAGCGCAGGACAAGCCCTCCACCTTCGTGTGGCGCGCAGCGGGTGTCTCCGATTGCTGCGGCTCGTGGAATGACTCCAACATTTCTGAGCTGGTCAACGTCGCCGGTGGAAAGAACGTGGCAGACGGCATCATCGAGGGTGAGTCCGGCGCGCTGACCCCGGAGAAGGTCATCGACGCCAATCCCGACATGATCATCGCCACCGGCGGCGACTGGTCCGCCAAGGTCGATAACGCAAAGGGCCACACCGGCTTCGCTGCCGCCGGCTATGGCATCAGCGAAAAGGACGCCCATGACAGCGCCGCTTCGCTGGCCGGCGTTCAACCTGGTTTTGAGGACCTCTCCGCCGTCAAGGAGCACAACCTCCACGGCCTGTGGCACCAGTTCTACAACTCGCCCTTCAACTACCTGGCGCTCCTTCAGATCGCCGTGTGGCTCCACCCAGAGGACTACGCAGACGTCGACGTTCAGCAAGAATGGGCCGAAGCCCAAGAGAAATACTCGCCCGTCCCCGGCGACGGAACCTTCTTCAGTACCAACTAGTCATGAGCATTCTCACCTCAACCGCGCGCTCGGCAAGCCCTGAACGGACCACGCGCGCAGAAACCGCGGTGCTTCCCGTGGAGGCTCTCGCACGCGAGCACTCCCGCGTGACCCGCCGCCGTATCGCCATCGTCGCCGGGCTTATCGTTGTAGCACTCGCCGCATTCGTCCTTAGCGTGATCGTTGGCGCCATCGACCTCACCCCCGGCCAGGTGCTGCGGGGGATGGTGGATCCGGGAGGCGTCGACAAGCAAACGCGTACAGTCCTGTGGAGCCTGCGCCTGCCTATGGCCGTCATGGCGCTGCTTATCGGCGCCAGCCTGTCACTGGCTGGCGCGCAGATGCAGACCATCCTGGATAATCCGCTGGCGGAGCCCTTTACCCTCGGCATCTCCGCGGCGGCTGCCTTCGGCGGAGCCAGCGCCATCGTGTTGCGTTGGCAGCTTCTGGCCCAGCCGCAGTTCAACCTCGCGCTCATCGCGTGGCTGTCGGCGGCGCTGGCCACGGCCATCATCGTCGTTGCCGCCGTTATTCGCGGTGCGAAGTCCGAGACGATGGTGCTGCTCGGCATCGGCCTCGTCTTCTTTTTCCAGGCCATGCTGGCGCTCATTCAATACCGTTCCTCCAGCGAGGCTCTCCAGCAGATCGTCTTTTGGTCCATGGGTTCGCTCACCCGCGCTAGCTGGCAGGCCAACGCCGTGCTGGCCGGCGTGCTTGCGGTGGCGTTGCCCATCCTGGGAGCGCTGTCGTGGCGGCTAACGGCGCTGCGGCTTGGTGACGCCCGCGCCACCGCCCTCGGTATCAACACCTCCCGCCTACGCGTGATTGTTCTCGTCGTGGTCTCGCTCGTCGCGGCCACCACCGTGGCTTTCGCCGGCATCATCGGATTTATCGGCCTAGTGGGCCCGCACATCGCGCGCATGTTGGTGGGTGAGGACCAGCGTTACTTCGTGCCGGCCTCCATGGCCGCGGGCGCGGCGGTGATGTGCGCCGCCCACGCGCTAAGCCTCCTGATTAAGCCCGGGCTGGCTATCCCCATCGGCATCGTCACCTCGCTTCTGGGCGTGCCATTCTTCATTGCCATCGTCATGACCCGGAGGAGGGCATTGTGGACGTAGAACTCACCATCACCGATCTATCTGCCGGCTATGGCTCGCGCACGGTGGTGGACGGGCTGAGCCTTCCCACCCTGCGCGGCGGGCAGGTCGTGGGGCTGCTGGGGCCGAACGCGTCCGGCAAGACCACCACCATCAAGACGCTCGCCGGTGTGCACCGTGCGCGGGGCGGCACGGTGGACTTTCGCGTCGACGGCCAGAGCCCGCGCGGACAGCGGCGCCGCCAGCTTATCGGCTATGTGCCGCAGGGCCTGCCGCACACCGCGGCGCTGCGCGCGTTTGAAGCGGTGCTGATTGCGGCGCGGCGCGAAGCGTGCGAGGACCCAATCACCCGCACCGCCGAGGTCCTGCACTCCATGGGGCTCGACGACATTGCGCAGCGCTACCTCAACGAGCTCTCCGGCGGCCAACGCCAGCTCGTCGCCGTGGCGCAGATGCTGGTGGGGACCCCTGGGCTCATGCTTCTCGACGAACCCACCTCCGCTCTCGACCTCAACCGGCAGCTCTTCGTCTTGGGCCGCGTGCGGGCAAAAGCTCGGGAGGAAGGAAGCCTCGCGTTGGTGGCGATTCATGACATCAACCTGGCGGCCCGGATGTGCGACCAGCTCGTCGTGCTCCATGGCGGCAAGGCCCGCGCCCATGGTGCGCCGGGAGAGGTGCTCATGGAGGAGCTCTTGCGCGAGGTATACGGCGTAGAGACGGATGTGCTGGACCACCGCGGGCAACCCGTCGTGGCGCTGCGGGAGGTTAGCTAGACTCGGGCCGTGTGAGCCGAAATTCGCCCGAAAACCTCCTGTTGTACCTCACCCCAGAGGATGAAGACACGATCCGGGAAGTCTATGCTGCCCTGGCTCAGCGTGGCTTTCCGGTGCAGCACCAGCGCCCGCACATTACGGTAACGTTTGCGCCGGCGCTCGAGACCGCAGTCGTCGACGAGGCCCGCACGCTGTTGCCGCCGCTACTGCCGGCGCTGTTTCATCGCGTCGGGACGGTGGTATTCGGGAGGAAAAGCAAGCAGACCGTGGCGTGGCTTCTGGAAACCACGGACGAGTTGGAGATCGCTGCGCGCCAGTTAAGCGCCGCGAACCCGGAAGGCCGCGGGCCGCGATGGACCCCGCACCTGACGATGGGGCTGCGCCTGCCCCGAGCGCTCGTTCCCGACTATATGCGGGCACTCGATGAAATCTCGACGTTTGAGCACAAGGAATTCACGGCGGCGCAGGCCGCGTGGTGGCTGCCCAAGACGCAGCGCTTGGAGGTCTTCGGGGCTTAAGGGTCTAACCCCCTTAACCCGGCCGTCGGGGCTGTGGGACGAGGAAACCCCCTTCATCTAGGATGAAGGGGGTTAAACTGTGCGCCATCAGGGAATCGAACCCCGAACCCACTGATTAAGAGTCAGTTGCTCTGCCAATTGAGCTAATGGCGCTTGTGTCAACCCGGTGACTTCTGATTTCCTCAGCGCCTGCCGTGCAACGAGATGTAACTTTAACACCCTCTTTGTGAAAAGGTAAAATCGCCAGGTGAATAAAGGTTTTTAGGTGCCTTAGGTAGCAGCTACTTTTCTCTTCTTTGAAAGCGCGGAGTGCGGGAGTGGGGAAGGCTGGTAACGAAACGGTTAAGGGCGGTGGCGCTAACTAGTTAGACGGCGGTGCGGGCGGTTAGGCTTAGTGCACTCTTGTCATTGTCTTTAATCTTTCTATGAGCTAGGGGTTTCTGTGCGTTCTCTATTCCCTTCTGCACGTCCCGCAGTACTTCTCTCGAGCCTTGTTGTGACGGCTTCCCTTCTGGCCGCCTGCACCATCGGCGGGGCCGAGGATTCCAGCCCGGCTGAAAAGCAATCGCAGGCAGATGTCCAAGCGAGTGCTTCGGCAGAGGCGTCGGCGTCGGCAGCCGCTAAGGCGAAGCAGCTGAAGTTTTCCGTCAAGGACGGCGCTAGCAACGTTGACCCCTCCGAGCCGGTGGAGGTGAGCTCCCCGGCGGGCCTGAAGTCGGTGACGATGACCAACGAGGCTGGTATTGAAGTGGAAGATGAGTTGTCCTCTGACTCGACCACTTGGAAGAGCGCTGAGGTGCTGGGCTATAACCGCACGTACACCATTGATGCCACGGACAAAGATGGCACCCACAAAACCATCACGTTCACCACCCCGCAGGCTGCAGCGGTGTCCGAGGTGGCTTTGAGTCCACTGCCGGACTCCGAAGTGGGCGTGGGGCAGGTCATCGGCGTGCGCTTTGGTAACTACGTCACTGACCGCAAGGCGGCCGAAGAGACGATTAAGGTCAAGACTGAGCCCGCCGTCGAAGGTGCTTTTTATTGGGTGAATAACCAGGAGGTGCGCTGGCGCCCGGAAAACTATTGGGAGCCGGGCACGAAGGTGACTGTCGACGTTGACCTGTACGGCCGTAACCTCGGCGGCGGCGTCTACGGCGGTGAGGATGCCTCCACCAACTTCACCATCGGCGACCGCGTCATCACGCTGATTGATAACAACACCAAGATGATGTCGGTGTTCAAGAATGGTGAGGTGCTGCGCCGCATTCCTGTGTCGATGGGCAGGGATGGCCAGTGGGATACCCCGAATGGCACCTACATCATCGGCGATCAATACCCCTCCCTGGTCATGGATTCCACCACCTTCGGCCTAGCTCTTGATGCTGGCGGCTATAGGACTGACGTCCAGTGGGCAACTCAGATGTCCTACTCCGGAATCTACGTCCACGCGGCACCCTGGGCTGTCGGTGCTATGGGCAGTTACAACCAGTCCCACGGCTGCATCAATGTGACTACTGAGGCTGCTCAGTGGTTCCAAAACACGGTCAAGCGCGGCGATCTGGTCAAGGTCTCTAACACCGGTGGCGGTGTGCTGAGCCCGCTCGACGGCCTAGGGGACTGGAACATGGATTGGGCCACCTGGTCTGCGGGCAATGCTGACGCTAACCAGTAGCTCTCCTGGGGCGGTGCTTATCGACGGTGCCGCCCAGGGTGCCCCCGAAAGTTAAATCAGCTAATTCTTTGCCGGGGGTTTAAACATCTATAACGGGCAGCGTTTCATCGCACACGCGCGGCGTGCAAAGTGTGTGAAGTGTGACGCTTTAACTTCTGTAAAGTGGTTTGCATCACGTCTTTGTTTTGGTGAATCTTGTGGAGAACTAGTTTTTCACTGCAAAGATGGAGGCAGAAGTGGATCTCTACGAGTACCAAGCTCGAGACCTCTTTGAAGCTCATGGCGTTCCCACACTCAAAGGCATCGTTGCGACCTCAGCTGTGCAGGCTGAAGAAGCAGCCGCGAAGTTGGGGACACCGGTGGTCGTGGTCAAAGCGCAAATTAAGACTGGCGGACGCGGCAAGGCCGGGGGAGTCAAGCTCGCGCATAGCCCCGCGGAAGCTGCGGAAAAGGCCAATGAGATCTTAGGCTTGAAGATCAAAGGACACACCGTGCGCAAGGTCATGGTGGCCGAAGGCGCGGACATCGCCGCGGAATACTATTTCTCAATCCTCCTCGACCGCACCAAGCGGCGCTACCTAGCCATGCTCTCCAAGGAGGGAGGCGTGGAGATTGAAAAGCTCGCCGAAGAGCGCCCAGATGCCCTGATTAAGCGCAGTTTCTCCCCACTCGACGGCATGACGGACACGCTGGCGCGGGACATGGCGTATGAGGCGGGGTTTGATGAGGGGGACGTCGCCAAGCTGGTGCCCGTATTCAAGAAGCTCTACACGGTGTACACGGAAGAAGACGCCACGCTGGTGGAGGTCAACCCACTGGTCAAGACGTCGAGTGGTGACATCATTGCGCTCGATGGCAAGGTCACGTTGGATGATAACGCGCAGTTCCGTCACCCAGAACACCGCGACCTTCAAGACCACGGCGCGACCGATCCGCTGGAGCTCAAGGCACAGAAGATGGGGCTGAACTATGTGAAGCTCGATGGTTCCGTGGGGATTATCGGCAATGGTGCTGGCCTCGTGATGTCCACGCTCGACGTTGTGGCCTATGCCGGCGAGGATCTTCCTTCGCAACCGAAGCCCGCGAACTTCCTAGACATCGGTGGTGGCGCTAACGCCGAAGTGATGGCCAACGGGCTGGAAGTGATTCTTAGTGATCCGCAGGTGAAATCGGTCTTTGTCAACGTCTTCGGTGGCATTACCGCCTGTGACGAAGTGGCTAAAGGCATCGTGCAGGCCTACAAGATTCTGGACTCGGAGGGGATTGAACCCAAGCCGCTTGTGGTTCGCCTCGACGGCAACAATGCGGAGCTTGGACGCACGATTCTCAATGACGCACACCTGCCCAAACTGGAGCAGGTAGAAACCATGGATGCTGCCGCCCGCAGGGCTGCGGAGCTGGCGAACTAGGAGTAGACATGTCGATTTTTCTCAACAAAGACTCGCGGATCATCGTGCAGGGCATGACGGGATCCGAAGGCATGAAGCACACACGCCGCATGCTGGAATCCGGCTCCAACATTGTGGGTGGGGTCAACCCGCGCAAGGCAGGTGAGCGCGTCGATATTGATGGGCGCGAGATTCCTGTCTTCGGCAGCGTGCGTGAGGCCATGCAGGCGACAGAGGCCAACGTCACCGTGATTTTTGTGCCGGCAAAATTCACCAAGGGCGCCGCGGAAGAAGCCATCCGTGCCGGTATTGAACTCGTGGTCATCATCACGGAAGGAATTCCGGTGAAGGACACTGCGGAGCTCTATGCGCTGGGACGGGAGTCCAAAACGCGCATCATTGGGCCGAACTGTCCAGGGCTCTACACGCCGGGCGAATCCAATGCGGGCATTATTCCGGCAGAGACTGCGCCGAACCCAGGAAAGATTGGCTTGGTGTCGAAGTCGGGCACCTTGACGTATCAGATGATGTACGAGCTGTCCGATATTGGTTTTAGTACGTGCGTAGGAATCGGCGGCGATCCGATTATCGGGACCACGCACATTTCGGCGATTGAGGCCTTCCAGAATGATCCGGATACCGAAGCCATCATCATGATCGGTGAAATCGGCGGTGATGCAGAGGAGCATGCCGCTGCCTATATCAAGGATCACGTGACGAAGCCGGTCATTGCCTACATCGCAGGTTTTACCGCGCCGGAGGGCAAGACGATGGGGCATGCTGGCGCCATCGTGTCTGGTGGTTCTGGCACGGCAGAAGGCAAGAAGGCAGCGCTGGAAGCGGCCGGCGTGAAGGTGGGCAAGACCCCCTCGCAGGCAGCGGAGCTGGTGCGCGCAGCCTTGGCTTAACGATGCGGCGCATGAGCCCACATGCGGTGTATGAGTCCTGAGGCTCATACACCGGTAGGGGTTAGCGGGGGAGCCCGCGACGTCGAGACACTGTCTTGTCGAAGGGGATCCAAAAACGCAGCGCGGCGTCCTGGTTCTTTGAGATGCCGATGCGTGGCCCGCGGACCCACTCAGGTTCCTTATCGCGTTGTTTAAGGCGGATGGGCGTGCCGTTGTCCGCGATGCTGAAACCAAGGGCCTTGCCTAAGTTGCCGGGGCCGCGGGCCAGATTATGAAATTCCGTGTCACCCCGGCGTTGGTAGGCAAGGTCTATTCCGTCGATGACTTCCCCGCCGCGGAGCAAGCAACCCTGACCGGTGCCTTCGGGCGCACAGACGATATTGCCGTTCCGGTGGATGCCGTAGGACATGTAGACGTAGAGGCGGCCGGGTGGGCCGAACATGGCGGCGTTGCGCGGGGTGCGGCCGTTGAAGGTGTGTGAGGCCTCATCGTTTGCGCCGAGGTAAGCCTCGACTTCCGTGATGCGCACCGAAACGCCGTTGTGCGTGAGCACCGTGCCCAGAAGCTGGGGAGCAACGACGTCGGCGGTGTCGGTGAAATCGATCATTGCCGCAGTCTAACGCGAAAACAACCGTTAGGCCTTAGCTCTTTCTTCCTCGGCCTCAATTGCCGCGTTGAATTCACGCTTGGAGGATTGCCACTGGTCCTCAGTCATTCCGATACGCCAGTAGCCAGAGATGGAAACGTCTTCCTTTGGAATTCCAGATTCAACGAAAAGGAAGCGGCGGAGCTCTTTGATCATCTCGGCGACACCATGGATGAACCAGCTGGTTTTCTTCTTTTTGGGGATGCCAGCCTCGCGTACTACGCGGGATAGCTCAGTGCCGTGGGTAGCGCCATTACGGATTACCCAGACGATGTCCACGCCCTCGCGGGTGGGCAGCTCGAACTTGCGGTCTTCGGCTTCGATCTCGATGAAGACGGTAGCGGTCGCCCCCTCGGGGAGATGCTGCACACCGGCACCGATGGCCGGCGCTGCAGATTCATCGCCGGCGAACACAAAGTGCTCATAGTCTTCGGTTGGTCCCCACGCGCCACCAGGGCCGAGGAAGCCAATCTTCTCGCCGACCTCGGCTCTGCGTGCCCAGGGGCCGGCCAGGCCGGAATCACCATGGGCGACAAAATCAACGTCGAAGTCCCCGGTGTCAGAGTTCAGGTTGATCAGGGTGTAGGTGCGGAGAATTGGTTGTTTATCGCGCGGTTGCTCTTCGCGAATCTGCTGGACATCAAACGGCCAAGAATAATCGGCGCTTTCTGGCACGAACAGCAACTTGATGTAGTGATCCGTAAACTCTAGCTCCTTGCCCACAAAAGCAGGGGAGTTCATGCTCAACCGAACCAAATCCGGAGAAACCTGGTAGCGACCAGTCACGGTTGCTTCATGCGCTTTACGGGGCTTGCGCTTCGGCGCTGCCTCTTTAGCTTGGCCAGCCATCGTTATCACTGTCCTTTGAACACTTGAGTTGCTGTGCGGGCAGAAGGCTTCGCACTATACAATTAGGTAAGGCTAACATACTCAAGTCCGGCTGGTTGTGGGGCTTGGTGGTGCGCGGGTGCAGCGGAGGCAAGGCAACCCGCGCTGGGGGCTCAATGCAAAAAGTTAACCCCGCATTCTGCTTGAGCAGAATGCGGGGTCTATTCGGGGTGGCTGACGGGGCTCGAACGCGCGACACCCAGGGTCTCGTTATGAATTTAGGGCACATGCGGGAATGGTAGGGAACATGCAGCGTGTGGGCGTTTTATGTTCCTTGGTGTTCCGTGTGATTCCCGCAAAATCCCGTACCTTAAGCGTAGTTTTAAGCGTAGTTACGCGTAGGCCTGCTTTACTTGTCTCATGAGTGATTCAATATTGTTGCGGTCGGTGTAGTATTCCTCGGCTACGGCTTGAGTGTGGCCGAAAATGGCGGCGCGTGTAGCTGGGTCCATCACATCCGCGTACACACCGTGCAGCGTCGCACGCCAGGAATGGCTTCGGAGATTAGCGAGAATCTTCACGCCTGTAGCTTCTGCAATTTGCTGGTATAGCTCGGGCACCTTGTCATCTGCGTTCGTCGCGTCCCAGGGCCTCGCGGTCGTCGTCGGTGAGCCTACGATGAAATGCTCGTCGTCCTCGCGGTGTGTACGCAGGTATTCCGCTACGTCGGCCCTCAGAATCGGAATGTATCGGCCCTTCTCTTTGCCCTTGCGGCCTTTGACGATATCGGCGCTGGCATTAATGAGCATGCCATCGTCACCGTCGATGATGTGCTTCCACTGCAACTGATTGGCTTCGGCAATTCTCAGCCCTGAAACAGCTTGGAGGAGAGTGAGCCGCACAATGCGGGCATGGATGTTCTTGGTGCTTTGGCGGATGTTCTTGTGCTTGGTGGGGGTTAACAGTGACTCGGTATCCCGCGTTAACAGATGCTTAATGACGGCATCCCATTCGGGTTTTGTGAGTGTGCGGCGGCCTGACTTCTTGGGCTTCGGTGCTGCAATATCTAGGTTCACGCCCCGGATTGGATTAGCGGTGATAACACCCGCCCGGACTAGCTGGTCTGCGGTGTAACTCGACAACACCGTTCGGGCCGTGGACACGCTGCCGGGGGCGTCCTTGGCGATGGCTTTTAGTGTTTTTTCCATCACGTCAAATGTCATTGCGGCGCTGATGTTGTAGCCCTTTAGGTGGGGCTTCAGCAGTTCTAACGCGGCCGTGTAGCGACGCTTGGAGAGGTCTTTGAGCCGGGTTGAGTTCTGTATGCGTTGGGCGGTCTCGGTCGTGAGATAGTCGTTTATCGGCTTGTTGAGGGTCCAGTGTTGGCCTCCCGCTTGCAGTAGGTTTTTTGCGGTTTCCTTAGCACGCGCCCTAACAGCGCTTTTCGTTGGTCCCTGTGTACGTTTCGGGACACGTTTGCCGTCGTGTAGGCGAATATTCCAGTCCAGGACATAACCGCCGTTATGGGGTCGTGGGTTGTTGCGGTCAATTGAATGCTCGCCCGGTTGTAGTGGTGTCTTTGCTGCTGTTTTCCGTTTCTTTTGTGTCATGCCCTATAGCGTAGGTTATGTACAGGTATGAGCGCAATAGTCGGGAAAAATAAGGACGAAAAAGGCCTTGACGGGATTCGGTGGGAAGAGTAAAGTGTGATGTACAATTAAAAATCCGCACCGAGGCAGCGCCAGGCGGCAGAATTAATAAGCCGACAGTCAAGGATTCCCGGCATTACGCCGGTATGAATCGCTCACCGCCTGAGTTACCTGCAGAAGCATGACCGGTCACCTATAGGGCATTAGCGTTAATGAGTAAGTCCCGCGTTTGGTTGGATGACCGCCACCCCAGGAGGGGTTTTCAGTCATGCAGAAAATGGAACAACGGTGCGGTGCAATGCGGGCACCCGAAGCCGCCGCATATCTTCAAATTTCACCCAAAACGCTGGCCAATTGGCGCAGTTTGGGCCAAGGCCCGGCCTATTCGAAATTAGGTCACGCCGTCGTGTATCAGCAGGCCGACCTCGATGACTTTTTGAACAGTCAACGTGTAGGGACGGCGATTTAAGCATGTCTATACACGAATCTGTGACGGGGCAGCAGGCCCCGCAGCAGCCCCTTAATCCGGCTACCGCCGGTGTGCTCGCGGCTAATTGGCCGCAACTGTTGCAACGCGCCCGTGAGGGGGCGGAGCAGATGCAACAAGTAACCGAAAATGCGCCCCAGGTGGTCCCTAGCAAGGCCGAAATTGCGGCAGAACAGCAGCGCCTTTCGAAGGCATTTGTTGATGCGCAGAAGCAAGAGCAGCAGCCGCAGGAACCAACAAATTCACGGGCGGGACGTGCCGCGCAGCGGTATGTTCCGCAGCCCAAAAAGCAGAAGTCACAAGATACAGAACTGGAGTTTTAGACATGGCAACGAAGGCACAAATCGAGAAGGCTTTGAAGGTAATTGAACAGCAGCGAGAAGCCGCAGAAGCAGCCGCAGCAGCGGAGCAGCAGGCGCAGAACGAACTGCATGCGAAGCTGGGTGAGGTGCTGGTAGCAGCAGCGCAGAAGCCGCGCAGTAAGTGGTACGCGTACCGCGATGAATCGCTAACAGAACTGTTAGCGGAATTGGGTCTTATTGATGCCGAGCAGGCAGCAGATAAGGCTGATTCCGACGCGGCAGCGGAGGACAAGAGCGCTGCTAATTCCGCCGAGTCCGGCGGGGATGATGGCAGCGAATCGGGCGACAGCGACGGCGATGAATCCACAGATTCATTGACGGAGCGGGAGCCTATCCAAGACGGGCGTAGCCCGGATTGGCAATCGGGGGTTGAGGGGGCGTAGCCCCCCACCAGGTCACCCACCGCGTCGTAAGACCGCATCGGTGGGTGATCCTGGCCTTTCCACTTTTGCCCCGGATTCGGAGCCGTGGACAGCTAGCCCCAGTGCTTAGGGATTACCGCAGGTAATCGATAAGACGGGGATAGTTGGGCCGTGCCGGAGAAGCAGGGGTGAAAGTGGAAAATCCCCGCTTAGCTGTTGACGGAGCTAGGCGGGGAAGTAACGGATTATCTACGAAGGATTGTATCAGACATGAGCGAGGTTAAGAAGCCAACAACGGTGTGGCTTAACGAGAAACAACGCGAGTTTGTCGGTGAGGTTGCTAACGCCGCAGAAATGACGCAGGGCGAAGTTATCCGCGCCGGTGTGGACGCGCTTAATGGTGCGGTGCCGTTAGGGGTTATACGACGGTTGAATAACGCGCCGCCCGAGATTGTGAGGGAGATTCGAGAGCTGCGGGCTGAGGTCGCGGCGCTGCGGTTAGAGGTGAACAGAATCGGCGTGAATGTCAATCAGTTCGCGCGTGAGATGTGGACAGACAACGCCGATTTGGAAGAGCACTACGCGAAGGCTGTGGAGCAAGTGGATGCGTTGCAAAAGCTGCTAGAGGAGGCGGTGAAGGAGCATGAGCTACATACATGTCGATAGGTCGAAAACCATTGCAGCGCCAGTTATCTATGTCGTTTACGGGTCTGTCGAGGCCGCTAAAGAAGGGCAAGTACGAGCGGCGCAGGTAACGGCGGTTAGCGCCGGAGGTCTGCGTAGCGATGAATGGGCCGGTATGGACTTCATCGACGAAGGCAACGAGTTGCTACGCCCGCATAAGCATAGGTCGAACAAATGCCTAACCTATATTCAGTCGTGGCCTGCATGCGAGTTTGACAAGAACAACCCCAAGGACGTGCAGCGGGCGCATGACTTGGGTGTGGAGACAGCGCGGCGGCTGGCCCCCAATTCGCCTTTTATAGTTGCAACGCACATTGATTCAAAAGGCGGGTGTGTTCATAACCACATCATCATTTTGAACCATGACTATTTGACCGGAAAGGCCGCGCCGAAAGAGGCCGGAAATTTCCATAACGTCAAGCGAGTAAATGATGAGTTGATGGACGAAGTCGGCATGGAGGTGCTGCAACCGAGCGGGTCGTGGGTGAGGTTGCGGCAGGCCGAGAGGGCCGCAGTTAAGGCCGGTATCAGTACAGATTCGACGGGGTTGGGTCTGGATGAATTGGACGGCTATACGTGGGCGGATTGTTTGCGGAAACGCGTAGATGCGCTGTTAAAAGATGAGCGCGTGAGCGGTGCTAGTGGGGCCGATGAAGGGCTGAAAACGGCGCGAGAAATCGCGTCAGAATATGACTTGAGTCTGGTTGTAAACGAGCATAACGCGCTAACTGTCGGCCTGGTCGATGAGTCGGGCGAGACGTTGACCTATGAGAGCGGCGTGAAGCGAAAGCGGACAAGGCGGGCGGTAGATGCCGGGTCGAAATTCGGCGCGGGCTATTCGCTAGAAGGCATACAGCAGCGCATAGCAGAACAACAGCAGCTGTACGCGCTAGAGGTGCAGCGGCAAGCCCGTTTAGCGGGGTTGCTGACCATTACAGAAGAGATTGGAGAAGTAGACGATGTTCAAGAAATTGCAGCCACAACAACTATCAGCAGTCGAAATCGAGCAGCTGGTCTGGGATTCGACGGAGCCGCTGACCGGAGCCGTGGAGACGCTGGGGAAGTCGCAGAAATCGACGGCCGAGAAGCAGAAGGAATTGGCGCAGACGCTAGCGAATTTGGAGCAGCAGATAGAGAATCTGGGCCTACCAGAGAAGGAACTGCAGCATTTGCAGCAGCAGCAGAACGAGCTAAAGCAGCAGCTGCAGACTTTGGCGCAAACAACAGTCGGGACGAGCGAGTACGACAAGGCGCAGAAGAAAGCAGCGGAGACAATCGAGGCCATCATCTCAATGTTGACGAGCATGGGGCCGGCCATGAATCAAATTCAGCAGACACTGTTGGAATTGAGTCGGATGTACCAAGCGACGCTGGAGGTAGCAAAGCATCCCGTGCAGCTATCGAAAAGCGCCGCCGAGAGCGTCAGCGAAGGCTTAGGGCGGCAATTGAAATCGAGCCTGAAATCGGAGATTAGGCCGGTTGTCAGCGCTGCATTTGAGCAGGTGAAAGATGATGTTTCTGCCGCATCAGATAGGGCTGCTGAGCGGCTAGCTGCGGAACGGAAACGACATGAGCAGCAGCTGGAGAAGATGCGGGAACTGCATGAGCAGCAGGCGGAGTTGGTGGCAAAGATTGAGAAGCAAACAGCGCAGTCGCAGAAATTCGCCCTGTGGGTGATTACCGCATGTATCAGCGGAGTTACAGCGGCGGCGGTACTGGGATTCTTCGGTCATGGGCTGTTGAATGTCCTGGGCATTCCGTCCGGTATGGGCTGGCTGTGGACGCAGGTATTTGATGCCGGGTCGTGGTACGCGGGCCTTGGCTGGTTCATCGTGGCGTTGTTGGTCCTAGCTGGCCTGTTGTGGGCGCTGTTCGAGTTGGTCGTGCGCCTGTGGCAGGCCGTGGACGGCGTAGCCCTGTACATGGATAAACGGCGTGAATAAGCCGTTGTAGCGGCCTTCTAGCCCCTTGTTGTACTAAATGTACGGCGGGGGCTTTTTCGTGCGTGTAGACGGCCTGTGGGCGCTGTTGGAGTATCGGCTACCGATTCGGACAAGCGGTCCCCGGTGCGCTGGCTGCGCTGGCGCGCCCCGGTGAGCCGGGGGTGACGAATGACTATATATATATAAAATCCGCGCAATCGTGGGTTGTTCCCATTGTTTGAGGTAGGAAACGAATTTCGGGGTGAAAATCGAATTGGAGTTTACTTCGGAGGGGGGAGCAGAAGCGGCTACCGATTCGGTCGGTTAGTTTCGGAAGAGTCGAATCGAGACCGATGCGGTTGTTTGCGGGAGACCGCGCCGGTCGCATCAGTTCCGATTCGTAATCTGAAAGGCAAGGATCACCCACCGATGCGGTGTTGTGATAGTTAACTAATGTGACACAAGTAAACTAGTGTGACATGAAAATATCGAACGTAGTAACGAAAATGGGGTGTTTCTGGGCTGCGGTGTCATAGCTGTGAGACACGTCACTGAATGTGTCTATGTGTCTCTATCTAAAAAGAGTTGGGTCAAAAAGTAGCGAAATTACGAAACTTCACCGCAAAATGGAAGAAACATGCAGGTCACGGCGTTACGGGGCGTTTCGTAATTTGTTTCGTCGTTTTTCACGAAACTACGAAACCGCAGGTCAGGCGTTTCGTAATTTTTTCGTTGTTTGCTTCGTAATTTACGAAACAACGCGACAGGTACCTACAGAACTGTGTTACAGGTCACAAAAGAGCGCGCTTTAGGGATGGTGGAGTGTGGTTGCGCTACAAATGTGAGACACGTCACTGAATGTGTCTATGTGTCTCTATCTAAAAAGAGTTGGGTCAAAAAGTAGCGAAATTACGAAACTTCACCGCAAAATGGAAGAAACATGCAGGTCACAGTGTTTTTGTGTGTTTCGTAATTTGTTTCGTCGTTTTTCACGAAACTACGAAACCGCAGGTCAGGCGTTTCGTAATTTTTTCGTTGTTTGGAACTCAAATTACGAAACAGGGCTGAAACTGCGAAATGAGCATGGTCTTAGCGTGAGCTAGGTCACAAAAGGGCGCGCTCTAGAGGTATTGCAGTGCTGCAGTGTTACTGCTGTGCCTATTAGAACCCGTGTGCTAAAAAGCGTGTGGCTGTTTTGCGGCTACTTTCTCACTCCCATGCACGTGGTTCGGGACGAGGCGTGGGCAGGGGCCACGGGGGAAGGGTGGTCGGTGTTGGTTGTGGGCTGTTGTGGCGGCGCTGCGGCGGGTAGAATGGGCTTAGCGGCGTGGGGGCGCGTGTGTGGCTGCGGCGGCGCTGTTGCGGCCCGTGGGGAGGGGCGGAACGGCTAAAAAGAAGAGTCTTAAGCGTAGGTTAAAGCGTAGGTAGCTAAAAACGTGAAAATCCCCCAACCTGTTTGTGCAGGTCAGGGGATTATTCGGGGTGGCTGACGGGGCTCGAACCCGCGACACCCAGGATCACAACCTGGTGCTCTACCAGCTGAACTACAGCCACCATCGTTGCCCGAAAGCAACGAGATACAGGTTAACTCACCTTGCCAGTTTTACAAAAACGCCTGGTAATCGTCGGTTGTAGCTGCCTTAAGTTCTTCTGCCTCTGCGGTCGAGGGCCCGCTATCCGTGCGGAAGACGCTGCGCCGGTAGAAATCCAGCTCGCGAATGGACTCAATAATGTCCTGCAGTGCCCGGTGCGCCATGCCTTTATCCGGCTGGTTGTAGTACGCGCGCGGGTGCCAGCGGCGTGCGAGTTCCTTAATCGTAGAAACATCAATCATTCGGTAGTGCAGCGCGGCGTCCAGGCGCGGCATGTACTCACGAATGAAGGTGCGGTCCGTTGCGATGGAATTGCCTGCAAGGGGTGCGGGGTGGTTGGCATCGCAGTGCTTCTCGACGAGCTTCAGCACCGCCTCTTCTGCCTCCTCAATCGTGATCACAGATTCCCGAATCTCCTTGTCCAACTCGGACTTCGAGTGCATCTCAGTGACGAAGTCATCCATCTGCGCGAGTTCTTCCTCCGTGGCGTGGACGACGAGGTCAATGCCTTCGTCGAGGATGTTTAGCTCGGCGTCGGTAATCACGGCGGCAACTTCCACAATCACGTGGCGCTTCGGATCTAGCCCTGTCATTTCCAAGTCGATCCAGACGAGGCGGTCGTTTTTAGCGGGGATATCACTCATGCCTACCACCATAGTTTCTCTTGGGGTGTGGTCGGAGATGCACCCTTTCGGTTCAGTGGGGGTAAGTGGGGGTGGAGGGCGGGTGTGCTTATTGAAATCGGTCCCTTAATCGATATGTGCTGGGGTTTCTACCGACTATGAAGGCTGAGTTTGGCGGCTTTTTGAACTTTTTCATGGTTTTGCTGACGAAAACCGTGGTGGATAGGACATGATTAGTGCACCCTTTAACGTGATGGCACTCACATAATTCGAAGGACGGTAACCTACCGATGTCAGCCTTTCTCGATACCCTCAATTCTCTAATCTGGTCACCAGCATTAGTCTTCCTGTGCCTCGGCGCGGGCATTTACTTCACGCTGGCCACCAAGTTTCTGCAGATTCGCTGCATTCCGGACATGCTCAAGCAGCTGAAGGATGGTGAAAGCTCCGATTCGGGCGTGTCTTCCTTCCAATCGCTCATGATTTCCCTGGCCGGCCGTGTCGGTGTGGGCAATATCGCGGGCGTAGCAACGGCTATTGCCTTCGGCGGACCGGGTGCTGTGTTCTGGATGTGGGCGGTGGCGCTTCTGGGCTCCGCAACCTCCTTCGTGGAATGTACCCTGGCGCAGGTTTATAAGGAGAAGGACCAGGACACCGGCGAGTACCGCGGTGGCCCGGCTTATTACATCGAAAAGGCCTACAAGCACACCAAGGCCGGACCATTCATGGTGGTCTACGGCATCGTCTTCGCCGTCGCAATGATCCTTGCCACCAGCTACTTCCTGCCTGGCATCCAGGCTAATGGCGTGGCCGCTGCAGTTCAGAACGCTTGGGGCATCGAAGTTGGTTGGTCTGCCCTGGTTCTGGGCGGAATTCTCGCGATCATCATCATTGGCGGTGTGAAGCGTATTGCTAACTTCGCGTCCCTCGTGGTTCCGTTCATGGCGGCGGCATACATTCTCTTTGCCATCATCATCCTGATCATGAACTTCAACCAGATCCCCGAGGTCTTCGGCATGATCTTTAAGTCCGCCTTCGGCGCGGAGCAGGCTTTCTCTGGCCTGTTGGGTTCGGCCATCATGTGGGGCGTGAAGCGCGGCATTTACTCCAACGAGGCCGGCCAGGGTACTGGTCCGCAGTCTGCCGCGGCGGCGGAGGTGTCCCACCCGGCTAAGCAGGGCTTCGTGCAGGCCTTCGCGGTCTACATTGATACCCTCTTCGTTTGCTCCGCGACCGCTTTCATCATCATCTCTACCGACATGTACAAGGTCTTCGAGGGTGAGTCAGAGGATGGCCCTGTGCGCTACGCCGGCTCCATTCCGGATGGCGTCGAGGTTGGACCGGGCTTTGTCCAGCACGGTCTCGACACCCTCCTGGCAGGTTTCGGCCCGAGCTTCATCGCCATCGCCATTGCGTTCTTCGCCTTCACCACCGTCCTGGCGTACTACTACATGGCGGAGGTCAACCTGACCTACTTCAACCGCTGGATTAGCAACAAGACCACCCGCCGCGCACTCGTGTGGCTCCTGCGTATTCTCCTCGTGGCCTCTGTGGTTGTCGGAGCGACCACGACTCCGGGCGCGGCCTGGGCTCTGGGTGATATCGGTGTTGGCGCGACCGCATGGCTCAACATCATTGCCATCCTCTTCCTGCAGGTTCCGGCGCTCAAGTGCCTCAAGGATTACAGTGCGCAAAAGGCTGCCGGCAAGGACCCGCAGTTTGACCCAGAGGCACTGGGAATCCAGAACGCTGAGTTCTGGGTCGAGCGCAAGCTCGCCCGGGAAGAGGCCGCACAGAAGGCAATCGCGGAGCAATCACCGCTCCAAAGCAAGTAAAGCAATGCCCGCTCTCCACGGGGGAGAGCGGGCATTTTCATGCGCTAGGCCATCTTCGAATAGAAGCTGCCGATGAGTGGTGCAGCAATTGGAGTCGGCACAATCTTGCCCAGCGCGTTCATGGCCTTCGATAGCGGCCCGGGTACCACGCGGCGCTGGTTGCGGGCCATGGCCTCGAGGGTCTCTTCGGAGCAGGACTCATAGGTGGTCCACAAGAAATCTGGGACGACCTTGTCCACGATGGATTGCTCTTCCTCCGGGATGACGGCATCGCGCACTGGGCCAGGGGCGAGCAGCGTGCAGGTTACACCGGAGCCCTTGAGCTCGTAGTGAAGGGCCTCAGTAAAGGCGTTGACGCCCGCTTTGGTGAAAACATAGGTGGCATTGTTTGGAATGGAGACGTTGCCCGCGGCCGAGCCTACGTTGCAAATGGCGCCGCTGCGTCGCGGCAACATCTGCTTCAGCGCGGCGCGCGTCAGGCGGTGAACGGCCTTGCCGTTGAGGTCGAACTGCCGGGTTTCATAGTCCCAGTCCTGATCCATGAACTTGCCAAAGCTGGCGATACCCGCCGAGTTGACGATGATGGAAATTTCCTTGCCCGCCATGAACTCGATGACGCGGTCCACGTCAGCTGCCTCGGAGAGGTCCGCTGCCAGCGCAATGGCGTCCACCTCATGGCGAGAGCGCAGGTCCGCAGCGATGGACTCGAGGACGTCTTCGCGGCGCGCAACGAGGATGACGTTGTAACCGCGGGCAGCCAGGTCCTTGGCCATCGCAGCACCAATTCCCTGGCTAGCGCCAGTCAACAGCGCATAGGAGGAGCGGGTAGGGGCAGGCAGCCCGGGGGAGTGAGCCATAAACGGCGTCCTTTCTCTCAGGGTGGGAAGTCTCCACCCAGCGTAGAGCAATCAGGGTTTAAATCAGGGTAAACACCGATGAATCCTTAGGCCCAACTCTGGATAATGGAAGGCGAAAGGAGACATCATGAACAACCAACGTTTAACCCGTTCTGCTACTGACACGATGCTCGGCGGCGTCTGCGGAGGCATCGCGCAGACCTATAACCTTGATCCGACCCTGGTGCGCATTCTCTTCGTTGTTGCCACGCTGCTGGGCTTCTCGGGAATTCTGCTCTACCTCATCCTCTGGGTCGTCATTCCAGTGGAGTAATCGGAAACCTCTGCAAACTACTGCAACGGGCCCAGAGCCATAAACCGCTTCCACGTTTCCCACTCTTCCCGCAGGCGCGGCAAGGCGCTGGGTGGGGTGGCGGAGTCGTCGACAAGCACGGCGTCCTGCATGCGCACGCCGTTGTCGAAGAAGAGCGCCGCGTGCCCGGACGCCCCGTAGCGGAGGACCGGCACCAAGTTGAGCCCGTCGAAAGACAGTGGGGCGTTGGGGCGCACATCGAGCCCCGCGATCGCCGCGAGCGTGGGCGCCAAGTCGAGAGGGGAGGCGAGCTCTGCGCACTCCCCGGACTCTGCAACCCCGGGCCATAGAAGGGACATGTTCGCCTTGTTGCCCTGTAGGGAGCACACTGCCACGACACCATTGAGGTCATTCAGCAGTTGGGCTTCTGGTTGCTCGAGAAGGCGGAAGACCCGAGAAGAGGCAGGCTGGGTGTCTTCCCGAACCTCGAAGCCGGAGTCCTCGAAAATCTCCGTGATGCGCGTTGTGGCTCCGCGCTGTGGGTATTGTCCGGTGAGCACCGCGCGGCGTGACGCAGCATAGCTTGGTGCTGGGACCCACGCGTTAACGAAGCGCATACCACGCAGCGCTGATTCCGGGGCGTGGTCAAAAGTCGCGAGGGTGATGTCCATGGAAGTGTGTCCAATCTGTGCCCAAAGGCCACTGTCTGAGGCTTAGTGAAACCCTAGAAAGTGGCCTTGACCTGCGTGCCCCCAGCAGGATTCGAACCCGCGACACATGGGGTAGAAACCCACTGCTCTAATCCACTGAGCTATGGAGGCGTACCGAAACATCATAACGCACAGCTGCGAACTGCCCGATTATCGGGCTATCGCTGGTGTTGCTTCGGTGCTGGTGTCGAGGAAGCAAACTCGGCAAGGCGTGCGGTGGCGGTGGTGAGGAGGGAATCGATCGAGGTGGCCACGCCGTAGAGGTAATCCCCGGCCTCCGTGGTTTGGACTCCACCGCGTCCGCGGGACAGCAGCTTCACGTTGAGATCTTTTTCAAGCTTGCGGACGGTCAGGCTCAAAGAAGGTTGCGTGAGCTGCAGCGCTTCCGCAGCTTGCGTGAAAGAACCGTGATCTACGACGGCTCGAAAGTGGTGAAGCTGGCGAGAGTCCATGAGAGCAGACTACCCGAATGCTGAGAATTATTTACCTTTTAGGTAAGAGAACGTCTGTGGCGGTAGACTGCCCACCATGCACACTGAGAAGGAAAAACCCAGCTCACAGCACTTGCGGGGGCTGGCGCACTCGGGGTCGGGAGCGCAGCCTTCCCGCTTGTTGAATCTTTCTTTCGTCGTCTTCGCGGGCCTCGTAGGCGGAATTATTTCCTTGTTCTTTCTCGCGGACTCGCTTGCCGCCCTGGGCATCCCCGACCCAGGCCGCATGACAACGTTTGGCCTGCCCTTCTTCCGCGCTGTTGCCTGGATGTTGATGGCACTTGCCATCGGTTCCTTTATGTCTAGCGCCTTCTTGATTTACCCGGCCGTGCCGGACAAGGACAATGAGCGTCTCATCAAGGCTGGCCTGACCGTCGATGGGCACATTGCGGCGCGCACCGGCGCGTGGGCCGCCGTGGGTGCCGCGGTGGTGTCGTTGATTGAAGTCCCCCTCGTGATGTCGGACCTCACCGGTACCCCATTGGGCCAGGTCCTCAACCCAGAGCTGATGGGCATGGCGGTGGGGCAGATCGCGACGTCGCAAGTGTGGCTGCTCACCGCGGGAATCGCAGCGCTCGTTGCCATCATGGGCTTTGTGGCGCGCACATGGGCAGGCCAGGTTGCCACGTTCTTCCTGTCGCTGTTGTTGACGGTGCCCCTCGGCATGGAGGGTCACTCGGCCTCCGGCGGTGATCATGATTACGGCACGAACTCGCTGCTATTGCACCTTTTCTTCATCATGCTGTGGGTCGGTGGGCTCATGGGGCTTATTGCTCATGGCCGCCGCCTAGGGCCTGACATGGGCGTGGCGGTTCGCCGGTATTCCACCGTTGCGCTGCTGTCCATCTTGGGACTGGCGGCGACCGGTGTGGTCAACGCGCTCATCCGCGTTGAGCTGGGGGATTTATTCACCACTCGCTATGGCTTGTTGGTGCTGAGCAAAGCAGTGCTCACGGTGGTGATCGCGGCCATAGGCTTTGTGCATCGCCGGGTCACCATTCCCCAGCTGAAGCACGCGCCGCGCCTGTTTATCAGGGTCTCCGTGGTGGAGGTTCTCATCATGGCGGCCACCGTCGGCGTGGCCATCTCGATGGGCCGCACACCGCCCCCGCCGCCGCGGGATCCGAACCTCAATGCCATGCAAATTCTGGTGGGCTACGAGCTTTTCGACGCCCCCACCGCCACCAACGTGTGGACCATGTTCCGGTTTGATCTCATGTTTGGCTCGCTCGGGCTCGTGCTAGCCGGCTTCTACCTGTACGCGCTCTGGCGTCTGAAGCAGCGTGGGCTGACGTGGTCGGCCGTGCGTACTACCTGGTTCCTTGTGGGTTCACTGGGCATGACGCTGATCCTGAGTAATGGCATTGGCCTGTACATGCCGGCGCTGTACTCCATGCACATGTTGGTGCACATGATTTTGTCCATGGCGATCCCTCTGTGCCTTGTGCTGGGTGCCCCAGTGACCTTGGTGATGGAAGCGTTTGAACCGGGGGAGCCGGGCAAGCCCACGCTTCACGACGCCGCCGTTGCCCTCACCAAATCCCGTACCTTACGTGTGCTCACGCACCCAGCGGTCAACGTCCTGCAGTTCTTGGTGATCCTCTACGTGCTCTACCTGTTCCCGAACTTCTACGAAGTTGCCATTTCGGAGCATGCCGGGCACGTCATCATGAACTGGGTCTTCTTGATTTCCGGCTATATCTACTACTGGGAAGTCATTGGCCCGGATCCATTGCCGTGGCGCGCGCCCACGGGCGTTCGCCTGCTCATCCTGTTTGTGTCGATGCCCCTGCACCTTTTTGCGGGTGTCTACCTCATGCAGATGCAAGTCATTCTCGGCCTGGACTTCTATGAATCATTGAACCTGCCGTGGAACCCGGATTTCGTCACCGATCAGCGGACCGGCGGCGGTATTTCCTGGGGCTTCGGCCAGTTCCCGCTGGTGATTGTGTTCGGTTCGCTATTCCGGGACTGGCTGCGCGAGGACCGTGCGACTGCCCGGCGCTATGACACCAAGGCGGAGGTGGACGGCGATGCCGACCTGGCAAGCTACAACGCCATGCTCAAGCAGATGGGGGAAGGCGACGAGTCGAGCTTCCGTCAGCACTAGGAATGTGGCGTACCCGGCGTGGCGAAAAGAGGACGTCTGCCTGGGTAAATAGATTTTTTGTTGACGCTTGCAACAAGTTATCCACAGGTTGGCGGCGCAGTCATTGCGAGTGCTGTTCTTGGTGGCAAAGATGCGAGGTAAGGGAGGCGCATCGCTTCCTTAACCTCAAGAAAGCCACGAGCCATGACCAGCAAAGGAATCACGCAATGTCTCAATACCCAATCTCCATTACAGGACGCCTGACCCACAACCCGCACCTGACCAAAATCAGCGACACCATGTATAAGGCCCGCATCCGTATCGCTTCTTCCCGCAGCGTTCCGGAGAAAGACGAGGAGGGCAAAACCGTGTGGCGGGAGCTGGACCTCAACTTTATCGATGGTGAAGTGTGGGGTCAGTGCGCCATCAACGTGAAGAAATCCCTGTATAAGGGCATGCCAGTCTTCGTTATGGGCTCCATTGTGACGGACCGATGGGAGGATAAGAACGGAGCTACGCGCTCTAGGACCTATATCAAGATTGCTCACGTGGGCCTAGACCTCAACCGCTTCTGCATCACTTCAACCAAGATTGGTACCTCCTACGGTGAGGAGGGCAGCGAAGCCCTCTGGCTAGGGGAGAACCCGCCGGCGCTGGACGTGGACTACACGGCACCGCCGAGCGATACACAGAACGCAGGGGATGCGCAGAACACAGAGAACACAGAAGGCTCGGGGAACCCAACGGAAGAAGCAATGCCAGCTGCATTGCAGCCGGGAGATACTCCGCAGGACACCGCGGCGGACCGTCAGCAAGCGCAGTCCGGCGCTGAGCCATACCTTGAACCGGAGCCAGAAGAAGCGATGGTCTAAGGACAAAGGACTACCGCCGCCCATGTCATGTAGTCTTTGTACTGTTATTTACCAATCCTGACAGAAGTAAAGGGTGAAACATGGGCGAATTCATCTACACGATGAAAAACGTGCGTAAGGCCATCGGTGACAAGGTTATTTTGGACAACGTCACCATGGCTTTCTACCCGGGCGCCAAGATTGGCGTCGTGGGCCCCAACGGTGCAGGTAAGTCCTCGATCCTGAAGATTATGGCCGGACTGGATCAGCCTTCCAACGGCGAGGCTTTCATCGATCCGGGCAAGACCGTCGGCATCCTCCTCCAGGAGCCGCCGCTTAACGAGGAAAAGACGGTCCGTCAGAACGTCGAAGAGGGCCTCGGAGAAATCTTCCAGAAGAAGCAGCGCTTCGAAGAGATTGCTGAAGAGATGGCCACCAACTACTCCGATGAGCTCATGGAGGAGATGGGCAAGCTCCAGGAGGAGCTGGATGCCGCCGATGCCTGGGAAGTGGATTCCAAGATCGAGCAGGCCATGGAAGCGCTGCGCTGCCCGCCGTCCGATGACCCGGTGACCAACCTTTCCGGTGGTGAGCGCCGCCGCGTTGCGCTGGCCAAGCTGCTGCTGAGTGAGCCGGACTTGCTGCTGCTGGACGAGCCTACTAACCACCTGGACGCCGAGTCCGTCCAGTGGCTGGAGAAGCACCTCGAGACCTACCCGGGTGCGGTCCTTGCCGTGACCCACGACCGCTACTTCCTCGACCACGTCGCGGGCTGGATCTGTGAGGTTGACCGCGGCAAGCTCTACCCCTACGAGGGCAACTACTCCACCTACCTGGAGAAGAAGGCCGAGCGTCTCGAGATTGCTGGCGCTAAGGACAAGAAGCTGCAGAAGCGCCTCAAGGACGAGCTCGCCTGGGTTCGCTCCGGTGCGAAGGCCCGCCAGGCCAAGAACAAAGCCCGTCTCCAGCGCTACGAGGAAATGGCTGCGGAGGCCGAGCAGTACAAGAAGCTCGACTTCGAAGAGATTCAGATTCCGACTCCGCCGCGCCTGGGCAACAAGGTCGTGGAGGTCAAGAACCTGACCAAGGGCTTCGACGGCCGCGTCCTCATCAAGGATCTTTCCTTCACCTTGCCGCGCAACGGCATCGTCGGTGTCATCGGCCCGAACGGTGTGGGTAAGTCCACCCTGTTCAAGACCATCGTGGGATTGGAGCAGCCGGATTCCGGTTCCGTCGACGTCGGCGAGACCGTCAAGCTGTCTTATGTTGACCAGGGCCGCGAGAACATCGACCCGGAGGCCACCGTGTGGGAGGTTGTCTCCGATGGGCTGGATTACATCCACGTTGGTCAGAACGAGATGCCGTCCCGCGCCTACCTCTCCGCTTTCGGTTTCAAGGGTGCTGACCAGCAAAAGCCTTCCAAGGTTCTCTCCGGTGGTGAGCGTAACCGCCTGAACCTGGCCCTGACCCTGAAAGAGGGCGGCAACCTGATCCTCCTCGATGAGCCGACCAACGACTTGGACGTGGAAACCCTGGGTTCCCTGGAAAACGCCCTGGAGAAGTTCCCTGGCTGTGCCGTGGTCATCTCCCACGATCGCTGGTTCCTCGACCGCACCTGTACCCACATCTTGGCGTGGGAGGGCAACGTCGCAGAAGGCCAGTGGTTCTGGTTCGAGGGTAACTTCGGTGACTACGAGAAGAACAAGGTTGAGCGCCTCGGCGAGGAGGCTGCACGCCCGTCCCGCGTTACCCACCGTAAGCTCAGCCGCTAGGCCATTAGTCCCTAGCGTTAAAGCACGAACTCCGGAAGGAACCTGGAATGTCCGCTCAGAATGTTGTGTCGGAGAAGACCAAGGACAACGTCCACGCGCTTACCGTGGGCGTGCGCTGGTCGGACTTCGACATGTACGGCCACATGATGAATGCCAACTTCATTGAGCTGGCGCAGGAGGCGCGCTTGGCTTTTGCCATGCACCACTTCTACGCTCGCGGCGTCAACATGGTGGCTTTCGTTCGCCACATCGAAGCGGACTATGTCCGCCCCATCAAATGGGATGGACGCCATGGAACGGTGACGGTGGAAACCACGGTGGTGCGCCTCGGCACCACGTCTTTCACCACTCGCCAGACGATCAAGGATGCGCAGGGCCAAGTAGCCTGCGTCATTGATTGCGTGCAGGTCACCATTGACCCGGCTACTCAGATGCCACGGGAGGTCTCTGAGCAGGAGCGCAACATTATCTTGGAGCACGCCGTCGTCGAGCTTGAGCAGCAGTAATGGAGCGCGAAACTCTGACACTGCGCAGCGGTGGGGTAGGGCTTCGCGCCCTCCTCTCCCGCGCGACGGGGCTGGATGCATCCGCAGCGGTGCGCCTGCGTCAATACGACACCAACCAGGCTGAGGTCTTTGTGACCACGCCGTTCGACGTTGTCGTGGCGCGGCGTTGCGAGGGGACCGTGGGCCGCGACGGTGCCGTGGTATCGGCGCAGGCGCTTCTCGACGCCCTCCACACCGCCCCCGACTCCCTCGGCCACGAAGGAGGCGTGGAACTTGATTTAGGCCCAGCGCGCGATCCGTCCTGGCCGGGGGCCTTGCCGCCGGAAAAGGGCTTTCGGGAGATCGACTCGCTGCCGGTTGACGTTGTCCGTGAACTCGCGGACAAGGGTCGCCAGCTGGCCCGCCAATTCTCCGGGCCGATGGGGCCTCCGAAGAGCCTGTTGAATCAGACGGTGCTCACCGTGAATGATGCGGAGACTCAGGTGGAGATTCCCATGCGGATGATCTTTGCCTGCACGAGCTTGGGCCTCATCCCGGGCTTTGCCGCCTCACTGGAGATCCCCCGCCACCTTCGCGTGGCGGGCAAGGGGCGTTGGGTGCGCCTCGATGCGCCTTATGGCAGCGTCTACCATTCGACGCGGCTGTCCTTGTTCTAAAGGTTGCTAAAGCAATGTGTACCCCGCCAGTGCGGCGCCCACGGCGACCGTCCACGGCGGGGTTATGTATAAATAGCGCTACGCCTGCCGCAGGGCGCTATACCTACCTTGGATTTGGTCGGGCCGAGACGGCACACAAAAGGGGTGATCTGCGTTACCCTAAAGGGGTTGAATTCTATTTCTTCAGCAAAAGGAGATGGCTCGAATCATGCGTATTGGCGTACCCAAAGAAATAATGAACAACGAAAACCGCGTCGCGCTGACCCCGAGCGCGGCGGACACGCTGATTAAAGACGGCCATGAGGTTCTGGTTGAGACCATGGCGGGGGAAGGTGCCTCCTTCCCTGACTCCGAGTATCAGGCCGCCGGCGCGACCATCGTTCCCACTGCCGCGGAGGCATGGGCCGCGGAGATGGTGGTCAAGGTCAAAGAACCGCTGGAGTCTGAGTATGGCTACTTGCGCGAGGATCTGCTGCTGTTCACCTACCTGCACCTAGCCGCGGACCGGCCGTTGACGGATGCCCTGATGAACTCAGGTACGACGGCCGTAGCCTATGAAACCGTGACCGACTCTCACGGCACCTTGCCACTGCTGACCCCGATGTCCCAGGTGGCTGGTCGTCTTGCAGTAATCGAGGGCGCACATCACCTGCTCTCTACCGAAGGCGGGCGCGGTTTGCTGGTCGCCGGTGTACCAGGTACGCGGCCGGCTCGCGTCGTCGTCATCGGTGGTGGCCAGGTGGGGGCGTCGGCAGTCGCGATGGCGCATGGCCTGCGCGGCGAGGTGACGGTGCTGGACCTTGATCCGCACGTGCTGCAGCGCTTTGATGAGCAGTATCAAGGCAGCGTGCGCACCATCGTGTCGGATCCATCGGCACTGGAGGAAGAGCTGCTGGAGGCGGACCTGGTCATCGGCGCGGTGCTTGTTCCAGGTGCTGCGGCCCCGAAGTTGGTGCGCGAGGATGTGGTCAAGCGGATGAAGAAGGGCGCCGTGCTTGTCGACGTTGCCATTGACCAAGGCGGCTGCTTCGAGAACTCCCACAAGACCTCGCACGACGAGCCCACCTTTAAGGTGCACGACACCATCTTCTACTGCGTGGCTAACATGCCGGGCGCGGTGGCGAATACGTCTGCCCGGGCGCTGGGCTCTGCCACTCTGCCCTATATGCGCGCGCTGGCTGCTGATGGTTTCGATGGTGCGGTTGAGCGCTTCCCGGGCCTAGCTGATGGACTCATGACGCGTGGGGGAGAGCTGGTGTCCCAGCCAGTAAAGGACGCCTTCGGGCTTTAAAGGTTGAGCGCTATCGGCAGCAACGTGAAGGCCACAGCGTAGACCAACACGAAGCCGATGGCGTTGAACCAAATTCCGGTGATGACCATCTGACGGATATTGACGGCCCCGGTTCCGAACGCAATGGCGTTCGGGGCAGAGGCAACAGGCAGCATAAATGCGCACTGGCAGGCCTGAGTGACAACGATGGCCATGAGCAGCGGGTCGTAGCCTAGGGCCTGGGAAAGCCCGACGACGATAGGCACGAACGTTGCAATCGTGGCCATAGAACTCGTGATCTCTGTCGTCAGAATAACGATGAGGACGATAAGCGCAAGAGCTACCCAGAAGGGCAGGGCGGTTAAACCGGAGAAGGCTTCGCCGATCCATTTATCGAGTCCACTGTTGGTGATCTGGCCGGACAGCGCTAGGCCGCCGCCGAAGAGGAGAAGCGTGCCCCATGGGACATCGCGCGCGGTTTCCCAATCCATGAGCATGACCCCGTCGCGTGGCCGTCCAGGGATGATGAACAGGGACATTCCGGCAATCATCGCGATGACGGCATCAGTGGCCCAGGTGTCTTTGAAAATGAGCGACACAAACATCCACGCGAGCGCGGTTACACCAAAGATGATGGCGATGAGGCATTCCCCGAAACTCATCTTGCCCAGCGCAGCAAGTTCTTTCTGGAACAGTTCCCGGCCACCGGGGATGTCCTCGATTTCGGGCTTCCACACAACCTTGGTGATGATGAACCAACCCAGAAACGTAAACCCAAGTGCCAGGGGAGTTCCGAAAATCATCCACTGCGGGAAGGTGATGGTTGTCCCGATGGCGTCGTTGAGGTAGCCGACCACAAAGGCATTTCCTGGGGAGGCAATAATCGTTCCGAAAGCGGAGATGGTTGCGGCAAAGGCGATGCCAAGCAGAAGGCCGGCGCTGAAATTCGAGACGTTCGTCGTGCCGCTTCGTTCTTTAATTAGTGTCACGAGGGACGCGCCCAGCGGAATCATCATGAGAGCCGTTGCGGTATTGGACACCCACATGCCTAAAGCTGCGGTGGCGAGCATCATTCCGAGAATGAGGTGATCGGGTTTTGTTCCCACGAGGAGAACAATGACGAGCGCGATGCGTCGGTGCAGGTTCCAGCGTTGGATGCCGAGGGCGAGGAGGAACCCGCCAAGGAACAAGAAGATGATTTGCGCAGAATAGGACGCAGCAACATCTTTCATGTCGGCTGTACCTAAGGCGGGGAAGGCGACCAGCGGAACCATCGCGGTGACGGCGAGAGGCAGGGCCTCGGTTATCCACCAGGTGCCCATGAGGACGACGATCGCAGCGGTGACGCGGGCATCGAAACCCGCAGATTGCGGCATCGCAAAGTAGGACAAGGATGCCAGCACAATGCCTAGAAAGACGCCTGTATAGCGAATATTGCGTGTCCTGCGTGGCAGCGAAGGGGCGGATAGTCCTGGGGAGAGTGAGAGGTTGGTCATTTTTAAAGTTCGAGTCGGAGCTAATTTCTATTAGGCGAACAGTATCAGAGCCCTCCCGGAGGCCCCAGAGCTATATTCAACTTTGCTATAGCCCTACTTAGGGCGCGCGGTTGATGAGCATCGCTGCCACTCGCTCCATGTGGTCCCAAATCATGGCGCGATAGGCCGGCGGGATGGTCTCCTCGTCGATCTGCGCCAAGGAGTTGCCCATGAGCTCGAGCCAGCGATCGTGGGCGGCCATGTCGATGGGATAGGGCGCATGGCGCATGCGCAGGCGCGGGTGGCCGCGCTGCTCGGAAAAGAGCTGGGGTCCTCCCCAATACTGCACGAGGAACCAGGTCAGGCGCTGCTGCGCGCCCTCCCAGTCATCGTCCGGGTACATCGGGCCGATGAGATCATCGTTGCGCACCTGGGCGTAGAAACCGTCGACGAGTTTCTCAAAGGTCTCCATTCCACCGACGGCTTCGTACACGCTTGTTGCTTGCACGCCTAATCTTCCTTTCGCGTCAGGCCAGGTTCTTCCAGATCAAAGATAGCCATCCCTCGTGGATAGGGGGTGGTGATCCCTTCCGTATGCATGGCGGTGAGGATTTTCGCCTGCATCGCGCGCTGCACATCCCATTGCTTGCCCGGTAGCGTCTTGACGGAAACGCGGTAGGACATGTGGTCAACTTCCAGGCCGGACATGCCATTGACCGTGGGCTTGGCCAGGATAAAGTCCTTGATCTCGGAGTCACGGGCGGCGTCTTCAGCTGCGGAGGTGATGACGTCGACTGCGCGGGTGGGGTCGTTGCTCAGCGCAATCGGGACCTGGACGCGGGCTACGGAGTAGCGGTCGGAGTGGTTGGCTACTTGCAAGATTTCGCCATTGCGGACGTACCACAGAGCGCCATCAATATCGCGGACCGTGGTGATGCGCAGGGAGATGGACTCTACATCGCCGAAGACCCCGTTGCCGAGATCGATGGTATCGCCGATACCGTACTGATCTTCCATGAGCATGAAGATGCCGGAAAGGAAGTCCTTGACCAAAGCTTGTGCGCCGAAACCTAAGGCGACGCCAACCACGCCGGCAGATGCTACAAGCGGGGCGACGTTGACGCCGAGCTTGTCCAAGATGGCCAGCGCTGCCCAGACCCAAACAAAAATAGCGACCGCGGAGCGGCCGACGCCGGCGAGAGTCTGAATGCGGGAGGTGCGCCGGGCCTCTTGCGTTTGCTCGAGGACCTTGTCGGTTGTTCGGTGAGCTTTGCGCGGAGAGAGCGGCGAGCTGAGCTTGCCCTTCTTGATGCTGTTATCTGCCAGCTTGGTAATAAGCCGGCGCAGCAGCCAGCTGCCGATGACAGCGACGATGAGGATGAGCGCGATGCCGATGGGTTTGTCGATGAGCCAGGACTGCATGTTTTCTGTCTGCCACCAGCTGGTAACCGCGTCGACGGCCCCGTTGGTCTGCTCGGCGGAAGCGCTGAGGTATGCGGTAGGTCTGGTCATGTGTGTCCTTTCTACTATCGCTCACGACTGACGCCTACCGATAGTAGGGAAGGGATTTGAATATAAAAAGCCAGTCTTTCTCACAACTGAACAGCTTGGTCTAGAATTGTGCCTCATGACTGACAACCGCACTCTTGGCTTTTCCTCCCGTTCCATCCATGCCGGTTACCAGCCGGATCCCTACATGGGATCCATCAACGTACCGATCTACGCCTCCACGACGTACCAACAGGACGGCCTCGCGCAGTTGCGCGGCGGCTATGAGTACGGGCGCGTGGCCAACCCCACCGTTCATTCTCTGGAGAAAACTCTCGCCGCACTAGAGAACGCCGAGTACGCCCGCTGTTTTGCCACGGGTATGGCGGCCGTCGATACCCTCATCCGTATCATCGTGCGCCCTGGTGACCACGTCATCCTCGGCAACGATGCCTACGGCGGCATGTACCGTCTCCTGCATCATGATTACGGTGAGTGGGGCATCGAGCTGTCCATCGTCAATACCGCCGATACTGAGGCGGTGCAGGCGGCGCTGAAGGACAACACCAAGCTGATCTGGTTGGAGACCCCGACCAACCCAGCGACGACAATCACGGATATCGCTGCGGTCGCTAAGGCAGTCAAGGCGGCTGGCGACGCCCAGATCGTCGTCGACAACACCTTCGCCACGCCCTACCTGCAGAACCCTTTGGAGTTGGGCGCGGATCACGTCCTGCACTCCACCACAAAGTACCTGGGCGGCCACTCGGATGTGCTGGGCGGCGCGGTCGTGACCAACTCCGCGGAGATGGATGAGCGCCTGCTGTACTTTCAAGGCAATGTCGGTGCGGTGTCCTCACCTTTCGACGCCTACCTCACCGCCCGCGGCATCAAGACCTTGGAGGTCCGCATGGATCGCCACTGTTCCAATGCGCAGGCTGTGGCTGAGTTCTTGGAGTCCCGCCCAGAGGTCAAGCAGGTTCTTTACCCAGGCCTGCCCTCGCACCCGGGCCACGAGCTGGCGAAAAAGCAGATGCGCGGCTTCGGGGGAATGATGTCCGTGCGCTTCCACAGCGAGGAGCATGCCCGCCAGATTTGCCTCAACACCAAGCTCATCTCGCTTGCGGAGTCCCTCGGCGGCGTGGAGTCTCTCATCGAACACCCGCAGAACATGACGCATATCTCCGCGGAGGGCTCCGAGCTCGTCCCACCAGCAGACCTCGTGCGCATTTCCGTGGGTATCGAGTCCATCAATGACCTACTCACGGACCTGGAGCAGGCGCTCGACGCCCTTCACTAGCAACCTTGTAGGAGACTCACTATGACAGATACGGCACAACCGCTGAGGTCCTTCAGCGATGAGGTGGACGCAGCACGAGAGTTCTGGGCCTCATACTTCGACGCGATTCCAGTTCCATTTGCGAACGGTTCCGATGAACCTACCGAGGAGTTCATTCAATTCCTTCAAGGAACCCACCCTGAGTACCCGCAGGCCACCGTTGCGTCGAAAGGCGAAGACGTGGAAGCTTTCCTGAAGTCCTGCATGCACGAGCAGGACTTTGCCACCTTCGCTGGGTGGAACGCAGATGCCCTCAACGGCGACAGTCTTAACCGCGAAGAGCCAACGTTCAAGGAGTATCTCTGTGGCGCGGTCTTCGCTCCTTCTGATGCCCTTAAGAAGCGCATTAGTGCTGAATTTAAGGATGAGCGCATCGAGGAGAGCGCCGAGGCAATCAAGGAGGCATTTAGCGCGGAGGCTGCGGAGAGTGCCGCGCGCCTTACGCGAACCGTTCCGGAATCTTTGTCGGTGAAGCTAGATGGCGGCATCCAGCATATCCGTATTTTGTGGCTGCTAAAGAATCCAGCATATGGCGGAAATGACGTCATCAGGCTGGCACGTGAAGGAATGGAGGGCGTACCAAATAAAAAAGATGGGGGAGAGGCATTTACTCCCTTCATCAGGGATCAAGGCAATGTCGCGGCGCTGTTCTCGAATGACGTCGACAACGCTCGCTTGCCCTGGGACATTGCAGATGACAAAGGCTGGTATTTCGATCGCGCACGCTTTTACCTCTTCGATGACTGTGAAGAAAAAGAGCCTGTTTCGTGGAATGAGGTCATTCCGGAGCGTTCCGAATCGGGTGAGCGAGCAGGAGACATCGTGCGCATGGAGATGTTCCCCTACAGGACCAAAGCGTCTGGTGACATCCCCAAGGTCATCGAAAGCAACAACAAGAACGGACTTGTTCTACCGTCTCAGGAGCTCGTGTTTAGATGCCTCATCGCCTTCCTCAAAGAGGCTGAGCACGGCTACATTATTTGTGCCCGTGACCCGCAGCTATGGCGAGATGTTATCGGGGCTTTTATCGACGCGAACCCTTCTCTCGAAGTTGAAAAGGACGCAATCCTTGCGGCGTTTACGGGTCACGTATGGGAGTTCAAAGGGCAGAACGCGCACCTCAATGTGAAGAATTTGGTCCCTCCACTCGATAACCGCGTTGCGGACCTCCGACGGGTCTTTGACAGTCGGCCGTAACTAGCTCGTGGCCCCGAGAAGTGAGGCGGGGCCACGCGGCGGCTAGAGGGTGCTGAGGAGGGATCCGGCCGTGCGGTCGGTCTCCTGTAGCATGAGCGGATCCGTGCCCGGCATGGGGGAGATGGTGGTATCCGGCCACTGCGAATAGGTGGGGATACCGACGATGTGCAGGCGCGGGTCCTCGGTGCCGCCGGGGTTGACCACGCGGCGGTTCCATGTTGTTTCCGGCGAGCCGGTGGCCTGACCATGGTCGACGAACGCGCGAACACGCCCGTTGAGCGACACAGCAAGGGGATCGCCGGCGCGGCGGACGTCGGGGGAGTGCATCCAGGCGTCGATAAGCCAGGCGGAGGAAGCCTCGCCGTGCGCGGTGCGCAGCGTGAACTTATCACCGATCTCCAGCTGGGGGTGCTGGCCTAGGAAGGTGACGAGGCCGGCGTCGACAAGCGCGAGCAGCTGGCGGGTGCGGAAGAGCGGCGGGCCGGAGCCCACCATCTGCCCGAAGGCCATGAACTCCTTGTAGGTGCTGGTGCGGGACTCCCACGTCATCCGGCCTTCCGAACCGGCGATGGAGGAGGGCTTACGTGCGGCCGAGATGGCCCACAGCGCGGACTTCAGCGGGGAATCGGCGGCGGCGACGGCCTCGACGATATCGCGCGCCAAACCTTCGGCGATGTACTCGGTGACTTCAGTGCCCTTGAAATCCGCCAGCGGGTGCGCCCAGTGCGCTAGATCCAAAGGCTGCGCGGAGGAGCCCTCGAGGGCTGCGGTGAGCTGGTCCGCCATGCCTGTCAGGTCGTCGGCATCCACCGCGGTGGCGTCGATGGTGGCGATGATATCCGCGAGGGGGCGCTGCAGGGCATCGGGTGCGACCCGCGCCTGGTTCTCGTAGTACTCGGCGTAGGCATCGCGCAGAATGTGTGGCAGTAGCTGCGTGCCGAAGTCCAGCTCGGCCTCCGGATCCAGGGCGGCCACCGCGGCGCGGAAGCGGGTCAGCGCGGCCTTCGGCGGCAGCGCGTGGTATTCCGACTTCGGGATATACGGGTAGCCGCGTCCGGAGGAGACGATGAAGTGCGGCTCCTCACCGCTGGGCTCGTAGCGCAGCCCGGAGCGCGTGGAGGGATCCTCCACAAACTCACCACCGCGGTCGATGGTGAGTAGCGCCATGATGTCGAAAAAGCCCATTCCCAGGCCGCGGACCAGGACCTTCTCACCTGCGGGGGCTGCAGACACCGGCTGCTCCACGGGGTTATCCGGGCGCACCCAGTGCAGGCCGGAATCGGCAGCCTCGGCCAGTGCGCGCTCGGACTCGCTCAGCGCGGGCACCTGCCAGCCGTAGGCCAGGGCGGTGGCGTCGGCGGTGACGGTGGAGTCGTCGGAAAGTGCTATGACATCGTGGTCCTCAGCGGCTTCGATGGACAGCGCGCGGGCGCGGTGCTGGACGACGTCCACGTTCTCCGGCAGCTGAGCCAGCGCCACCTCGAAAACCCACTCCAGATAGGCGCCGTAGAGCGCGCGGGAGGGGTTGGATTCCGGGCGGGTCTGCGCCAGTTCCTCGGCAAAAGAGTCGGCGAGCTCCTCGCGCGGCGGGTGGGAATCATAAAGCTCCAGCTTGGCAGGCGCGATGTCGGGGCGCTCTCCGCGCAAGAGCTGGATCCACTCGTAGAGGATGGGGCCCTCGAGGACCGGGGCGGTGGTGGTGGAGTTGGGCTCGGTGAACAGGGTGACCGCGCCGGCCAACGTGTTCATGCACAACGTGCGGGTTTGCTCGGTATCCCAAATGCGGCCAGCACCCAGCGGGGCATCATCGATGATGTGGAGGCGCAGGGGTGAATTAAGGGGGGTCGCGCGCAGGTGGGCTGCGAGGCGCTCGACCAGCGAGATGCCGCGCGGGCCGGCCCCGACGATGGCGATGGAGGGCATGTAAATCAACCTCGAACTTTTAGACTGTGCTGTCTAGTGGAATAATACCGGTCAGTATGCGTTGTGTTAAATCCGTAGACACAATTCAAACCGACTATCTACTCTCTGAAAGCATTACCGTGAAAACCCTACGCGCACTCGCCGCCACCCTGGCAGCAGCCCTCGCCTTAGCTGGCTGCTCCGCCGCGGACCGGCCGGACGGGGAGGAGAATGTCCTCACCTACCTGGAGCCGCAGTTCTTCCGCACGCTCTACCCGCCGGCCGCCGGCTTTTACCCCAATGGCGGCGTGGTTAACCAGCTGACCGATCGCCTCCTGTACCAAGACCCCGAGACCCTCGAGCTCTCGCCGTGGATCGCCACGGAGATGCCCAAGGTCAACGCGGATGCCACGGAATACACGTTTAATATCCGCACGGACGTCACCTACTCCGACGGTTCACCCCTAACCGCCGAGAACGTCGTGGCCAACTTCGACCTCTTCGGGCGCGGCGACAAATCCCGCACGCTGACCAGCTCCGAGCAGATTGCCAACTATGACCGCGGCGAAGTCGTGGACGAAGACACCGTGAAGTTCTACTTCACCCAGCCCACCCCGGGCTTCCTCCAGGCCACCTCCGCCTACAACGCCGGCCTGCTCTCCGATTCCACGCTGGCCTTGGACAACGAGGGCTTTGGCCCCGGCAACGCGGTCAACGTCATTGGCTCCGGCCCCTTCGTTGTTGAATCGGAAGAAATCGGTACCGACCTCAAGCTCAAGGCTCGCGAGGACTACGACTGGGCCCCGCCGGCCGTGAAGCACCAAGGACGCGCGGAGATCGACGGCGTCCACTACATCCTCGCCGCCGAGGAATCCGTGCGCACCGGCGCCATCCTCTCCGGTCAGGCCGATATCGCCCGCCAGATCTCCGCCCCGCAGGAGTCGCTGCTGAAAGAACAAGGCGTTGACATCGTCTCGCGCGGCACCAACTCCATGAACAACCAATTCGCCTTCCGCTTCGACCACCCGCTGCTGCAGGACAAGCGCGTGCGCGAGGCCATTATCCACGGCGTGGACCGCGAGGAGATCCTCCGCGTGCTCTTCTCCGAGTCCTACCCGCTGGCCACCTCCACGGTGGCCAAGACCGGCCTGGCCTACAAGGACCAGTCCGCTGCCTACGGCTTCGATCCCGAAGAGTCCAAGCGGCTTCTCGACGAGGCCGGCTGGGAACCCGGGCCGGACGGCATCCGCGTCAAGGACGGCGAGCGCCTCGTCCTGCGCACCAATACCGCCTTGCCGCAGCCGCGTTCTAAGGAAGTCATGACCATGGTGCAGGACCAGCTAGGTGAGCTGGGCATCGGCATCCAAGTCAACGCCGGCGACCAGGCCACGCAGAACGCCGATGCCAAGGACGTCGACAAGGTGCAGATCTACCACTCGATGGTGGGCCGCGCCGACTATGACGTCATCACCTCGCTCTATGGCATCAACAACCGCGACGCCTTCCTCAACCAAGACGCGGAGGGCACCCCAATCGACGCGCACCTGCAGGAGCTTCTCGACGCCGTCCTCGACACCCCCGACAAAGAAGGCCGCATCAAGACCGCAGAAGAGGTCCAGGACTACATCACCGAGCAGGCCTACGTGCTTCCGCTCTTCGAGGAACCGGTGGTTTATGCTGTCCGGCCAGGAATTTCGGGCTTTAGCCCGGAATCGGTGGCGCGCCCCTGGTTCTACGAGGTCAGCATCGAGGCCGCGTCGAATGAGGAGGAGAAATAAATGACAACTCGCCAGATTTTCAGCCGCATTGGGCAGGCCCTCCTCGTGCTGCTCATTACTTATACCGTGGCCTTCCTGCTCCTGTCGGCGCTGCCGTCGGATGCCGTGCAGTCGCGCTTCGGCGACCCCGCTCTGGGCCTATCCCAGGCGGAGATTGACGCCATCAGGGAGGAGATGGGCGTCGACAAGCCGCTCGTGGTGCAGTACTTCACCTCCCTGGGTGGCTTCCTCACCGGGCACTTTGGCAATTCCACGCAGTCGGGTGCCCCGGTAGCTACGCTGCTTGCCGACGCCCTTCCCCACACCCTCATCCTCGCCGCTTGCGCCATCGGCTTGGCGCTCATCGTGGCCGTGCTTGTGGCCTTCCTGGCCACACTGCCGGGGCTCGGCGGCATCGGTTCTTTCTTCCGAGGCCTGCCTTCCTTCATGGTCTCGCTGCCAGGTTTCTGGATTGCCATCCTGCTTATCCAGTTCTTCTCCTTCCAGCTGGGCTGGGTGCGGGTCATCGAACCCGGCAGCGTGGAGGGCCTCATCCTGCCGACCTTGACGCTGTCGGTGCCCATGGCCGCGCCGTTGATTCAGGTGTTGATCCGCTCCATCGATGAGACACAATCCCGGCCCTTCGTCCAGGCGGTGCGCGCACGCGGCGCCTCGGAGTCCTGGATCTTCTGGCGCACCGTCCTGCGCAATTCGCTGCTGCCCACCTTGACCATGGCGGGCTTGCTCTTCGGTGAGCTCGTCGGCGGTGCCGTGGTGACTGAGACCGTCTTTGGTCGCACCGGCTTGGGCTACATGGTGGCCCAGGCCGTGGCGAACCGCGATACCCCGGTTCTGCTGGCCGTGGTTCTCATCGCCGCCACCTCTTACATCATCATCAACCTCGTGGTGGATTTGCTCTACCCGGTGCTGGACCCGCGCCTGCGCGCCGGCACCCCGGAGCGTGCGGCCCGCCGCAGCACAGATTCCGCCACCACCTCGGCCGCTACTTCGGAAAGGACGGTGCGCTCATGAGCATGACGCACACCAAACCGCTGCGTTCTACACGGGCGCCGCGCCGCCACCCCTCCAACCCGTGGCTCGCGCCGGGTTCCCTCATCGCCATCGTGATCCTCGTGATCGCTTTCCTGGCCGCACTCTTCCCGAGCTTGTTTACCTCGGCTGACCCCTATGCGGGCACCGATGTGGCCCTGTTGCCGCCGGGGGAGTCCGGCCACCTCATGGGCACGGATGCGGTGGGGCGCGACCTCTACGCGCGCATCGTCTACGGTGCCCGCCAGTCGCTGCTCGGCGCGCTCATTGCCGTGGCCGTTGGCCTGGTCGTCGGCACGCTCATCGGCCTGCTCGCCGGTTCCTTGCGGGGAGCGGTGGATGGCGTCCTCATGCGCGTGGTCGACGTGCTGCTGTCTATTCCCGGCATCTTGTTGTCGCTGTCCATCATCATCGTGCTGGGCTTCGGCTCGGTGCAGGCGGCGGTGGCCGTCGGTGCGACATCCGTGGCGACCTTTGCCCGTTTGGCCCGCTCCCAGGTGATCACCGTGGCCAGCTCGGACTACATCGAGGCCGCATACGGCGCCGGTGCCACCCACGCCACGGTGCTCTTGCGCCACGTACTTCCCAACTCACTCACCCCTGTGATTGCCCTGGCCACGCTGCAATTCGGTACCGCTATCCTGCAGCTGTCCATCCTCGGCTTCCTGGGCTACGGCGCCCCGCCGCCCACCCCGGAGTGGGGGCTTATTATCGCCGAGGGCCGCGACTTCATGGCCACCGCATGGTGGCTCATCATCCTGCCCGGCATCGCGCTGGTCGCCGTGGTGATGTCCGCCAACCGCCTGTCCCAAAACTTCCCCGTGGAGGCCTAACATGTCTGTTACAAAAAATGCAGCACAGCCCCTGCTGCGCGTGCGGGACCTCAACGTGTCCTATTCCACCGCCGGTGGTGACGTTCCCGCCGTGCAAGGCGTTAACCTCGAGGTTCGCCCAGGACAGATGACCGCCATCGTGGGCGAGTCCGGCTCCGGCAAGACCACCTCCGCTATGGCAGCCATCGGTTTGCTGCCCTCGAATGCCACTATCGATGCCGGAACCATCACCTTCGATGGCCGCGATATCACCTCGCTGCGCCGCCGCGAGTGGCGTGAGCTGCGGGGGCGGCGCATCGGGCTTATCCCGCAGGACCCCAATAACTCCCTCAACCCGGTGCAGACCATCGGCGCCTCGGTGGAGGAGGGGCTGCGCATCCACAAGGTCGGCACCGCGGCCGAGCGCAAGGCTAAGGCACTGGAACTCCTGGAGCGCGTCGGCATTGATGACCCTGAGCGCCGCTATCACCAGTACCCGCACGAGCTGTCCGGCGGCATGAAGCAGCGCGTGCTCATTGCTGCCGCCGTGGCGCTGGAGCCCGACCTCATCATCGCCGATGAGCCCACCTCCGCGCTCGACGTCACCGTGCAGAAGATCATCCTCGATCTCCTCGACGATATGCGCGCGGAGCTCGGCATGGGCATCCTCTTCATTACCCACGACCTCGCCGTGGCCGGTGACCGCGCCGACCGCGTCGTGGTCATGGAGTCCGGCCAGCTGCGCGAGGAGGGCCTGGCCGCCACGGTGCTGACGAACCCGCGCCACGACTACACCAAACGCCTGCTTGCCGACGCCCCCTCTCTCACCGTCGCCGACGCCGGCACATCCGCTCCACGCAGTACCGCCAAGCCTGACGCCCGCACACTCACCGACGCCGGCGCCAGCACAGCAACCACCGGCGCCGCTGCGAAGGCTGGTGCAACCGCTGAACGCGCTTCTTCTGTTTCCCACGGCGCGGCGACTGGCGAACCCTTGGTGCGCGTTGAAGGCCTGACCCAGCGCTTCGGTGATTTCACTGCGGTCGATAACATCTCCTTCACCGTGGCCAAGGGCTCGACCCACGCCATCGTGGGCGAGTCCGGCTCCGGCAAGACCACGACGGGGCGCAGCATCGCCATGTTCAACACCCCGACTTCCGGCAGCATCACCGTGGGCGGACGCGACATCGTGGGCCTGCGCGGTAAGGCCTTGCGCGAAGAGCGAAACAACATCCAGCTGGTCTACCAGAATCCTTATGGCTCGCTGGACCCCAAGCAGACGATTGGCCAGACGGTGGCGGAGCCGCTGCGGAATTTGAAGGGCACGCGTGCAAGCGCGGCCAAGGAAAAGGCCAAGGAGTTCTTGGACCTGGTAGCTCTCAACCCGGATTATTATGACCGGCGCCCGCGCGAGCTCTCCGGCGGTCAGCGCCAGCGCGTGGCCATCGCGCGCGCCATGATTGTGGAACCCGAGTTGGTCATCCTCGACGAGGCCGTCTCCGCCCTCGACGTCACCGTGCAGGCCCAGATCCTGCGGCTGCTTTCCCGGCTCCAGGAGGAGCTTGGCCTGACCTACATTTTCATCTCGCACGACCTGGCGGTGGTCAACCAGATCTCCGATACTGTCTCGGTGCTCTCGAAGGGCCAGCAGGTGGAATGCGGCCCCACGGCCGAGGTCTTTAGCAACCCACAGTCACCGTTTACCCGGAAGCTCATCGAGGCCATCCCCGGCTCGCGTTACCGCGCCGGCGACCTCAACCTGGGCCTGTAGCCTGGGGCCGGAAAAGAAAGGATTAGATCATGGCAGACATCATTAACCTAGTAGCGGGGGTCGAAGGGGACGTCGCTCAGCTGCGCGAGCGTCGGCCCGAAGCCAAGGAGAACGCGCAGGCCTCCTTCGTCGCGCTCCTCGAGCCTTCAGCGCCCGGCACGTTCAGCTTTGCGGAGCGCTACGCCATCGCTACCTTTGTGGCGGGCGTGTACCAGGCGGCGCCTGCCGTCGACTTTTACTCCGACTTGCTGGCGGAGGAATCGGAGGAGCTCGCTGCAGAAGTTGCCCGCGCGGTGGAGCGCGGCATCACCACCGGCCCCTATATCGATGGCGGCTTCGTGCTTTTCGACGGCTCCCCGCGCCTTGCCGCCGCCCTCGACTTCGCCCACCTTCTGGTCTTCCACCCCAAGGACGCCTCCCCGGCCGCGATTGGTCACCTGCAGGCGGCCGGGTGGTCCAACGATGACATCGTGACGCTGGCACAGCTCATCAGCTTCCTGTCCTTCCAGCTGCGCGTGGCGCACGGCTTGTCTGTGCTGGCCGGTACCGCGCAGCCCGCGCCCGTGACTGAGGCGCCGCGTCCCACCCAGACCCCGGAGTGGGTGCCGGGGGAGGGGACGTTGGTGCCGGACGTCGTCAAGCCGCAGGGCTTCGTGGCGCACTCGCTGGGCTGGAAGCCCTGGGTGCCGCCGCAGCCGAAGGAGGAGTTCACAGACGCGCAGCGCGATGCGCTGATTAAGCCCGAGCGCATCGATATGGAGTACTTCCGCCTGCTCGCCCGCGACCCGGCAGCGCTCAAGGCTCGCACGCTCACGGACCTGGACATCTTCTACAACACCGACGGCGGCCTCGGCCGCGCCGAGCGTGAGCTGGCCGCCACGGTGGTCTCGCGCCTGAACGGTTGCGAGTACTGCGCGTCGGTGCACCAGCAGCGCGCGAAGGAAGAGGGCGGTGACGCCGCGGCGATTGACCGCCTGCTCGAGGAAGGCGTTTCCGCTGACCTGGGCTCGGCGCAGTGGTCCGCTATCCGTGACGCTGCCGTGGCCCTGACCGAGTCACCCTTTGCGTTCGACACCTCCCACGTTGAGCGCCTCGAGGCCGTGGGATTCGATACCCTAGCCATCATCGATGTCATCAACTCCACCGCGTTCTTCAACTGGGCCAACCGCCTGATGCTGACGCTGGGGGAGCCGGATGTGCCGAAGCGCTTCCGCTAACGAGAAGGAGGAACAACCATGTTGAAGACTGCCGTTGTAACTGGTGCGACGGGTGGAATGGGCGCGGAGATCATCAAGGACCTTGCCCGAGACCACCGCGTGTATGCACTGGGTCGGCGAGCCGGGGAGCTGCCGGAGGCGGAGAACATCGTGCCGGTGGAAATCGACCTGCTGTCGCTGCTCGACGGCACCGCGCTTCCCACCGAGCTGGCTTCGCTGGAGCGCGTGGACGTGCTCGTGCATGCGGCGGCTAGGGCGGACAAGCACTCGGTAGAAAGCGCTAGCCCTGAGGATTGGCGCGCGCAGATGGACCTCAACGTGCACGTTCCGGCAGAGCTGACCCGCCAGCTGCTGCCTGCGCTGCGCGCAGCGGAAGGGCTTGCGGTGTTCATCAACTCCGGCGCCGGCATCCACTCCTACGGCGACAATGTCATTTATGCTGCTACGAAGCACGCTTTGTACGCGCTTGCCGACGGTCTCCGCCTCGGCGAGCTCGGCATCCGCGTTTCCACCGTCGCGCCGGGCCCGACGGATACCCCGATGTTGCAGGGACTGCAGGACTATAACCCGGAGCACGTCATTGCCCCTGTGGAGGTGGCGAAGGCTATTCGCGCCACCGTTGATGCTGGTCCGACGACGCAGCTCACTGAGATCCGCGTGCGCCCACGCATTGAGCTGAACCAGCGCAAGTAGGTGGCGAGTTTTCGCTCAAGATGCGAAAAACCCAGCACACGGTACAGTTATGAGACGTGTCCACCTATCAACGCCGCCGCCCCGCCTATTTGGTGATCGCGGATTCGCTGCGGAGCAAGATTGAATCCGGGGAACTAAAGCCGGGGGACCGTTTCCCCACGGAGCGGGAATTGGTACAGGAATACAAGGTGGCGCGCATGACAGTGCGCCACGCGCTGGACATCGTCCAGATTGAGGGACTTATCGACCGCAAGCGCGGGCGCACCGGCGGCACCTTCGTGCGTGCCACCCCGCCGACGCTGAGCCTGACGAGTGGGCGCAGTGCCCTTGACCAGTTGCGTGAGCATGGTCTCGACGTTGAGGTGCGGGTGCTGTCGCTAACGTTGATTGAGGCACCTGGGCACCTCGCTTCCGCCTTCGGGATTGAGGAAGGCGATTCCGTGTGGGAATGCCGTGCGGTGCAGTTGACCGAGGGCTCGCCCATCATGGCCTCCACCCTTTTTATCCCGCAAGCCTTGGCCCCGGACCTCGCGGAAGAGGACGTCCAAAAGCCACTGATTGCGCTGTTGACGGACCTTGGTCTGGCACCCGTATTTAAGCGTGATTCCCTCGTGGCTGCCACGGCTCGCACGGAGGAACAGAAGGCATTGGGCGTGGGGCGCAACCAGCCGGTTTTGCGCATTACACGAACTGTCAAGGCGGAGGGCGGCGTCGTAGCCGCCCAGTTGGAAGAGACCCTGCGCCCTGATGCGGTCACGGTGGAGGTCGTCATCGGCGAGGATCCCACGCCGACCCTCGACTAACCACCTCTGGCCTTCGCCCCAACGCGTTCAGCCGCCGCAAGGCTCGGCCCGCTCGAGCCGCATTAGTGCACGACAGCAAACCCGTCAACCATTTTCCGGTTGGTGGGCTTCGCTCTTTAAGGGCTTAACCCTCAGCGGCAAGCACGTGAATTGTGCTCAAGGATCGCCGATATGCCCGCGTGCCTTGATGTGGTCCGCGGGTGGCAGTGCTGTCACTGGTGGTTAGCTGTTGCCTTTCTGCTTGTGTTGTGTTTGGTGGCTGGGGTGTTAGCTGCTGTCGGGTGGTTCCTCT